>DAIOGT010000265.1:1458-6034 GCA_036745095.1 Pyrinomonadaceae bacterium
TATCGTTGCCACCGCCGGAACAGTCAACACCGGCGCCGTTGATCCACTCATGGAAATCGCAGACGTCGCCGCTCAATTCGATCTTTGGTTTCACGTAGACGGTGCTTACGGCGCGCCCGGTTCGTTAGACGAGCGCAAAAAACATTTGTTCGCGGGTTTGGAACGCGCCGATTCGGTTTCACTCGATCCGCACAAGTGGCTTTACGTTCCGGTTGACGCGGGCTGCTTGCTCTTTCGTGACACACACGCGGCGCGTGCGCCGTTCAGCACGGATGAAGCCGATTACATCAAGACCCACGGCTACACTGACGAGGAGGCCTTCGCGTTCTGGGATTACGGCGTTGAGCTGTCGCGACGTTTCCGCGCGCTGAAGGTTTGGATGACGTTGCAGTATTACGGCAGCCGTCGTATCGCGGATGCAATCAGCGAAGACATCGATCTGGCCGCTTACCTCGGCGAAGTTGTTTCGAATGCAAATGATTTTGAGCTGCTGGCCCCCGTGGAGTTGAGCATCTGCTGTTTCCGTTACGTACCTGAGCGCTCGCTGAGTGATGCGGAGCTGGACCAGCTGAATGAACGGATCATGGAGCTGGTGCAGAAGGGTGGGCGCGCGTATCTCTCGAACGCGACGGTGAATGGGAAGTTTGCATTGCGCGCGTGCATCACGAACTTTCGGACGACTAAGGCCGATATTGATGAAACCATTGCGGCCGTGAGGGAGGCAGCAAGCTCTGGACGCGCATAAACGCAGATGGAAGCCGAAACTTACGACCATGAGCTGCGTGTTGCCTGCGATCTTGCGCGGGCGGCGGGCGCTGCGATCCTCGAACACTACGAAGGCCCGCTCCACATCAAACAGAAAAACTACGACGACGACACCGAGCCCGTCACGCAGGCCGACACGATCGCGAATGATCTGATCGTCACCCGATTGAAGCGCGAATTTCCAAACGACGGAATACTCGCGGAAGAGTCCGTCGATACGAAACGCCGTCTCGAAAAGTCACGCGTGTGGATGGTCGATCCACTGGACGGCACGAATGGCTTCATCGACGGCAACGGCGATTTCGCGGTCCAGATCGGACTGACGAATAACGGACAATGCGTCCTCGGCGTGGTCTATCAACCGCTAACAGGCGTGCTTTATCGCGCCGTGCACAGCAACGGAACATGGATCGAGCGTCCTCAGTTCGAGCCCATGCAAGCCAACGTTTCGGATAAGCAAAATCTCCTCGACATGCGCCTCGCTGCGAGCCGTTCCCACCGCAGTCCACGCATGAACAAAGTCGTTGAGCGTCTTGGTTTTCAGGAAGAGGTGCAACGTGGCTCGGTCGGAATAAAAATCGGCTTGCTGGTCGAGCAACAGTGCGACGTCTACATCCACCTCTCGCCCCGGACGAAGCAGTGGGACACATGCGCGCCCGAAGTGATTTTGACGGAGGCGGGCGGGCGCATAACCGACCTTTTCGGTTATCCTCTGAATTACAACGTTCCTGAAGTTCAAAACCGCGACGGGCTGGTCGCCAGCAACGGTGTTTCTCACGATCAGATTATTGAGACGCTTGCGCCGCTGCTGAACGAATTCGGCCGGAAGCGAGCTTGAGACTTTCATGCGCCGCAAACCCCTTCTCACCTATTTCATTCTTTGCGCCATACCTCTGCTGCTGTTCGCCGGACTGAACTACTGGAACGGCCTGCGCAGTGTCGATTCGACTGTTCGCGACATCGTGCAAACCGATCTCAACGCCTTGAATACGGCGATTGACCAGGAGCTGCGCGAGCGAAAGGGCGACTTCCTCAGACTTAGCATGATGGAAGAGATAAAGTATCTTGCGGACGAACAAACGGCGGCTGATGCAATCCACCCGCAAGGACTGTATCTTCGGCTCAAAACGCTTCCGGATCTCAGCGCCCGCTTTCAGAGTCTTACTCTCTTCACTCGTGACCGCAAACCCGCCTTCATCCGCGAGGGCGACTCAGAGTGGACCACAATCAAGGATCCGGAACACGCCAGAGCAATCCAACCCGATTCCCACGTTTGGGACTTGCAGGGAAATGTTTCCGTCGAAAAGCCCGGCAGTGCGCCATCAACACTCGAATACGCTGCGCCAATTCACAACCATGCAGGCACGCACAATATCGGCGTGATTGTCGGCGTACTCGATCTGGAAAAAATGTTCGCGAATGCTGCGCGCGGGTTCGAGGCCAGGTCGGGCCAGGTGATCGCAGTTGCGTTGGACCGTTCCGGGAAGATTATCTATAACTCCGATCGCGCACTCAGATCTCTTCAAGCCTACGAAGCACTACCCGGTTTCAAGTCGATCGCGGGCGCCATGACAAACAACGAAAGTGGCGTTCGTGAATTTGAATTCGCCGGAGCCTCGTACCTCGCCGCGTATACACCGATTCCCCAACTAAACGTCTCCGTAGCCGTTGCGCGTAATCGAACCGCGCCTCTTTCAAACGCTCACACATGGGGGATTGCAGGAGTGGTACTGGCCCTGCTGACGGCTTTCGCCGCAGCGATCCTCCTCGAGCGGCACGTGCGCAGACGTTCGAAAGGTATCGAGCGCGTGACGGAAGACGTCTCGGCGATCGCAAAAGGCGAGTTGGACCGTCGCATCATCCTGCAATCGAGTGACGACTATCGCGGTCTTGCAGACAACATCAACGTAGTGACGGATCAGTTGCGCGCTCAAATCGCGCGTGAAGAAGAGTCGCGACAGTTTGAATCGTTCATGCGCATCTCGGCCATGCTCACACACGATCTGAAGAATGCGATCGAAGGTCTTTCGTTGACTGTCGGCAACATGGAGCGACACTTCGACAATCCTCAGTTTCGCTCCGATGCATTGAAAGGACTCACCAGCGCGGCTGACAAACTAAAAGCGCTCGTGGCACGACTCGCACGACCATTGACGAGTCTGAGTGGCGAACACAAACGGCCCACGAACATCGATCTGGTGCCCATCATTCAACGCGTAGTCGCGCTTACTGCCGAACCTTCGCGCGGTAAACACTCAGTCGTAACGAGACTGCCGCCGACCCTGCACGCCCTCGCCGATCCAGCACGTATCGAAGAGGTGCTCGAAAACCTCATACTCAATGCTCTCGAAGCCATGTCCGACAAAGGTGGTACGCTCACGATCGAAGCGGGCGAGACCGCGAATGGTGCTCCCGTGTTCTCCATCAGCGACACGGGCCGTGGTATGAGTCGCCACTTCATCGAGACGCGACTCTTTCGCCCGTTCTCCACGACAAAGAAAACCGGAATCGGCCTCGGGCTGTACACTTGTCGCGAAGTGATCAAAGCAAGCGGCGGCACGATTGAAGTAGAGTCAGTCGAAGGCGCTGGAACCACATTTCGCGTCGTGCTACCATCGATTCCACACGACAGGCGTAACTAATAAAGGGCGCGGCAAGCCCTCGCAATACATACCCGTTACGCCCGTTCCTCTGCAGTACCGCCCAGGATTTAAACTGTAGGCCTACGTGTGCGTAATCTATTCCGCGGAAGTCGTTTACGAGAGATGACGGATCAACCACAGCCTAAAGGCACTGTACTGGTTGTCGATGATGACGACGCGGTGCGCAGTGGTCTTTTCTGGGCGCTGACCTCGGATTATCGAGTCCTGCAGGCGTCATCTCGCGAACAAGCGTGCACGCAAATCAGCGAAGAAGAGATTGATGTAGTTGTAAGTGATCTGCATTTGCCTCCGCAGATTGACGACATCTCGGAAGGTCTCGCGTTGATCGATATCGCGCGGGCGCAGGATCCGCCGCTGCAAGTCGTCGTCATCACGGGCAGCGATTCGAAACGCGCGGCGCTGGAGGCGGTCAAACGCGGCGCGTACGGCTTCTTTGAGAAGCCACTCGATCCGGCGGAGTTGTTGCACATCGTCAACCAGGCCGCACGCATGCGGCAACTCGAGATCGAAAATCGGCGACTGCGTGAAGAGTTGTCGCGCCCACCGGGATTCACACACCTGACGGGAACGAGCCAGGCACTCGAGCGCGTGTTGAAGCAGGCGCGGTCAGTTGCGGCAACGAGCGCGACCGTGTTGTTGAGTGGCGAGAACGGCACCGGCAAAGAGATGCTTGCGCGTGCGATTCATCAGGAAAGCCCGCGCGCGAATGGACCGTTCGTGGCTGTCAGCTGTGCCGCATTGCCGGAGGCGTTGATCGAGTCGGAGCTGTTTGGACATGAGAAAGGGGCCTTTACTTCCGCGACGCAGAGTCACAAAGGCCGGTTTGAGCTTGCGGACGGTGGAACGCTCTTTCTCGATGAGATCGGCGACCTCAGTGCCGCCGTGCAGGTGAAGTTGTTGCGCGTGTTGCAGGAACGCGAGTTTGAGCGCGTGGGCGGGACAAAGACATTAACAGTCAACATCCGGTTGATCGCCGCGACCAATCGAGATCTCGAAAAAGAAGTGGCGCAAGGGAGGTTCAGGCAGGATCTGTATTTCCGGCTCAATGTGGTGCCGTTGGTTTTGCCGCCATTGCGTGAGAGGCCGGATGATATTCCGATCCTGGCTGCGCACTTCGCCGCGAAGTCGGCGCAAAAGTATGGACAGCC
>DAIOGT010000266.1:0-6032 GCA_036745095.1 Pyrinomonadaceae bacterium
GCCATCGCCAACCAAAAAGGTGGGGTAGGGAAGACCACTACTGCCATCAATCTTGCCGCCGCCTTTGCCCGCAAGGGAAAACGCGTCCTCCTTCTCGATCTCGATCCACAGGCAAACAGCTCTATCTCATTTTTAGATCCACGCACAGTCGAGCGCTCAATCTACGAGCTCATGATGGACGGCCAGGCGCCTGTCGAGGATTCGGTTTATCCCAGCCCAGTCGAAAACCTGCACGTCGTACCGGCGAGAATCAATCTTGCCAAGCTGGAAGCGAAGCTCGTCGGCGATTTCGACGCACCTTTCCGGCTTAAAGATCGTCTCGAACCGTTCCGGCAACACTACGATGTGATCGTCATCGACACGCCGCCGACGCTGGGTTTGATCACTGTAAACGCGCTCGTTGCAGCTACGCATGTGTTGATTCCGATTCAATCGTCATACTTCGCGCTCGAAGGCACAGACGATCTGCTGGAGACAATCGAGAAAGTCAAAGCGCGCCCTAATCCGAATCTCGAATTGCTCGGCGTGCTCGTGACGTTGCACGACAAACGCACCACCCTCGCGCGTGAAGTTTACGAACAGATCCGCTCGGTGTTTGGTCCAAAACTTTTTGATACCGTGATTACCAAGAGCGTCAGACTGGAAGAGTCGCCCGCGTATAAGGAATCGATCTTTAGCTTTGCTCCTAACTCATCCGGAGCAATCGAATACGGAAAACTTTGTGAAGAGGTAATAAGCCGTGTCTAAGAGGGGATTGCCAACCGGCCTTCAGATGCGCCACGACGCGCATTACGTCGAAGAACTGTCGCAACACCGGCCTCAGCAGGTCGGCCGGATGATAGCCGTTGATAAGCTGGATCCGAACCCGGAACAGCCGCGCACGGAATTCGGCGATCTCACGGAGCTGACCGCATCGATTGCCGAGAAAGGCGTGCTCGAGCCGTTGCTCGTAAAACCGAATCGACTGACGGGGCGCTGGATGATCATCGCCGGTGAGCGTCGCTGGCGTTCCGCGCAGAAGGCGGGACTGAAGGAAGTTCCCTGTGTCGAGATGGAAGTCGACGAGGGCACGGTGGCGGAGATCGCGCTCATCGAAAACATGCAGCGCAAGGATCTGACCGTGTGGGAAGAGGCGGATGGCTTGCTGGCGCTGTGCGACCGTTTCGGTTACACGCACGACGACGTCGCGCGCAAAGTGGGTAAGAGCAGAACGACAGTGAGCGAGGCGCTTGCGATCGCGCGTATTCCTGACGACGTGCGCGAAGTATGTCGTGCCGCCGATATCAACGCGAAGTCTTCGTTACTTCAAATCGTGCGTCAGCCTGACGATGAGTCGATGCGGCGGCTGGCGAAAGAGATTGCGACCCGTGGCTTGAATCGTAACGACGCGAGGGAAGTGCGACGCCAGGAGATGGGACCGCGTGTTGTGCCTGATAATAAACCCTACACGTTCAAGTACGCTTCGCCCGACAAGGATTTCAATATCGAAGTGAAGTTTCGCGCGTCGCAGGTAAGTGATGCAGAGGTCGCGTTGATCCTTAGAGCGGTCGCTGATGAGATCGACGACGAGCCTTCACAAGACTAGCCGGCCTGTCTCTTCTTCTCAGCAGCCGCGCGCTTTTGTAACGACTTCGCCCAACGCTCAAACGTTGGTTGCAATGGCTTAAACAGTTTCGCCCTGAAACTGTGCTTCTTCTCGTTCCACGCCTTCAACTGCTTTTCAGTATAAGCACGCACAGCCGGTTCGAGTTGAGTTTTCTTCAACGAGTGCTTCAGCGTGATGTGGTAATGCTGGCCTACGAGTGAAAACACGAGCGCCACGAGATTACTTTTAAAGGAGAGGCGCGGCACGATCTTCTTATGAAAAGGTTTGTCCGGCTGCAATAGAACGTTGACAGCGATCTCGAGCCAAGCTCCTTTCGGCCCCTGCCGCGGATGATAAAGTCCCGGCACTTCGGTCGCTTGAAACGCACCTTTGATGCGGGGATCGGTGATAAACGGCACCAGCCGGATTCGTTCGATGCCACGCGTGTGCTCGCGCGGCAGGCTGTCGAAGGCCTTTTCGATCTGTTCCAGGGCGCCCTTCGGAAGCGAACCCTCGTACTGGTTTTCGATACGTATTGCCACAGTCACCGTTTCCTATAGGGAATAAACGTTGCAAATGGGAAATGGTCACTTTAGGGGAACGCAGCGAAGACGGTCAAGTGAGGCTGTTTAGAGTCCCCCCTTTAGGCTGCTTCGGTTTGGGGCACGCAAGCTGAGGCTTGAACTCCAAAATCGGGTGAATTTATTTTTTTAAGATAATAATAAACGCCATTCATCGACGTGCCGCCTGTTAGTGTGATACACATCACGCCTATGGAAATGGCCCAGTTGGAATACTTCTCGCGAGTGGTGCAGGAAAAAAGCTTTTCGAAAGCGGCCGATAAAGTGTTTCGGACGCAGCCGGCGGTGAGTATCGCCATTCGGCGTCTCGAAGAGGAGATCGGTCTGCCGCTGCTCGATAGAACACAAAAGACGCCCGTGCTCACAGAGGCAGGGCAGGTGGTTTACGACTACGCGCAGCGGATCCTCGGCCTTAGAGATCAAGTGGCTCAGGCGATCGCGGAAATGCAGAGTCTGAAAAGGGGACTGATACGTGTGGGAGCGAATGAGAGCACGTCGCTGTATCTTTTGCCTGAGCTGATCCTGAAATTTCGCGAGCACCATCCGGAGGTCAAGGTCGAAATCTTTCGTCATGTCTCGCACCTGTTGCCGCGTGAGGTGTTGGACCGAAATTTAGATTTCGCGTTGATGGCATCCGAGCCGGCGGATCGCGACCTTGAAGCGTTTCCGTTACTCAAGGATGAGTTGGTGCTCATCATGAGTCCTAAGCATCCGTTTGCGGGACGGTCGTCCGTCAAGATCAAGGACCTCGGAACCGAACCGTTCATCGCTCACAACGTAAAGTCCGGCTCGCGTGTGAAAGTTATCGAAGCTTTTGCGAGACAACACACGCCACTCAACATCACGCTCGAGCTCGCCACAATTGAAACGATCAAACGGTTCGTGCAGAAGCGAGTTGGTTTGGCGTTTGTACCGCGCATGTGCGTTCGTGAAGAGCTTGAGCGAGGAGTTTTAGTAACGGTTCCGGTACGCGGCCTCACACACAACCGCACTCTCTGGGCCGCTCACCGGCGCGGTCCTAACTTTTCACCGGCCGCCGCGGCTTTCCTCGACGTCTTACGCAAACAAGCTGAGGCCAGTACGTAAGTGCCCGACTTAATGTGCGTCGCTTGTTTAAGTTAAGATGTCGTCCAATGTTGTTCGATTTAAAGAGCCCCTCTCGTTGGATCATTGCCGCCGTCCTCATCTTCGGTTTATCCACAGCTTCATTTGCGCAATCGCCGAGAGAAAAGCCGAAGCTGAAAGACTTCGGATCCAGCCTGAAGAAGTTGAAATGGGATCCGCAGAAAAACGAAACGGTCAGCTCGCATCAGGCAAGTAGCAATGATGAAGACGTGATTCGCATCGAGACTTCATTGGTAACGTCTGACGTGTTGGTTACTGATAAGCAAGGCCGCCCCGTACGCGATCTGAAGGCCACGGATTTTGCCGTCAGCGAAGACGGTGTCACGCAGCAGATAGGGCACTTTGTGCTGGGAGACAACGTCAACCTCGCACGTTCGATCGTGCTCATCATCGACTACAGTCGCAGCCAGTTCCCATACATCACCGACAGCATTGAAGCAGCCAAAGTTTTAGTCGATAAGCTTGGGCCATACGACCGGTTGGCGATTATCACTGACGACGTCGAATTGTTAGTCGATTTCACCAACGATAAGCGAGAGCTTAAGAGGGGCTTGGATTCGTTGCTTGAGAAAACCAGGGGCAGCAAAGGTTTCCTCGGTGTTGGCGGTAAACGCCCGCGTTTTGGACGCAGTGCGCAGTTCAGTGCCTTGATGGCCACGTTCAACGAGGCCTTTGACGACGAAGATCAAAATCCGGTCATCGTCTTTCAAACTGATGGGGACGAAATAGAGTACCTGCGAAACTCCGTCATCGTACATGAAGTTCCATCGGGGATATCAGCTGAGCTGTTACGAGAAGTGCAGGAGGAAGTCGAGCAGAAGAGAAAGCTCCAGCGCGACCTCGTAACTGAGTTTAGTCTTGACGATGTGTATCGCGCAGCCGAGAGGTCTCGGGCCACGATCTATACAATTATTCCGCGAACGCGGTTGCTTGATCTGACGCGGGATGAGCAGGTGCAACGGCTGGCGGCTGAGGATGAGAGGTCAATTGCAACGTGGTCGGCAGCGTCATCTGAGAGAGTCAAAAATAGTTTCAAGGTACTTGAGGAGCAACGTCGAAAGAAACTCACTCCTGAGGTTCTGCAAGCCAGGATTGAACAGGAGCTTAAGGTCCAACGTGCGCTCGTGGATTTGGCAAAACTCTCGGGCGGCTGGGCCGAATTTTTGGAAACGCGAACTCAGACGGCGACGATCTACAACCGCATCCTTGCGGACCTGAACGAGCGCTACATCATCGGCTACTATCCAACCAACCGAGAACGCGATGGGAAACGGCGGAAGATCTCGATCGAGATAAAAGGCCACCCGGAGTACGTGATCACCAGCCGCAAATCCTACTACGCCCCCACACCTTAGCAGAGAGGCGCATCTTCTGCGTCTGATAATACATATTATGTTATCGAGTTATCGAGGGCTTTGCCTAAGTAATGGTGATTAAATGGGAAACTATCGTTTCTGCCTAAAAATTGGATGAGGCTTGCTATTCCATTCTGAGTCCTGATCCAAAATCGAACGTGCCTATTCTTTTGCCTGTATAGCCGTTGTGGATAATCACCAAGCCAAGCTGATTCTTCTTATCAACATCCACATAACACAGGGCTACCCACTTCAATGAGTCGGCTTTTGCGTCAACGGGAACTTGAAAGAACCCCGGCCCGACATACGCATGCGTAACGCCTAAAGAACCCGCCTCGATCTTCGTAAAGCCTCCGGCGGCAGTTAGTCGCTGAACTGTATTGCATGCTTTGTCTTTCATGGCTTGCGCCTCAGATCGTTGTGCCGGAGTTAGTGGCTTAGATGTTTCTGAACTGCCTCCCGCACAGCAAAAGATTGCCATTGAAAGCCAGAGCACGAGAACCATGAGAAGCGAGGCAATGGAGGATGTCATAGTACGCGGAGTCTATTTTGATTTCTTCGTGGGATCAAGTTTTTGCGGGTCATTCCTGCTTCACCTGCTTCAAAAAATGTTACGTTTGCGCTTTAAACCATTGTTAGTGCAAGAGTCTATTTCACGTCAGAAACTGCACTACGAGGGCATCGACCTATCGGAAAAAGAAAGGCCATGACCCTTGGCATTTCTGCTCGAACTGTTCTAACTGGCCGACTTCAGACTATGACTCGAAAACAGATAAGCCGACTTCGGGCGAGTTCTGTAATGAGTGCCAATCTAAATCTAATCCAAGGCCCGTTGGTAGAAACCGACCTATGGGATCAAGCCTTTGAGCCGTTCGAGGGAGAGCATTACGAGTTTCCTCGCAGAGTGATAGCGGGATTGGGTAAGCCGCGGATCTTCGCGACTGAACGCCGGATGGGAACATTTGTAGACATATAGGAATCTAACTATCGCATGATTAGCGATTGTTTTGGCCTTCAACAATGGGACCTATCCGCTACAGAGGCGATCTTTGTGCAAGGCGTTTTCGCACTGCTGAAGATACTGATTCCCGTCGGAATTTTTGTATATACCTGGAAAGTCTGTCAATCCGAACAATCACATCACCGCACCACTCTCTTCAAATTGGAGGAGCCACGAGAGGCACCAGCGAACCGCCTACCAGCAGAACGCGGCTCAGTACTTTTCGATATCTGAGAAGCTTAACTTGACTGGCTCAGTGCGGCCGTAAATGTTCACTTGCACCTTCAGTTGGGATTTCGCCTGATTGATTTCCTTCACAGTGCCGGTGAAAGATGAAAATGGCCCAGACTTGATACGCACGGTATCCCCCAATCTGAAAGTGAATC
>DAIOGT010000267.1:0-6022 GCA_036745095.1 Pyrinomonadaceae bacterium
CCCACCGTCTCGATGAGCTTTTTATATGCGTGCGCTTCCTCGATTGGATTGAGGTTTTCGCGTTGGATGTTTTCAATCAGCGCGATCTCGAGAAGACTGTCATCGGGCACTTCCTTGACGATGACGGGCACGCGAGAAATCCCCGCCAGTTTGGCCGCGCGCCACCGTCGTTCACCCGCGATCAATTCATAGCCGCCGTCGCGGCGTCGCACCAGCAACGGTTGGACGATGCCGTGCGTTTTGATCGACTCGGCAAGACTGTCCAAAGCCGCTTCGTCAAAGTGTGTCCGCGGCTGCATCGGTCCGGGCACAATCGAGTCGAGATCGACTTCAGAAGGTTCTGCTCCGAGATCCACTGTGCGGTCAGAAGACAGGAGAGCCCCCAGCCCCCGACCTAGCGCTTTTCGATTCATGAATTATCTCCCTGGCTAATTGTGAGTATGCTTCGGCCCCCTTGGAGTGTGCGTCGTAAGTGATAATTGGTTTTCCGTAGCTGGGCGCCTCTGCCAGCCGGACATTTCTGGGAATCACGGTCTGAAAAACCTGCAACCCGTAGAAGTCGCGCAGGTCCGCGGCGACGGCGGCCGAAAGATTTGTGCGCTCGTCGTACATCGTCAGCAGCAAGCCCTCGATCATTAGTCCGGGATTATGGAGCCGCCTGATTCGCGCTAGCGTGTCGAAGAGTTCGGTGACGCCCTCGAGCGCGTAGTACTCACACTGAATCGGGACGAGCAGCGACTTTGCAGCAGTAAGCGCGTTCAGGGTCAGGAGCCCGAGCGACGGCGGGCAGTCGATGATGATGTAGTCGTAATTGTTCTCGACACTCGCCAGTGCATTCTTTAGCCGGAACTCTCTCTGACTAAGTTCGACCAACTCCACTTCCGCTCCGGCCAGATCTTTATTAGACGGAACGACCGTAAGCGACGGGATCGAGGTCGGCAAGGCGATGCCTGAGATCGGCTCGTCGAGGACCACGCTGTGATAAAGACCTCGCCGGAAACTCCCACGTTGAACGCCGATGCCGGAAGTCGCGTTACCCTGCGGATCCGCGTCCACGAGAAGAACACGGCTGCCCCAGGAGGCAATAATCGCGGCGAGATTGACGGCGGTGGTGGTCTTGCCGACTCCGCCTTTTTGATTGGCGACGGCGATCGTCTTGGCCATGATTGCCGCTAAACCTAACACACGTCCAGCCTTGGCCGCTAGAGAGCGGTATGTTTCACGTGAAACATAGCGACTTGAAGCCTGTTAGGCGGACTTTTGCTGGGCTGCTAAGAAGGCGAGAAGTGTCGAAAGGGCGCCGGGAGTGAGCCCTGGCAGGCGTCGAGCTTCCCCAAAAGTAAGAGGCTTGGCACGGTCCAGTCGTTCGACTATCTCATTCGAAAGGCCCGCGATGGTTTTGAACGTGGTATGTCGTGGAATCTTTAGAGTATCGTGCTGATACAGTTTGGCAATCGCCGCTTTCTGCGTGTCGAGATAGCCCGCATAAAGCGAGTCTGCTAAAACGGAGTTCAGATCTGTTTCGGCCACTGGTTTCAGTTCCGCTGGCAACAGCGACATGATTAAATCTGCTGTCACTTTCGGGCGTTTCGCGAGTTGCTCGAGGGAAATCCAATCCCCAAGGTCGCTCCCAAGCAAGGCTGAAACGGCCGCGTGCTGAGCGTCCGAACGACGCAGTCGGACCGTTTCAAGCGCGGTTCTCAACTTCGCGAGTCGCGCTTGCCTCGAGTTGAAGCGATCCCAGTCTGAATCCCCGACCAACCCGAGTTCCCTGCCGTATCGTTCCAGTCGCTCGTCGGCGTTGTCGTAACGAAGCGCCAGCCGATACTCCGCCCGCGACGTGAAGATCCGGTAAGGCTCGTCGACGCCTTGTTTGATCAAATCTTCAACCAACACGCCGATGTACGATTCCTCGCGCCGTAACCGCAGAGACTCCCTTCGCTGCGTGTGGAGCGCTGCATTAATGCCGGCGAGCAATCCCTGACACGCCGCTTCTTCGTAACCCGTCGTCCCATTGATTTGGCCCGCATGGAAAAGCCCCGGCAAGCGACTCGTTTGAAGATCGGGGCCGAGCTCTCTTGGATCGACGAAGTCGTACTCAATCGCATAACCCGGACGAATGACTCTCGCCTCCTCCAAACCGGGGATCATCCGTACGAGGTCCTGCTGCATCTCCGCAGGCAGCGAAGTCGAAAACCCGTTTAGATAAACTTCATTCGTGTCGTGGCCTTCCGGCTCAAGAAAGAGCTGGTGGCGCGACTTATCGGAAAACTTCACGACCTTGTCTTCTATAGAAGGACAATATCGCGGACCTATACCTTTGATTTTTCCCGAATAGAGCGGCGACTCTGCGATGTTCTCGCGAATCGCGTCATGCACGTCTGGGGTCGTATAGCCGATGTAGCACTGGATCTGACGCTGCTCGATGGTGTCGGTCGCAAACGAAAACGGAACAGGGATTTCATCGCCTGGCTGAGGCTCAAACGCGCTCCAGTCGATCGTTCTTCCGTCGAGCCGCGGCGGAGTTCCCGTCTTGAGACGGCCCACCGGAAACCCGAGTCGTTTCAGAGTCTCTGACAATTCGATCGAGGCGGGCTCGCCGGCACGACCACCCGAGTAAGTGCGACGGCCGGTGTGAATCAATCCATTAAGGAAAGTCCCGGTCGCCACTACGACAGCCTGCGCTCCGAATCGACGACCATCCTCCAACACCACGCCCGCCAATCTTCCTTGATCAAGCACGAAATCGACGACTTTGCCTTGTCGCAGATGAAGATTGGAGGTTGCTTCCAGGGTGCGTCGCATCTCGGCTCGATAGCGCATTCGGTCCGCCTGCGCCCGCGGCGACTGAACCGCGGGACCACGCGAGCGGTTCAGCAAACGAAACTGAATACCGGTGCGGTCGATCACGCGACCCATGATGCCGCCCAGTGCGTCGATCTCACGTACGAGATGTCCCTTAGCAATTCCGCCAATCGCCGGATTGCACGACATTTGACCGACGAGATCGAGATTCAAAGTAATCAACCCTGTCTCGGCGCCTAATCGCGCCGCGGCAGACGCCGCCTCGCAGCCCGCATGGCCCGCGCCGATCACGATTACATCGAATTGCTCGTCAAACGACATGAATTACTTCCCGATACAAAACGTCGCGAATATCTCTGACAGAATATCTTCCGTCGTTGTCTCTCCGGTGATCTGCCCGAGGAACTTCAACGCGTTGTGCAGTGGCACCAGCACGAGCTCCTCGCTGTGTCGCTCGCGCAAGGCAGCACGCGCCGCTTCCAGTTCGCGTTTAGTGCTGCACAACAGATCGTAGTGACGAGCATTGGTGATTAACAACCCGCCTTCGTTAATGCCGTTGCTATTAACGCTAGCAAGGATCGCGGCGCGCAGTATCACCAAGCCTTCGCCCGTCCGCGCCGATACCTTAATCGGTTGCAGCTCTTCAACACAACTCGCCGGTACGCTGAATTCCGGCAAGTCACTCTTGTTCGCAACAACGAGCCGACGAGTGTTCGCCGTATGATTTATCAACTCGCGATCGTCTGCATCAATTCCGGTAGAACCATCGAGGACGACGAGCACGAGATCCGAGTCGCTCATCGCTCGCCGCGTTCGCTCGATACCCAACGTCTCAATACCGTCGGTCGTCTGCCGCAGGCCCGCCGTATCCGTCAGGATAACGGGAATGCCTTCGAGATCGATCGCTTCGGTTAACGTGTCGCGAGTGGTTCCCGGAATGTCAGTAACAATCGCCCGCTCCCGCTCTACTAAACTATTGAAAAGACTCGACTTACCCACATTCGGCCGGCCCGTAATCGTGACCCGCACGCCTTCTTGGAGAAGCCTTCCGGCACTGTAACTCCGCGCCAGTTTCTCAACGCCTTCACTCACAACAGCGAGATGACCGTCAATCTCATTCGCACGCGGCGCGGGAATGTCTTCTTCAACAAACTCAAGCGCCGACTCCAAAAGAACAATCACTTCCACCAGCTTCTCTTTGAATGGACCAAGCGCGTTCGAAAGCTCTCCGTTCAGTTGACGAGAAGCCTGCTTCACTGCCGCCTCGGTTTGTGCGGCGATCAGATCGCGTATCGCCTCAGCTTGGGCCAGGTTGATCTTTCCATTCGACAACGCGCGCAGCGTGAACTCACCTGGACCCGCAAGCACAGCTCCCAACTCAAGAGTTGTATCGATGATGCTACGCACAACTGCGGGCGAGCCGTGACAACTGATCTCCACTACATCTTCACCTGTGAGAGAGTGCGGTCCGTTGAAGCACGTGAGCAGCACCTGGTCCAACACTTCTCCGTCGTTCGGCCGGCGGAGATGGACCAGCGTTGCACGCCTTGGTTCAATTTTATCGATCCCGCCCATCTGCCTCGCGGTCGCAATCGCGTCCGGACCACTCAGACGAATAACAGCGAGAGCTCCGCGTCCTCTGGGTGTTGATAATGCAACGATCGTGGTCACTGTTAACTCGGAACTGGTGTGAGGGGAGTTTAGGAATTTTTCTTCGGACCAATTCTTAACTTGCGATCGGAACCTTCACCGACTGACTCCGTGAAGAGATCCGGGCTATCTGCAAGGGTCAGGTGAATAATTCGTCTTTCGTTTGCGCTCATCGGCTCAAACGTAAAAGGCATTCCGGTCTGTCGCACTCGGCTCGCCGCGAGATTTGCCATCGCCTGTAGCTCAGCTTCACGAGTTGCGCGAAAGCCATTTACGTCACAAACCAGCCGCGCGCTGCCAACCAGGCTTCGACCAAAAACCTGATTGATTAAGTGCTGCAGCGCTTCCAGCAACTCGCCCGTTTGTGCCTGGAGCAACTCAGCGTCGTTGCCTTCGATGTCGAGCACTTCACCGGCAATGCCCTGCTTGACCGCAACGCGCAACTCAAGCCCCGTCATTTCAAAGACGTTCTCGAGAAACTCGGCTGCCTGTTGTGAAACCTCTGCCATCTTCAATCCTTCGTTTTAGCTCGGTGCTGGTGCATCCAGCTTTTTCTTTCGCCCCGCCGGACCTTTCGCGGGTGGCGGCGCCGGCACTTCCTCATCGTCGGATTTGGTCCAACGATTAATCACGAACTGTTGCGTGAACCCGACGATATTACCAACGAGCCAGTACAAAACTAAACCCGAGGGCGCACTCCACAAAACGTAAAGCATGAAGATCGGCATACCGATCGCCATCATTTTGCGCTGCAAGGGATCGGCGGACGGAGCAGGCGTCACCAGTTGAAGGATGACCATTGTGCCCGTCATCAAGATAGGCAAAATGTGAATCAGATAAGGCTCGGCCGCCGAGAGGTCCGGTATCCAGAGAAAAGTTGCCTGGCGAAAATCAAGCGAGATTGTGATCGCCCGGTAGAGCGCGAAGAGAAAAGGCATCTGGATCAGCAACGGCAAACAACCCCCGAGCGGATTGCCTTCCTTCATCAACCGGAGCTGGTCCATCTGCAATTCTTTCAGGCGGGGATCGTTTTGCTTCATCCCCTTCATCTTCTCCTGCAGCTCCTTCATCTTCGGAGCGAGCTTCTGCGCTTTCTTCATTGCTTTTGAAGATCGCCACTTCAGCGGGAAGAAGAGAGAGTAGATCACGATCGTGAAGAGAATGATTGCGACGCCATAACTGCCGGTTACTTTGAACAGATAAGTGATGGCGCGAAGAATAGGAACAGCCAAAGGCCTGGAGAGCCAGCCGAGGAAGCCATAGTCAATCAGACCGTCAAGCTCGACGTTGCGACCAACAAGGTCGCTAACATCCCGGCTCCCGCTCGTCAGCAGGTCATGATCTTTCGGACCGGCGTAAATAACAGTGCGCGCGCCATCAGAGGGAACCGGCACATACCCTGTGATTAAGAATCTTTTTTCAGCGGTACCGCCGTCGGGCTTGTGCTCGTAAGCTACCGTTCGATATTCGAGTCCTTCAGTTTTCCTGCTGGGCACCGCTACCATCGCAAAGTACGTATCTGCGACTGCTCCCCAATCCATCGGACCATTCAATACCAGTCGATCCG
>DAIOGT010000268.1:0-6018 GCA_036745095.1 Pyrinomonadaceae bacterium
TGAATGATGTATTCGGTATCGCCGTCAGACCGAATGTTGTAGGTCTGATTATAGATCTCAACGCGGATGGTGGGACTGCTCGTACTTGCTTCCATGCTACTTTTATCGATCACTCGACCTAACCCGGAACTCATCGGAGCTCCTCAACCATTTCGGGCTCGAGAGCAGCGACTGCGTCAAGCATCGCTTCCACCTTCATGCGAATCGTCTCGCGTTCGGCGAGCAGTTTCTCGACCTGGTTTTCAAGTCGCTCTTTTTCATTGAGCACGTTGCCCATGTCGCGGTGAATGAGCGCTAATTCCTTTTCGAGATTCTCTTTTTCCTGGCGCAGCGTTTTCGTGAGCTCGATGGTGCGATAGATCTTATCTTCCAAGTGAGAAAACTTTTCCAAACCTGACAGACCGACCATCGTTGTCCCCCGCTGTGGTGTGATTGAAAAGCGCGAAGCGATTATCCGTCTTCACGCCTGTGAGCGCAAGACTCATTTCGCAATCATGCACGATTTATTTTTATCGCTGCTCGGCTGCGAACGTTTCGAGCAACGCGTGAGTCAGACGCGAGTGGTGTTCTTCCACTTCTTCGTCGCGCAGAGTGCGCTCGTCAGAGCGATACTCGAGTCGCAAAGTCACTGAGCGTTTTGCCGACTGAATGTTTCCGCCTTCGAAAGTGCCGACGAGCTTCACACTGCGGCAATCAGCCACCTGCTGATTATCGACTGCCGCGAAGATCTCATCGAGGCCGACATTTCGATTAACGAGCAGCGAGATGTCGCGCGTAACGGAAGGATATCGAGGTAAGGGTGAATATTGGATCGCTTTTGCAGGACCACCTAACAGCGCGTCGAGGTCCAACTCGAGGACATAAACTGGTTGGCGAAACTTGTACGACGCGGCGAGGGGCTCAGCAAGCCTACCGATCGTGCCAATTGGTTTGTCGTCGCCGGTGCTGATCAGGGCCGTTTGCCCCACACGAAGATGCCGGTTCGAGCCCGCACTGAACTTCAACGGACTAAGATTCATCCAATCGACCGCGGCTTCAAGCGCGCCTTTGAGATCGAAGAAGTCGAGCTCGCGTTCACCCTGCGCACGGTCCTCTTCCAGCGCGCTTCCAGTCGCGACCGCGCCCAGCACGAGTGTTTCATCCGGCAGTTCGCCGGCCGTGGAAATCGAGAAAATGCGCCCAATTTCGAATAAACGCACGTCACGAATGCCGTGATTGAAGTTGTGTCGCAACGAGCTCAGTAGTCCCGGCAGCAACGTCGAGCGCATCCATGCTGCGTCTTCAATAATCGGGTTTGCGAGCTGTGGCTGATCGTTCTCGTGGCCCGCGAGCTTTGGAATCAAATCGAAGCGCGACTCCTGGGGAATGAAACTGAAATTGATCGCCTCATCGTAACCGAACGCGTTCAGCGCGCGTCGCAGCGACCGCTGTTGCATCTCGCTCGGCTGGTATTCACCCGAGACACTTGACGGTGGCAAGTCCTGGCCGATCTTCTCGTAACCGATGTGTCGTGCGACTTCCTCGACCAGATCCTCTTCCTGTTCGACGTCGACACGCCACGATGGCACTTTGACGATTAGAGGATCGTGTGACTGATCAGTCCGTTCAAAACCGAGACCCGTGAGTATCCGCACGATTTCTTCTGTCTCGACTGAAAGCGACGTGAGCGCAGGTATCCGCTGCGGACGAAGACCGACTACGCGTTCGCTGAATGGTTGTGGATAAACATCGATCGCGTCTTCGGTTGCAACACCTCCTGCAAGCTCGCAGATCAGCTCGACGCATCGTTGTTGCGCACGCAAAACACCTTCGTGATCGGCGCCTCGCTCAAACCTTCTCGACGCTTCAGTGTCCATTCCGAGGTGGCGGGCAGTCTGTCTGATAGATTGCGGATTAAAGTAAGCACTCTCAATCAGAACGTCTTTAGTCTGGTTTGAAATCTCAGACTCTTCGCCACCCATGATTCCGGCCAAAGCGACTGCTTTTTCGGCGTCGGCGATTACGAGGGTCTCAGGTGAAAGCGTTCGCTCGACACCGTCGAGAGTTTTGAGCTTCTCACCACCGTTCGCCCGACGGACGACAATGCGGCGACCGCCGAGCTTCTCAAAATCAAACGCGTGCAGAGGCTGGCCCAACTCGTGCAGCACGTAATTGGTGATGTCGGCGACGTTGTTAATGGGACGCTGGCCGATAGCTTCGAGACGTTTGACGAGCCAGTCCGGGGATGGACCAATCTTCACGCCGCGCACAAGGCGAGCGGCGTATCGCGGACACAGGTCGGGATCCTTGATTTCTACGGACGTGTAATCGGCGGCTCGACCTTCCGCTTTCGGAGATTGAGAAGCCGGCAGGCGCAACTCGCCTTTCTCAATCACTGACACCTCACGCGCGATTCCCACATGCGACAAACAGTCAGGTCTGTTTGAAGGTACTTCGACGTCGAGCACCGCGTCGCCCTGTTGTTCTTCGACAGCGTCGATCGCGAGACCAACCATAGTCAGCCGCTCACGTAACTCCGCTGGCGTGAGTCGTGTATCCGTTAGCTCTTTAAGCCACTCGTAACTAATAAACATTTACTCGAATTTTTCCAGAAACCTGACGTCGTTCTCGAAGAGCAAACGAATATCATCGAGCTCGTACATCAACGCGCACATCCGATCGATTCCCAAACCAAAAGCAAACCCGGAATACTCGAGGGGATCGACGCCCACCGTGCGCAGCACGTTAGGGTGAACCATTCCGGACCCACCCAACTCGATCCAACCCGAGTTCTTACAGATTCGACAACCACTGCCCTTGCATTTGAAACAACTGAAATCAAACTCAGCGCTCGGCTCGGTAAACGGGAAGTACGACGGCCGAAAGCGCGTGACAGTGTCGGGACCAAACATACGCCGCAGAAACTCCGCGACAGTCCCTTTTAAGTGCGCCATCGTGATACCGCGATCGACACACAAGCCTTCAACCTGGAAGAACATCGGATTGTGCGTGGGATCGGGAGTGTCACGGCGAAACACGCGGCCCGGCGCGATCATCCTGACCGGCACGCCACGACGCTGCATGGCGTGGATCTGCACAGTCGAAGTCTGCGAACGAAGCGCGAACCCGTCGGTCGTGTAGAACGTGTCCTGCCATGCGCGCGCCGGATGGTTCTCGGGAATGTTGAGCGCGTCGAAGTTGTAGAAGTCAGTTTCGATCTCGCGATCGTCTTCGATGGCGTATCCGAGGGCGACGAAAACATCCTCAAGCCGTTCGCGCATTAGCGTGATCGGATGACGATGCCCGGAACGCGGACGACGTCCGGGCATCGTGACGTCGATGCTCTCGCGCGCCGTGCGCTCGTTTTCGATAAAGATTTTGAGGTTCTGTTCGGCCTGGTCAAGAGACTGCACGAGCCCCGCTTCAGTTGACTGGACCAGTTGACCAAACGCAGCCCGCTGGTCCGGCTCGACGCGGCCGATCAGCTTCTTCGTGGCTGCTAGTGCGCTCTTTTTGCCGAGATGACGTGTCCGCAGCTCGGCTAAAGCGCGCTCTTCCGCGACTGCGTTTTCCAGATCGAGCGCAGAGAACGTTGCCGGATCGCCGGTAAAGCGGGCAAAGCGTTCGAACTCGTGCTCGAACGCTTTGCTGGCGGCCTCCACCTGAGCTTGAGGTGACTGATCTGTCATTCCTGTTCTAGTTTTTCTTTACTGCAACCCACTTGCCCTGCATCTGGCCGGCGTAGTCAAACTCGCCCGAAAGTTTTCCTTCTATAACAGTGGCGGTCAACGCGACGGTACCGCCGGAGCCTTCCAGCTGGACCGTCAAACGCCCCTCTTTCCACGAGCCGCTCTTGATCGTCGCCTCACCCAGTTGCGAGCTGCTGCCGCCCGAAACGTTCTCACCGTCAATCTTCAAGGTCAGGGTAAACGGAACGGGCTGGCCATTCGCGTCCGCAACCGCTTCCCACTGGCCGTCGAGATTAATGACGCCGCGACCAACAGCAATTTCTGGGCTCGAGGGAGCAGTGGTTGAAGCAGCAGCGGCCGTAACCTTTTTCAACTCCATGGGCATTTTGTTTGTCCCATGTACGGCTTCGCCAACGAGCTTGTCGCCGTCAAGTTTGCCGGTAAATTTCGCATCCGCCCCGAAGTTGAGCGTGAGCGTACCGTTCTCCAGCTTTCCGTCCGTCACTGTCATGCTTTTATCACCGTGAACAGCACGTCCTGTTATTTTTCCGGCGTCGCTTTTCAGCTCGATCGAAATTTTCTCTTCAGTCGTCGCGCCCGGTCTCTTCACCATTCCCTCGTACGTGCCCGATATATCCGAAGCCGCAGTCTGGGCAAAAGCGATGATGCTGCCGAGCAGGAACGTGAGTGTCAGTAAGCCGATTTGGTAGGTTTTATGTTTCACTGGTCTATCCTTTCCGATAACTAAGCAGCCTTGTTTGCCTGTTGATTCTCGAGCGCGCGTTTCGCATGACCTGCAACTTCCGCGAACGACTCGGGTTGATGCACGGCGAGATCCGCTAAAACTTTCCGATCAAGCTCGATCTCGGCGAGCTTCAGACCATGCATCAATTGTGAATAGTTGAGACCATTCAAACGAGCAGCCGCGCCGATGCGAACGATCCACAGACTGCGAAAATCGCGCTTCTTCAACTTGCGTCCGGTGTAAGCGAAGTTCAGACCTCGCTCCACTGACTCTTTCGCGGACCGGTAAAGTTTCGACTTTGTACCGCGATAACCCTTCGCCAGTTTCAATATCTTCTTGCGTCTCTCCAGACGCTTATTACCACGTTTTGCTCTGGGCATATGATTACCTCCTATGTATTGCAGCCAAAATTATTAGTCTCTTCCGTAAGGCAGCATCGACATCACGCGATCGTGGTCTGCCTTCGAGACGAGCACATCGATATCGAGATGGCGCTTTCGCTTACTCGTCTTCTTCGTCAATATGTGGCGCGCATGCGAATGGCCGCGTTTAATTTTTCCCGTGGCCGTCAGGCGCACACGTTTGGCCGCCCCTTTATGGGTTTTAAGTTTTGGCATGATTGATCCCCTTCTATTAATAAACTATTGATTCGGGGCCGGCGCCTCTGGCTTGGCGCCGCCACCGCTCTTATGTCTCTTCGGCCCGAGGATGATGAACATCTGGTTCCCTTCCATTCTTGGCCGCGCTTCAACTTCACCAACATCGGCGAGGTCCTTCTCCAGTTTCTCCAGTATCCGCGCACCCAACTCACGATGGGTCATCTCACGGCCGCGAAACCAGATCGTGGCTTTCACTTTGTCGCCCTCCTGGAGCCACTCGCGCGCATGCTTCATGCGATAGTCGTAGTCATGATCGTCCGTTCCCGGCCGGAACTTAACTTCCTTGACCGTGATCGTCACCTGCTTCTTTTTCGCCTCGTTTGCCTTCTTCTTCGCTTCGTACTGGTACTTTCCGAAATCGATGATTCGACAAACCGGAGGATCGGCGTTCGGAGCGACCTCGACAAGGTCGAGCCCCTTTTCTCGGGCGGCACGCACGGCATCGCGCACGTCCATTACGCCGAGTTGTTCTCCCTCCTCACCAATCACGCGTACCTCAGGCACGCGAATTCTCTCGTTGATCCGAACCGGCGGCACGCGCCGGTTATCAGGACGCTGACCGCGACCTCGAAAGCCTGTAGCTATTGCTGCACCTCCTAAGATTGAGCCTCGAGGTCATAGGTACAAAGGCCACCTATGACGCTCGACTAGTTATTCGTTAACGCGCGGGTTTCGACCAGCCGGCGCGCCATTTCTTTAAACTCTGCAATTGACATAACCCCAATGTCTCCCCTTGATCGTTCTCGTACCGCCACTGCTCTTTGCTCCATCTCGCGATCACCGAGCACAAGCATGAACGGCACCTTCTGTAACTGTGCGTCACGTATCTTCGCACCGATTTTTTCGCTTCGCAGGTTTGTTTCGACTCGGAAGCCCGCGCCGCGAAGTTCACGCGCTAACTCGTCCGCGTATTCATTAACTCGATCCGTGATCGGCAACACCGCGA
>DAIOGT010000269.1:0-5983 GCA_036745095.1 Pyrinomonadaceae bacterium
CGGGTGAATGATATAGATGTGACGCCGGTGCGTTAAATGTGGGGCCACCGGAATCTGCGCCGCGACGGACACTCCCGGCGGAATCATTGCAATGGCGGCTTGGCCAGTCTTTTCCATCTCAGTCAACTGCCAGTAATCCGGCGAGGTCAGCTTCCAGAGTGGTAGCCGCGGCAGCATCCATAGGCTGATGAACAGTATCGCCAGGGTCGCTAACTGTACGCAGATTCTACGCGCACGCTCGCTCTTGATCAGTCTGGTGATTCTCCATAAACCGTCGGCCGCTGCCATCGCGACCAGGGGCGTTATCGTGGCGTTGTAGTGGTAAAATGGCTGCCAAAATACCATCCTGCTCGAGAGAAAACGCTCCGCAAAGATTGGTATAAAGAGAATCATCAAAGGTGAGAACAGCGGCAGCAGCAAGAATGGCGAGAATATCAACCAGATCGTGTGAAGCTTCGTCACGGGCGAGGTCATGATCTGGGCCACGAGCCAGGGCTTTCTAATCATCGTCTTAATGGCCCCAGTCAAGTTGGGCCCGAGAGCCTCATAAGTCCAGTACTCGTGCGGCCGATCTGAAAAGAAAGGGATGACGATCTTCGTCATGAGTGGAAAAGTGATGGCACCGACAATCAAACTCACCAATCCATCCCTATACCTCTTAAGTACAATCAGGTAGACGCCGAAGAAAGCCACTATCGCGCCCATGTTCTCCTTCGTCATCAGCATCAGGAAGAAGCAGGCGAAATAGCCTGTCGCGTTTCGCACGTCTATGAAGTAGATGGCGAAGGCTATGAGCGGAATGGCAAAGGCTATTTCGTGAAACTCAAACTCTACAGTCTGCTGAATGCCCCAGAAGAGCGAGTACGCGAGAGTAAACAGCCATGCGGCGGTGTTGCCCAGACGTCGCGCCGTGAACAGAAAGACGGGTATAACGGACAGCGCCACTATGAATGCCTGGCTAATGAGGATGGCTTCGGCGCCGTCGATGATCCAGCACAAAGGGCTGAGCAAAGCCACGATAGGATGAAAGTGGTCGCCGAGTATGTGCTTTGGTCTATTAAAGCGTACGGTGACATCCGGAGAAGAGAAGCGGCTATAGAGCCATATGGCCTGGTCGAAAACGGCTAAATCCCAACCGCTCCCGAAGTGTCTGTGCCTGAGGATTGAAAGCGTTGAATATAGAAACGTGTTTACGAGAAGCAGCATGAGGAGTAGCACACGCCGACGCATTATCGAGAGCGTGTTACGCGCCAAACGGACACACCTTGTGTAAACAGCTTGAGAGGTCTTCATTGGACCACAGTCAACTAACCGGTTGATCGAACCGCCTCGCTATAAGTGGGGAGTGTTCCACAGGTTTCACACACGTCTCGATCAGGACACTGGTTGAGTAACCAGCGACATTAAGAATTCGGCGGAAACGCTTGCCGGTATTGAGGTCCGCCCGACGCCTGGAGCGGCTCGGAAATATAACGTACTAAAGACGCCCGCTCAACACCCCGGAACGCTTGGGTAAGTTTGACCCTGGTACTTGGCCCACTTATTGACGCCGATTACGATCCTTTAAGTAAAGATAGGTGACTATTAGCCCAAACAGAAAAGCGGGAAAACAGATCGATACGAGGTAATATTCCGTCTCCCTGTCCATGACGTTTTAAACTCACCAATGCTATCTGTGGTTCCGCCGAGTTTGAACAAACGTGGATTAGAGATCGTTTCTCGGTGATACCGGCGGTGAATCTGTTGAATCAGGGAGCCGATCGAAACATGAGAGTTATCGTCTTCCTGACGAACCTATAGCGGAAGCATGAGGATCAGCGAACTGGTGAATTTAAGTAAGTCTTCTCACCTCGTAACGAAGCTCCACCATGCCGCTCTTGTAAGCTTTCACCTCAACTAGGTGCAGGGCGATGTCTCTGTCGAGCTTGTCGAAGAATGGGATCCCATCACCAATCAAGATCGGCAGGATCGAATAGCGAACTTCGTCAGCTAGTCCGAGACGAAGGCATTGGGCGGAGACGGCACCGCCTCCAACAAACCAGATGGAGCGGAACGTGGGCCGTAGACGCCCATTCACGAACTGCGCGAGATCGCCTGAATAGAAATCGACGGTATCCCTAATCCGTGGCAGCTCACGACTAGTGAGGACGAACGTGGGTTTGTCGCCGTACGACCATCCCAATCCCTGGGCTTCAAAACGAAGCGCCGTTTCATAGGTTCGCGATCCCATGACGTAGCAGTCGATCGTCTTGAGGAACCCCTCGACGAATTCTGGATCCATAGTATCTCCGTCTACGAATTCGTCTGAGGTTTCGAGCCAGTCAACGCTCCCGTCCTTTCGAGCGATGAAGCCGTCGAGGCTCGCGGCCATGTGGATCGTTACGAGAGATTCAGGGTTTGCCATCGGTTTCGTCTCGACGTAAAGTGCGTCAGATTCTGTCAAGTTTCTGCTTATATCACATTGTCGAATGCTGGACTGGTCTCCCTAAGTGTCACAACGGCCTCAGCTTTCATTAGGTTAGAATCCGCAAACTGGGACGTGCACCAACCTCCCTAACGTTTCTGACTGCGCGAAAGTGGGATTTTGGAGTCCCGCGAGCGAAACGCAGCCACTCCCAATTGCTGAGTATCTCCAATAAATTCACTCACGCTCTGATGGCACGCACTTTGAATCGCTAAAGCCCTTGAATCTCAGCGATCATCTATACTGGCAGTACGCATAACTTGACTCTTAAGGAGAATCATTGATGACGAGATCGATCCTTTTAGGCTTCGTAGTCTTGCTCTTCGTCGTTCCGGTCGCAGCTCAGGACGCAAACGCAGATCGCGAAGCGGTGCGTCAGGCCGTACTGGATTACGTTGAAGGAATCTACAACGTTCAGCCGGAGCGAATTGAACGCAGCGTCAGCCCGAACCTTGCGAAGCTGGGCTTTTATCGTCCGCCCACGGAAACTGCTTACCGCCCGGGAAGGGCGATGGCTTTTCAGCAGCTAGTAGAGATCGCAAAGACATACAACAAGGAAGGCAAGCTACGGAAAGATGCGCCGAAAGATATCCAAATCTACGACGTGTTGGACCAGACCGCGACCGTGAAGCTAACTGCCGAGTGGGGCATTGACTACATGCACCTGGCGAAGATGGATGGCAAATGGATGATCATCAACGTTCTATGGCAGAGCCATCCGGCCAAGAAGTAATCCTCTAGTTATGGAAACAGTATTTCGAGATCTCCGTTACGGCGCACGAATACTGAGTAAGAATCCGGTGTTTACCGCGGTTGCCGTGATCTCTCTCGCGCTTGGCATCGGAGCAAACACCGCCGTGTTCAGCGTGATTAATGCTGTTCTGCTGAAGTCGTTGCCATTTAAAGATCCGGATAGTCTCGTACTGGTATGGGGTGATGCAGGAAATCAAGATCGGCTGAGAGGTCGTAATCAGCTATCTGCAACAGACGTAGCCGATTTTCGCAGTCAGACCTCCACCTTAGAAGAGATTTCACCGTACATGGGTTGGAATCCCATTATGTCGGGCGAAAGCGAAGCAGAAAGGATTCCCGCGATTCAGGTCGGCGACGGCTTCTTCAAAGTGATGCGTGGTACTCCCATGCTGGGACGGATTTTTACTCCTGAAGAACAGGAACCGGGGAAGGATTTCGTCATCGTCCTGGGCCACCAGTTGTGGCAACGGCGTTTCAACAGTGATTCCAATATTGTAGGTAAGTCCGTATTGCTGAACAGCCGGGCTTACACAATTGTCGGCGTTATGGGTCCCGACTTTCATCCTCTACCAGCGAGTCTGGTCTTTCCGCAGGGCCAGTTTTATCGACCGATTGCCGAGCCATACAACAACGAGGAACGTAGCTCGCGCCACGTCAGAGCCATTGCTCGTCTAAAACCCGCAACGACAATCGATCAGGCGCGGGGTGACATCACTACGATTGCAAGTCGTCTGCAACAGGAACATCCGATCACAAACAAAAATCAGAGTGCCACAGTTATTTCAATAACAGACGACACAGTTGGCGGACTAAAACGTACGTTGTGGCTCATTTTCGGCGCTGTGGTTTTTGTTCTACTCGTAGCGTGTGCGAATGTGGCCAACCTGTTATTGGCTCGAGCTACCGCGAGATACAAAGAGATTACTATTCGTGCTGCAATTGGAGCCGGACGACGACGGCTCATACAGCAACTCCTTACCGAGAGCTTGATCCTGGCTGTGCTCGGTGGCGGTGTTGGGTTACTCCTCGCCGTCTGGGGCACCAAGGCTATCGGCTCTGTCGCTTCGCAAATCAATCCGGTTTTCGACAACATCTCGATAGACACACGAACGGTTCTGTTCACGCTTTCTGCGTCACTTCTTACGGGCGTCGTTTTTGGTCTGGTCCCAGCATTACAAATTTCGACGCCAGACTTTGCGGGCTGGTTAAAGGAAGGACGGAGTTCGGGAGGCTCGACGCGTCGAAATCGTTTTCGGGGAGCGCTCGTCGTTACTGAAGTAGCGTTGACACTCGTGTTACTTGTTTGTGCCGGGCTGCTTATTAGAACAGTGGTTCGCCTGCGAAGAGTTGACGTTGGCTTCAACGCGAACAATGTCCTCACGATGAATATTGGTCTACCTAACGCTAAATATCCCAAGCCGGAGAATGTCGTCGCATTCTTTAAGGAGGCCACTGAGCGGATCGGCGTCCTGCCCGGCGTAATGGCTGCTGGGATAACGAGCGTTCTTCCATTAAGCAACAACTTCGATGGACGGGGATTGGTAGTTGAAGACCATCCACAACAGGAAGGCGACGAGATCAGTGTGGATCTTTATGTCGTTACTCCTGGATATCTGACAGCGATGGAGATTCCACTTAAGCATGGACGAACCATCTCGAATCACGATACGGACGAATCTGCGAAAGTTGCTCTGATCAATCACCGCATGGCCGAGCAGTTGTGGCCTAGTCAGGATCCGGTTGGACGTCGAATCAAGTTTCCCGGGAGCGAAAGTAATCCCCAACCCTGGCGCACGATCGTTGGTGTAGTAAGTGATGTTTCGCAGTACTCGCTTGATAAAGACCCACCAATGCAGATTTATCTCCCTCACAGTCAGTTTCCGACGGCGTTCAACAATATTGTCGTCAGGACGGAGGGCGATCCATACAGCGCTCTGGGGGCCGTTCGCCGAGAGATTCGGGCGATTGATAAAGACCAGGCTGTTTACAACGTAGTTACCCTCGCGGAATTGCATAGCGACTCAATTTCGCTGAGGCGCTTTCTCATGCTTTTGTTAATCGTTTTCGCTGGTCTCACACTCACACTCGCGGCGGTTGGAATCTACGGAGTGGTGTCGTACGCCGTAACCCAACGCACTCAGGAGATCGGGATCCGTATTGCGCTTGGGGCGCGCCCGGCCGACGTTTTAACGCTGGTTGTTAAAGGCGGGATGGCGTTGGCACTGACCGGAGTCGGAATCGGAGTCGTGATCGCTTTCGGCTTAACGCGGTTGATGGAAGCAGTGCTCTTCGGAGTTACAGCAACTGACGCGTTGACTTATGCGATTGGCTCGTTGGTCCTGGTCGCAGTTGCAGTTCTAGCTTGTTACGTTCCTGCCCGACGAGCAACGAAGGTCGATCCGCTAGTGGCAATGAGGAGTGAGTGAAAACAGTTTGGTACAGAAGAGTTATGAACGCGCAGTGGGTCTTTCATTCTTAACACACGTGCATAGTTTGCTTTCTCACATTTACACTCTCACGGCGATTTGCTACTCTGTGCGCCCCTCACTCTCGGATCAGACTTAATAACTCTCCCTACGTAGTTATCACTCAGCCCGTGTAAGTCTCACAGTTTTTAAAAACAAGCCATGCATTTCTCACTGACGAAACCGTGAGGTTGGGCGAAGTTCCACCTTGTGCAAGATAACGGGCGAGTGCTGCCTTACCTCAATCAAAGCCAAAAGGAGGCGCAAATGATTCGTAAGTTTTTGATCTTGACTGTTCTCG
>DAIOGT010000270.1:0-5970 GCA_036745095.1 Pyrinomonadaceae bacterium
CTCTGATTAATTCCAGTCGCCTTGCAATACAAACGCCGCCCAGTAATAGGGCGAGTGCCACTGTGGGTGTTGAGCAAGTTCAACCTGAGCTTTGCGAAGTGCTGCGGCCGGAGTCAGCTTCTCGCGCAGCATGCCACGATAAAAGCGCTGCATCAGTTCGGCGGTGGCCTTATCATTCACATTCCACAGACTCACAACTACGCGACGGGCGCCGGCATACATGAAGCCGCGCGTCAGCCCCACCAGCCCCTCACCTTTTATATCTTTGCCCAATCCAGTTTGGCAGGCGCTGAGAACCACCAGTTCTGCAGGCAAGTTGAGATTGTAAATATCATGCGCTCGTAAAAACCCGTCCTGCGGATTTCCATCTTCGTCAACCACAGAAAGGACGATGGCAGATAGATCTGGACGTTCGCTGTCAAGGTATCCATGAGTGGCGAAGTGTACGTAGCGAAATTGACTTAGCCCTCCTGCAAGCGCCGTTGCGCGGCTGGCATCGAAATCCAGCGCCCTAAGATTTGCAGCGCCCCGAGCTACGGCCAATATTTGATCAGCTTCCTGGCGCGTAAAGGGAAGACGTCCAATCACTAGCCTACGTATTTGCGGACTGGAAAGATGTTCAATGATCCGCGTCGTACTTCCATCGCTGAGCTCAAGCGGCTTGGTAGGCTTTAGTCTTATGGACCGGAGTCGTTCATCAGAGGTTGAAAACACCGGATCAGCGATAACGGCAACCGCTTTCGCCGCGGGCTTACGTCCAGCGAGGATGCGGCGTTGCACAGCAGCCGCCGATGCGGACGACAAGCTGACGATCTCGTGGTCGAAAATTAATGATCTGTAAGCGGTTCGTGGGGAGGGCTGAACCCTTGATTGCTGCGCGTTAGACGGGCCCTTATCAACCGCAGTTAGAGCGGCAAAAGGTACGTATTGTAATGCGCCGTCTGCCACCACCAACAGACGTTTGGTACCAAGTTGTGCCGCTAATGGTCCAAGTACCTGCCGGCTTAATTCTTTCGTCGTCTCCACCAGCTGGGAGTCAAGTTCGGCCAGGCGAGCGTGCTTCTCTGTTAGCGTTTCCCCGGGATTGGCAATGCTGCGCGCAGTTAGTAATTCATAAACGCGCCGGGCATTCTTTTCGATGTGCTCACGCGCCGGCAATTCATAAGTTCTAAGAGAAGTCGGTGTGACTGCCCATACGAAGCTGCGTTGTTCACCGAGCGAGTACTCCAGTAACAGTGTATTGCGATCCAACTGCTGCTGGATCTCTTTAAGTGCGAGCGGTTGAGGTTGTGTCAGGGATGCGTATCGAGGGCTGTTTTTGCGTATCAATTCCTGCACTTGCTGATATTCATTCTCAAGTGCGCTGATTTCGCTTTTCAGTATGACAATCTCTTGAGTGGTTCCCTTTTGGGCAAGTAGCTGAATTTGACGTTGCGCTTTGGCATTGAGCAATTGAGATAGATTGTGTTCTCGTGAAATTAATGTCGTATCTGCCCCGTGCCTGATATCAACCGTGCTTTCGTTCAGCAATTCGAGAAGACTTCGAGCCCGACTCCTCTCAAACGCATGCAACGCCTGGGCATCATAGCCATGTGAAGGATCGTTAGCGTGTTGCTGCATCAAGAGTTCGATATAGAATTCGTAAACCTGCTCTTGCGAGGCAAAATACGAAGCACGGAGTTGCTGACTGCCGGCGCGAGTCCGCACTGTTTCAATTAGATCGAGGGACTCTTCGATACTTTTGCGGGCCGCCTCGATATTTCCCAGAACGTGCTCCGCCCTCGCTCTTCTCTCGAGAGCCACCGCAAGACTATTTAGATCACCAATGGTGCGAAATAGAGAAACCGCCTGATCTAGTTGAACGAGCGCTTTGTCCGCCTGATGCAGCAGATTGAAAACATGTCCCAAATTACTCAGCGACGCGCCTTCGCGCCGTACATTGCCGGTTGTTCGTTGTATTTCGAGGGACTTCTGGTGATATTCAAGAGCCTTTGCTGGTTCGCCTAAACCGGAATAAGTAACTCCGATCAGATCGAGCGTTTCGGCCTCCTGCGCACGGTTACCGGTTTGTTGCTGAACGCCCCGTGCTTGCGCGAAATATTCCAGAGCCTTTTGATAATCACCGCCACGGGTATAGGCATTCCCGATATGGTGGAGCGTATACGACTCGGCATTGCGGTCGCTTGCCGCACGCAATAATGGAAGTGACTGCTGGAAGTACTCGAGCGCTTTAGTCGGCTCGCCCGAAGTTATATATGTCACTCCCAGGTTATTGAGGGTGGTCGCTACGCGCGGACTGCCATTCGCCTTATAAAGTGTCAGCGCTTGACCAAAGTATTCGCGCGCCTTCTGCAAGTCTGCCAAGTCGTTATAGATTTTGCCGATGTTGTTGAGGCTGCTCGCTTCCGTAATCGGGGTTTTCGTTTCTCGAGAAAGCTCGAGCGCGCGGTGGTAATGATTCAACGCCGAATCCATGTCCCCTAAGATGTCGCGCATACCTCCCTCGAACGTTTCAGTCTGGCCCTCCAACCTCCGGTTTCCGAGTGTCCGTGCCAGAGCAAGAGTTTCGTCAAAAAAGACGAGAGCTTTGCGGAATTCATTTAACTGGGCATAGGCAATACCAATTGATAGTAGTGTGAGCGCTTGCCGATAGCCGTCGTTCGCATTCTTAAACAACGGAACTGCGGTCAGATATTTATCGATTGCGGCACGTTTTGCAGTAGCAGTAGATTGAGCCCTGAGTTTGCGCCCTTCAGAGAAAATTTGCTGGGCGGCCGCGTGATCCCGATCGACCGCGGTCGTCTCGCGCAACGCCATTATTTTGATCTGGTAGCTGCCGGCAGAAGCTTTGCTGTTCGTCGAACTCACGTCGATCCGATACTCGCCTGAGACATTAGCGACGATTAAGATGGTTTCCGAGTCCCACCGGTCGTTAGGACTATCGCACTCTCCAACCTGCTTTCCATTCGGATCGTATGATACGAGGGCAACATCGATCTCTCTCTGTTCTATGACAGCATGTAAGAACTGACCGGCGATCAGTTGGATACGAAACGACTGACTTTCTCCTTGCTTGAGATCGTATTCGCCGTTTTCAAATATGCGTAGTGTGGGTGTCGCTGGTTCCGCGATGGTGGCCGGTCGAGCAATAGTTGGCCCTGTTGTTTGGGCCATGAAGATTTGAGGAAATAAAATGCTGCTCAGACTCGCAAATGTAACCAGGCAGAGTGGTCGCCAAAAATGGGCGCGGGTGCGTAGTAAATTGATTTTCATAGCTGCTGCTTTCACGCGAACTGGCGGACGTGTCTTAGTAGCGACTAATGTGAACCTCCACGGCACAAGGCCGTGGCATCCGAAAGCTAAAGAAATGATCGTCTTAGTAGCGACTAACGTGAACCTCCACGGGGCAAGCCCGTGGCATCCGAAAGCTAAAGAAATGATCGTCTCGGCGATCAGAGGATCTAAGCCTTCGCCGCTTTTGTCTTCAGTTATGTCTGCAGTTCGATTGCTCCAATCGCCACTCGCAGCCGCTGTAAAAAGGTAAAGCTGGTCCCGGTAATCGAGACCAGCGTGTTTTGTATCGTAGAAATTTACGCTCCGATGACTCGTGGTCGACGGCGGAAAGCAACAGTTCGCTCAAGCTTCACTTGGGCAGTTTGGCTAGCTCAACCTCTCTAGCCATGGCGCGCAAACGAACTAATGCATGGCCCATATCATCGAGTTGGTTCCACCTGCTCACCTTTTGATAGCGCGCTGCTGCGCTCTTTCCATCACCAGCGCCCTCTTCCGCAACTGCCTGGTGATACCAGACGTATGGGTCGTTCGAATCAGCCTTAACGAAATGCTCCAGCGCTTTCGTATAGTTCTTTTGCCCAAGCTCCAAGAATCCAGCCGTCTCGTTATAGCGACGCTCCTGATTCGGGTTCTGCCGCGAGGAAAGGTATTGTTTGATCTCGTCTAATTGAGCCCTGGCGGCGGCGAAGTCCTGTCGAGCGATCGAGAGACGCGCCTGACTCTGCATCCCGCCGAAGCGTCTGTTGTCTCTGACGGACGGCGCTACCGATGACTCATTTCTGAGTTGGTCGGCTTTCTCGAGATGTTTGGCCGCGTCGTCGAACTTTCCTGATTCGGCGAGGATTAATGCGGCGGCGGTGTGAATGGCGACCAGCGAAACGTCGTCACCTGCTTTTTCTGCCATCGCGCGCCGAAGTTCATTTACCTCCAACGCTTTCTCCATCTTGCCCTCGGCGAGGTAAGAGTTCACAGACGAAAGCATAGCGAGGTCTTTCAAACCCTCGTCCGAGGTCTTGTCGAACATGAGCTGATAGGATTCACGTGCTTTAACATAGTCACCTTTGTACGCGTAATTGTTACCGATTCCCCTGTAGGAATTGACGAACGTAGGATCGATGATCAGCGCTCGCTCGTACTGTTTGATGGACTCGTCAAACTTGCCAGTCTTCATTAGCAGTTCGGCATACGAGTCGTACGGATTCGGATTCTTCGGAATGAGTTTTATGTAGGTCTTGAAGGCCTGTTCTGCTTCACCGTACCGGCCGAGGCTCAGGTTGGAGTAGCCGATGTTGTTGTAGGCCGGGGCATACTTTCCGTCGAGCTTAACGGACTCCGTGAAATGCTTTAAGGCAGTCGCGTCGTCGCCTATGGACCGATAGTAAAAGCCCATCTGAGAATGTGTTCGTTTATCCGCCGGGTGTAGCTTGAGGAGTTGATCAAGGTGCATTTTCCGCCCTGCTTGATTGCCTTCAGCCTGATCCCTGGCGGCGAGAATCCACTCCTTTTCGCCTGGCGAAACTTTATCGACAAGGCTGACGGCCTTTTCGACGTTTTTCCTCGACTCCTGGTTAGTTCGTCCGGCGAACAGGTAGGCGATGGCGAAGTCTGGATCTTTTTCGAGGGCTTGATCGAACAGGTTACCGGGGTCTTGGAGATTTTCTGATTTTTCACGACCCTGGACGAAGAGTGCCAGCGCTTCCTTGGAGGTCGTGAGCGACATCTCCTTCTGTTGTGATAAGACAACGCCCGGCAAGATGAATAGCAGTAAAAGAACGGCGAAGCCCGAGGATCGAATCCTAAAGCGGGCATTACTAATTGACATACTTAGCTCCTTTTTTTCGTTGAGCCAAGATGTCAGATAAACTGGTTGATTCCAGAGAAGCTGGGAAGGGAGTGAGCTCACGCTCGATTCGGCGCGGACTATAACACGCCCCTTAGCATTGTCCTAATCCGCACCGTCGATGCTCGTTTGAACTCACCACCCTTAGGATATTCGGACTTCCAGTGACGCCTCACGTCTCCGTCAAATCGCATCGATTTATCAAGGCAGCACTCGCACATATCCGTACATGCCCGCCTGGAAATGCGGGAGGACACCACAAATCACGAGGTATGTACCGGGTTCAGCGAAGTGCACGACCTCCACGCGGTCCGCCGGCTGCAAACTGGGATCAAGCCCCCTATAGATCCGGCCGTTTGGGTCGGCAATCAATGGTGGAGGCGGCGAAGGCGGATTCGTGGGGAGGACAGTTATGGTTGTGTTGATGTCTGCGGGTTGGGTTCCGTCGTCATAGATGATGACCTGATGGAAACCGGCGATAATGAAGTTGACTGTGCCGCCGGCCTTTATCTTCGCCACCTCGGGAATCACCACATGATGATTTGACGTGCGTGTGTTTGAGACGTTCGGAAATCTGTCGAGCGGCGGCGATGTCATCCAGGCGCCGAAGCTCACGGTGGCATTGGTCAGCGGACCGCTATCGGTCCTTTGCGCGGTGGCATGAGCTTTCTTGTCGTGTTGATTATTCGCAGCCGCGAAATATGTCGCAACTGCAAGTGCCGAAACAGCGGCGGTGCAAAGCAAAGCGAGGCGTATTCGTTTCATGGACTTGTTCTCCCTGATTGAAAGTTTTCGGGCGTCCGACAACTCGTCGGACGCCCTATCTGGGCTACGAG
>DAIOGT010000271.1:0-5937 GCA_036745095.1 Pyrinomonadaceae bacterium
AAGAAGATCGCCTGCGGCGCGACCTTGAAGACGAGATTCGTATCCTGCGCGAGCAGCGCGACGAGCGAATCTACGAGCTGCTCGAAGGTCGCAAGCTTTCGGCGGATCTAACTGCAAATAAAGAAGTATTAATCGAAAAAAATGTGCCGATCACGCGTGAGATGCTGAAGGCTGTAGAGCCGAAGGCATTGCGCAAAGTTCAGCTCGCTTCTTCGCGTCTGGACATCGGCTCCGAGATCAAAGAGTACGAAGATCGCACCGAACGCCAGATCAAGATCCTCTCGGACATCTATGAAGAGAAGATCGCGAAACTGCGCCAGGGCGACGAGCTTTCACCGGGCGTGATCAAGATGGTGAAAGTATTCATCGCCATGAAGCGCAAGCTTTCTGTCGGCGACAAGATGGCCGGTCGTCACGGAAACAAGGGCGTGATCGCACGCATTCTTCCGGAAGAGGACATGCCTTACTTGCCGGATGGTACACCGGTCGAGATCGTTCTTAACCCGCTCGGCGTGCCTTCGCGTATGAACGTGGGCCAGATCCTGGAGACGCACCTTGGCTGGGCCGCACGCGTTCTCGGAATGCACTTCGCTACGCCCGTGTTTGACGGCGCGACTGAAGCCGAGATCAAGAAGAAGTTACAGCTGTCCGGCGACCGTGCTCGCGAGCTCGGATTACCCGAGATCGTCAACGAGTCAGGCAAAGCGGTGCTGTACGACGGTCTCAGCGGCGACCCGTTCGAGCAGAAGGTGACAGTCGGATACATCTACATGTTGAAGCTGTCGCACCTCGTCGACGACAAGATTCACGCTCGCTCGATTGGACCATACAGCTTGATCACGCAGCAGCCACTCGGCGGCAAGGCGCAGTTTGGTGGTCAACGATTTGGAGAGATGGAGGTGTGGGCGCTGGAAGCCTACGGCGCGGCGCACATTCTCCAGGAGTTGTTGACAGCCAAGTCTGACGACGTGGCCGGGCGTTCAAAGATCTACGAGGCGATCGTCAAAGGCGAAGCGGACTTCGATCCAGGTTTGCCGGAGTCGTTCAACGTGCTCGTGCGTGAGTTGCAGTCGCTCTGTCTTGACGTTGAGTTGATCAATAAGAAGGCAGCGGAAGATGGCGCACCACAGGACGGCGTTGGTGAAGCGATCGTTACAAGCGCGGTTGAAGCGTAAGAAATAGGAGAATTATGTTTCGATTCCAACAAGAGAAGACGCAACTGGCTCCAGATTTTGAAGCTATTCGTATCTCACTTGCGTCACCGGAAAAAATCCGGCAATGGTCGCACGGTGAGGTGACCAAACCAGAAACGATCAACTATCGCACCTTCAAACCCGAGCGCGACGGTCTCTTCTGCGCGCGCATCTTTGGTCCGGTCGCTGATTGGGAGTGTCTCTGCGGAAAATACAAACGCATGAAGCACCGCGGCGTGATCTGCGACAAGTGCGGAGTGGAAGTCACCCAGGCGAAAGTGCGACGCGAGCGTTTGGGCCATATCGATCTGGCCAGCCCGTGTTCGCATGTTTGGTTCTTCAAAGGACTTCCGAGTCGCATCGGCCACTTGCTCGACATTCCACTACGCGAACTCGAAAAGGTTCTCTATTTCGAGTCGTACATTGTGATTGATCCGGGTGATGTGCCCGGGCTGAAAGAACGAGAGCTGGTTAGCGACGAGCGTTATCGCGAGCTCGTGCGCGACTATCCCGCGCAGTTTGTTGCGAAGATGGGCGCGGAAGCGATCAAAGAGCTGCTCGCTATGGTTGACGTGGAAGAGCTCGCCACCGATCTGCGCAAGCGGATGAAGGAAGAGACTTCGCAGCAGAAGAAGTTGAAGTATTCAAAGCGTTTGAAGGTCGCGACCAGCTTCCTGAAATCAGGAAACCGGCCTGACTGGATGATCCTCGACGTGATTCCGGTCATTCCACCTGAGTTGCGACCGCTCGTGCCCCTTGACGGCGGACGCTTCGCGACTTCGGATCTCAACGACCTTTATCGACGCGTGATCAATCGCAACAACCGTCTCAAGAAGCTGATGGAGTTGCGTGCGCCTGAAGTCATCGTGCGAAACGAAAAGCGCATGCTTCAGGAAGCGGTCGATGCGTTGTTTGACAACGGACGCCGCGGACGTGTGCTCCGTGGTGTGAACAACCGCCCGCTGAAGTCGCTCAGTGGAACGCTCAAAGGCAAGCAGGGACGTTTCCGTCAGAACCTGCTCGGCAAACGCGTTGACTACTCCGGACGTTCTGTGATCGTGGTTGGACCAGAGCTGAAGCTGCACCAATGCGGTCTGCCGAAGAAGATGGCGCTCGAGTTGTTCAAGCCGTTCATCTACAACCAGCTCGAAAAACAGGCACACGCCGCCACCATCAAACAGGCACGCGAGATGGTGGAACGGCAGGAGCCAGTTGTTTGGGACATTCTCGAAGAAGTGATTCGCGAGCACCCGGTGCTCCTGAATCGCGCTCCGACGCTGCACCGGCTCGGCATTCAGGCATTTGAGCCCGTTCTCGTCGAAGGCAAGGCTATCAAGATCCACCCGCTCGTGTGTACGGCATTCAACGCCGACTTCGACGGCGACCAGATGGCGGTTCACATTCCGCTCAGTCCGGAAGCGCAGATCGAAGCGGCAGTGTTGATGCTGTCGAGCAACAACATCCTGAGCCCGGCGAGCGGTCAGCCGATCGCGGTGCCGTCGCAGGACATCGTGCTCGGTATTTACTACCTGACTCGCGATCGTCCAGGAGCAAAGGGCGAAGGCCGTGTGTTTGCTTCGCTTGAGGAAGTGTTGCTGGCGCTCGATGCCGGCGAAGTCACAACTCAAACGCCAATCAAACTCCGTATTCAGGGCGATTTGATCGACCTCGTTCAGGAACACGATCCGCAGGACATCCTGCGTGCGACTGTTCAGGACGACGTGCGCCGCGTTATCAACACGACAGTCGGCCGCGTCATCTTCAACGACTCCATTCCAGCGGGTTTGCCATTTATTAACGGCACGTTGAAGAAGAAAGGCCTCCAGTCCCTCGTTAACTATTCGCACATTCGCCTGGGCCACGAGATGACCGTCAAGATGCTTGACGATCTCAAGACCCTCGGATTCCTGTATGCGACTAAAGCCGGCATTTCGATCGGCATCGATGACCTCGTAACTCCACCATCGAAGAAAGGACTGGTCGACAAAGCAGACAAGGACGTGATCGCAGTCGAGCAGCAGTATCTCGACGGTGTCATCACAAACGGTGAACGCTACAACAAGGTCATCGCAATCTGGTCTGAAGTGACCGACAAAGTCGCCAAAGAGATGTTCAAGGCGATGGATGATCGCGAACGCGCCAGCGGTGAGCTCAATCCGATCCTCGTCATGAGCGACTCCGGTGCTCGTGGCAGCGCGCAGCAGATTCGCCAGCTTGCCGGTATGCGCGGTCTGATGGCGCGGCCGTCAGGCGAGATCATCGAGACTCCGATTCAGGCAAACTTCCGCGAGGGCTTGAACGTGTTGCAGTACTTCATCTCGACACACGGCGCTCGCAAGGGTCTGGCTGATACGGCACTAAAAACTGCCGACTCAGGTTACCTGACGCGTCGTCTCGTCGACGTGGCCCAGGACGTAATCATCAGTGAAGAGGATTGCGGTACGCTGCGCGGAATCTCCGCCAGCGCGATTGTGGAAGGTGGCGAGGAGATCGAGTCATTGCGCGACCGCATCGTCGGTCGCACGGCGCTTGAAGAAGTTACTGACCCAATCGAAGGATCTGCAATTGTCGAGTCGAACCAGGAAATCGACGAAGACCTGGCCGGCGAAATTCAGCGTTCCGGTGTGCAGCGCGTGCGAATTCGCTCGGTATTGACCTGCGAATCGCGACGCGGCTGCTGCATCAAGTGTTATGGGCGAAATCTCGCAACTGGTCGTCCGGTCGAAATCGGTGAGGCTGTCGGCGTTATCGCCGCGCAGTCAATCGGTGAACCCGGCACGCAGTTAACAATGCGTACGTTCCACATCGGCGGTACGGCGCGTCTGGAAGAATCGTCCAAACACGAAGCCCGACAGGACGGTACGATTAAGTATCTCGATCTACAGACGGTCAAGAGCCGCAAGGGCGAACGGATCGCGATGAACCGCAACGGATCGTTGATCATCATCGACGACCGTGGCCGTGAAGCCGCACGTTACCAGATCGTTTACGGTGCACACATCCTCGTCGAGGACGGCGCTCGCGTGACGCAGGACCAACTGCTCGCCACGTGGGACCCGTTCACGTTCGCAATCCTGACTGAAGTCGCTGGACACGTTAAGTTCCAGGACTTGAAGGAAGGCGTGACGTTCGACGAAGAAGTGGACGAAGTAACCGGTCAGTCGCGCATGGTCGTGAAAGACTCGCCCGACGAGAAGAAACAACCGCGTCTGGAAATCCGCAGCGGCAGCAACAAGGTGCTGAAGACTTACCAGATGCCTGTGCGCGCGAACCTGATGGTGCAGGACGGCGAAGAAGTTGAGCCGGGCGACATCATCGCGAAGATTCCCCGTGAAACGACCAAGACGAAAGACATCACCGGCGGTTTGCCGCGCGTTGTCGAGCTCTTCGAAGCACGACGACCGGCGGAGACGGCCGTCATGTCAGAAATCGACGGTACCGTTACGCTCGGTGCAATCTCGAAGGGCAAACGCAAACTGATCATTACCGGCGACGACGGTGAAGAGCGCGAGTACGACATCCCGCGTGGTACGCACATCAACGTGCAGGATGGCGATCGTGTTCGTGCCGGCGAGGCGCTCATGGATGGACCACTCAACCCACATGACATTCTGCGGGTTCTGGGTATGAGTCGTTTGCAGGAATACCTCGTGAACGAAATCCAGGAGGTCTATCGTCTACAGGGTGTGAACATCAACGACAAGCACATCGAAGTGATTGTTCGTCAGATGTTGCGCTGGGTGAAGATCAAGGAAGTCGGCGACACCGAGTTTCTGCTCGAAGAGCAGGTCGATCGTTTCCGCTTCCAGGACGAGAACGAGCGCGTGCGACAGGACGATGGCGAAGTGGCGCAAGCCGAGCCGCTCTTGCTGGGAATCACCAAGGCGTCGCTCTCGACCGATTCGTTCATCTCGGCTGCATCGTTCCAGGAGACCACGCGCGTGCTTACCGAGGCCGCAATTTCAGGTCGCGTTGATTACCTGCGCGGGCTGAAGGAAAACGTAATCATGGGGCGGTTGATTCCGGCCGGAACCGGCATGGAATACTATCGCAACGTCGATATCGAACGTGATGAAACGATCGATCAGGCGCGCGAACGGGATCTCGATGACTTCCCGGATATCGTCGGTGGTCACGACATCGTGATGCCTGCACGTGAGCCGATCGTAGTACCGTCCGTTGCCACCGATGGTGACGGCGCCGCTCCTACAGACGGCGAAGAGTAAATTAGTTTTACTTCAAGCGAGCCACGGATTCCACAGCTCTTTTCTGTGTCATCTGTGGCTCGCGTTTTAGTTCCCCAACTGAATCCTGTCTTTCAATTCTCTCGCAGTGTTTGCAAATCAACAGATTTGGCGTCAGATCGTGAACCAGTTGCAGCGTATTGGTCTTTCGTTCTGACGTAACCCGACTTATCCTAAGCCCACACAGCGTGTGCTGTCCGCCGGGCTGGACCAGATGATAGATCCCGGTCATCAGCCGGGTCGCGTACACGCGTTGAATTCTTTCAGTACAATTCATCACTTCAGAATGCTGAATTTGCAAACGCGGTGCCGCTACTTGCTCCCATGAACCTAAAACAAATTAAAAATCTACCCGGTGCGCGTAAGGCTGGAATACCTGAGTTTGTGCCACCCCAGCTTGCCACACTCGTCGACAAGCCGCCGTCGGGTGACGAATGGTTTCACGAGTTGAAGTTTGATGGTTACCGGTTGCTGTGTCATCTGGAAGGACGTCAGGTTCG
>DAIOGT010000272.1:0-1417 GCA_036745095.1 Pyrinomonadaceae bacterium
TTGTACATACGATCGACAAACGCGGCTCCATCTTCTGTTTTACCGTCAAAGATTGCGGTGCTTCTGAACCTCAATTCGTTTGCAGCCTTGCTATTCGAAGGTGTGTTTACTTCATTGACGTTTTTCGATCGCGACTGGACCAGCAGCACGATCGTCAACACTGTGCTACATCCAATCAGAATGACGAGTAAACGACCCGTTTGATTCATACGATTTGCAGTTCTCCAGTACTTGTTAGACCTCGGAGTCTTTTGTTTGTTCCGTCAACTGAAGCTGAATCCTCGGTTGTTTTCTTACGCGATTCTCGAGGACCTTCTACCCAGGTCCTCTCTTTGTACTCGTATCGGATTGAGTTGTGGTTTTGCTGGCTAAAAGAGAAGGAAACACTGCGGCAGAGTTCGTGATGATGTCCTAAATATCTCGTAGGATGCTGTCCTTTCTTTGCGTTATCATCCCTCCCAAGTTGGATTGGAACCGGGAAGACGCTCGGGCATTGAGCAGTCGGCCGACGAAGATGATGAGCAGGCGAATAACAACTGCTGTTGCGGTGGTTTTTTTCTTTGGCGTACTTATTGGCGCCCACCCTGGCGCTCAGGTAAAAGAACCCGCACCGCCAGTCCGCCGCATAGACCACATCATGATAAGAACGGACGATCCTGACAAGTTTTATGCGTTTCTCACCAAGACACTACGTCTGCCGGTCGCCTGGCCGCTTGCCACACGTGGAGGCGTCACCAGCGGAGCTGTTGGAGTGGGCAACACGAACATCGAAGCGATTCAATTTCCGGGCCAGAAACCGTCTCAAGCGAAACTGGTCGGATTTGGATTCGAGCCATCGCCTTTGGCTGAATGCCTGGATGAATTAGACCGCAGAGGCATCACGTATGGCGAACCTCGACCCTTTGTCGTTAGTGAACAAGACGGAATGGTGAAAACGCTATTCACAAACGTCACTCTGCGACAGTTTTCTGATGCTGACAGGCCCGTGGATGCAACGATGCACATATTCCTAAGTGAATACAGTCCGACGTATGTTGATGTCGAAAAGCGCCGTGCGCGTCTACGCAGAGAGTTGCAGGCCATGGGCGGTGGGCCACTGAGGATTACCGGGGTGAAAGAAGTTATCGTTGGCGTTACGGATTTGAACGCAGCAACGAGGCTCTGGAAGAAGTTATTGGAGCCGAACCGGCGGTCCGCACCTACTTTTTGGCCCGTGGGCGACGGCCCAGCCATACGTGTCGTTCCTGCAACCGAGAATAAGCTTCACGGACTCATCATGAGCGTCCTTTCATTACCGCAGGCGAAGGCTTTTCTGCGTGAGAGAGGCCTGCTCGGTCCTGTTACGACAAAAAGCGTGACGATTGATTCGTCGAAGATTCAAGGCCTAAACATCCAGCTGGTCGAGAGTCGATAAAAA
>DAIOGT010000272.1:1517-5915 GCA_036745095.1 Pyrinomonadaceae bacterium
GTACACCCAACGAACGGGCAACCTAAAGGTTGAACTCTGAACGCGCATAAGCACACTTGTGACGCCGGACGCGATAAAAGGTCCGCACGCTAAATGCAGAAGCTCACATGTTGAAGCGATCAGCGACCGGCCGTGTCTTTCAAATTGCTGAAGCCGTTCCCAAGCTTTCGCATGTCACAAACGGGTGGCGTCCGTGAAATCTCATGCCTCTTCTTCTCGATCCCAGTAAAGCTGATGTTTCCTCAGTAATAGTTGGACACTGCGACGGAAGGTGAATCACAGATTGGAAAGCTCAGGTGTTTCAAAACTGAAACAAAATCGAAGCCTTTAATCATAACCAACAGAGAAGCGATTCCAGGCCGTACATTATGAACGGTCCGCGGAAATCGGAGGATTAACAATGGCACATCGTGACGAACATATAATCATTTTTGAGCATCGGGACTTTAGGGGCCGACATCGACATGTCTTCGGTCAAGAAGCAAACCTCAACAACCGCGAGGACAAAACCCTCAACGATCGGATGTCATCGTTTGTTGTCCTATCTGGTACTTGGAGTTTTTTCCGGCATTCGAACTTCGTGGAGCAAGTTGGGGGACGCACTTTCGGCCCTGGCCAATATGAGTTTGTTGGTAATTTTGCCATCCCGAACGATGCTGTCTCATCCATGCGAGCCGCATGATCAAGCTCGCCAGTGAAAACTTGAACCGTAGGCATTAAGGATGGGAAAGGCTGCGCTCAAACGGCCAAGCGCCGTTTGGTCGCAGCCCGTCCCAAGGTGCGCAAAAATTGAAGAGATTGAAGGGCAACTCATTCAAATGACGCTGTCAGGTGGCTGCCCTAAGAATCGCCTTTCCACTCGCAAATACATCCATCTCTAATGCGGCAGTAGGGTGTTGAAAATTGCCGGCGTCACAAAGCATTCCGAGTTGGAACCAGACTCTTTCCCTGCTAAAGAAAATGGAACGCCTTCGTCAGACTGTTGCCGGAGGTTTTAGCGTGTCCGCTGCTATGAGAAAATGACTCCCAACCGATCCCACAATTGATTGGAATCAGTTTTCCACCTTTCGTGGTGTGGGACCTTTGCCGGGCTTATCGCAAAACGCAGGCGCGTAAATAACGAGCAAAGTCCGCATCGCATCACTACTTAAGGGCCATCTATTTGAAGGGGGGACATCTACCGTGAAAGTCTTTGTTATTGCGGGAATCGTTAGTCTTGTGCTGATCACCTTCGCCATCAGTATGAAAGCATCTACGCAAGAGCAAGAACGAAACACAAAACCGGCCTCGACTAGTGAACAGAAAAAAGAAACTACAGAGCCTCTGATGGTCTCGTTCTCTGAGCTGAAATGGACAGCATTGCCGGAAAGACCAGGGATGCAATTCGCCATTCTTTCTGGCGATCCAAAGTCGGGAGCCTACACGCAGATGCGTAAGGTCCCTGGGGGAACTGACAACGGGCTGCACTCACACAGCAACGAGCTGAAGAACGTGATCATCGTCGGTGTTTGGTACACAGGAACGGACGCCGCGACAGCGAAAGATTTTGGACCAGGATCGGTCGTACTGATGCCCGGCAACTGGGCACATGTGAGCGGTTGCCGAGCCGGAAGCGATTGCGTTTTTTATCAGGAGGGCAAGGGCAAGTTCGACTTCAAACCGTCCCAAACGAAGCCTTCTGAGATGAAGCCGTAAACCGCTCTATGCGCAGACAGCCGAACGCTGCTGAATTTGGAAGTATCAACCCAGGTTTGTTGGCGTCCCTGACGGGAATCGAACCCGTGTCGCCGCGTGAAAGAGAAGCGATTTGTAGGAATCAACGGAAACCTCCAGCATCGATAGAACGGTGAGGTAGTCCAAAGAACCCAACTCGTTATTGGACGCTCAGCGGACGCCGGAAAGCCCTATCCAATCCTTTACTGTGTTCGCTTAGCGGGACTCACAGTGACCTAAGTGTTTCACCGCTGGATCGCGCCAATTCCAGTCGAGTTCTTAATATGCAAACTGGTGCAAACTCGCTTCCAGAAAAACGGCGTTGTCAATCGTAAGCTCACAGTCGTCTGCAATCTCCCGTAGTAAAGTTGAACCGGTGTTTCTGAGAGTCTGCAAAGACTTGCGCGGTGCTCAGTTTGTGTGCTCGTTGACGTACTTGATGCACTGCCCCTGATTGGTGAACCCGAGCGAGCGGAACTGCTGATAGCCGTCCTTCTTGCAATCATCTTTGCTCCGCGGGATGAGTGGTGCGATGGCGATTCCAGCCGGACAAAAATCAGGAGTTGGGATGGTGGTATTCACCGTGTCAGTCGCCGTGTCGATAACCGCGAGCGTACCGATGGTGATTGGGTTTGACGCGTTCGACACATAAAGTCGTGTGTCGTCAGGAGTCAAAGCTACAAAGACCGGATTATGGGTTGGGTCAAGGGGGATGGTGGCGACCGCCGCATTCGTGGTCGTGTCGATAACGGAAACCGTTATGTCGAACTGGCTCGATACGTAAGCTTTCGTGCCGTCACTTGTTATTGCTATTCCGGAGCTGGCAGAGACGTTCGGAATGGTGGCGATCACCGTATTGGTCGCTGTGTCGATGGTCCAGACCGGGCCACTATTCCTATTGGCCACGTAGGCACGCGCACTATCAGGAGTGAAGGCTATCCCCGTGGGAACAAAGCCGACCGGGATAATGGCGATCACGGTATTAGTCGCGGTGTCGATCGCCGAGACCGTCGTACCAAAGGAGTTAAAATTGAAATCACCATTTGTTACGTAGGCTCGCGTGCCGTCGGGAGTTATTCCGACTTGCAGGGGACCAAGGCTGTCCGGGATCGAAGCTACGACTGCGTTACTGCTTGTGTCGATGACAGAGATTGTGCTGCTGAGCCTGTTAACTACATAGACGCGCGCACCATCCGGAGTGATTGCCAGGCCGTAGGGACTCAAGCCAACGGCGATCGTACTAATTACCGTATTTGTCGTGGTATCGATGACCGAAACGGTATTGCTTCCCGAATTGCTCACATAGACTCGCGCGCCGTCGGGCGTCACCGCTGGAATTATCGGCCCGATGCCAACCGCAACGTTGGCGACAATTGCGTTGGTAGTTGTATCGACAACGAAGACGCTGTTTGTGCAATTGCTCGCCACGTAAGCGCGTGTCTGTGCCTGCGATGTCGCTATTGGTGCGCTTAAACACGCGAAGACGAACAGCAGCCTTAGGTATGTTGTTGAGAGAGAAAAACCGCGTAACTGGAAGGTATGTGGGAGCATTTGTTGAAACCCCGTTGAGCACTAAAGTCTTTGGCGAAAAAGAGAAGTAAGTATAGCAGCTCAGCGGGTTCATATCTTGAAGTGGTTAGGATCAGTTGGGGAAACTAGGTCTCGAGGAGTTGGGATTTTCAAGTGACTGAAGGATTATGAGTTCTTGGTGGAGCAGAGGGGGTCGAACCCCCTTCGCCCTCGCCGAGATCGTGACAATATAGTCAGGGCAGTGAAGAAACAATTTGTCCTTCTTAGTGTGATACGTGTTCTGCCGGAATCGTGTGTTGAGACTCACAATCTCCTCACCGATAAAACACCAGAGAAGATTGCAAAGATCATCGTTAATCACTCACTCACGATCATGGCTAGACCCACAACTAAACCAAGCAGCTGGTTTAGGACTTCCGGATTGACGGCAACAAATTGATCTCTCAAAGTGAAGTTGGTGACGCATACAATGTCACTAGCGTTAAAATCAGGCGCGCCTAATTATCCGTCCTGGGCATAGTTATCAGGCACTTGCCACATAATGAATAGGCAGCGCTGCGTGGTTGATTCTCTTTGAACCAAACTTTATCGGCATCGTACTCACACGCGTGAGCTATTTTTTGTCAGAGGAGTCAATACATGTTCTGTCCGAAATGCGGGAGAGATGATTCTCACCGGTACAAGTACTGCCCCACCTGCGGCACCAACCTTGACGTGGTCACTATCGCTCTCTCAACCAGCGAAGACAGTATATTCACCAGAGTTAATAAGTATCTCGACCGCTCCGTCGCACGCTACGCCGACCACTTCTTCGAGAGTGCTACGACGACGGCCCATGAGGGCCAGGTCGGCCGTTCATGGCGGATCGCGGGGAAAGGGGGGCTCACTTTCCTTATGGATCTCGCCTTAATCCCGGTGATGTTTTTCTTTCTCCCCGTCAGGCTCATTCTGCTGCTGCTGTATACGCCTCTGGGTTTGTTGCAAGAACGGAGTGAGCGAAAGAGAGGCAGCGTGCCTGCTCTTGAGGTGGCGAGTGAATCATCAAAGCGAGGGTTGCCGGAAGCGGGGAGGTGGCGGGTCGGCTCGGTCGGCAGCGTGACCGAAAATACGACGGAGCACTTAGGACTTGCCGAAGCCACAGGAGGGCTTGAACCT
>DAIOGT010000273.1:0-1702 GCA_036745095.1 Pyrinomonadaceae bacterium
TTCATTTCGCGCCAGTCACTGCGATAAACGTACGGCGGCAAGACCATCAGGCCGCTGCAACCGGCGGCATCCGCGTGTTGGGCCAGGCGCGCCGCTTCGGCCGTGCTCAATGAAGCAATCGCCGCGACGACTGGCACTTGTTCGCCAACAGCGCCAATGACGGTTTTCCAAAGCGCGGTCTTCTCGTCGAAACTGAGCGTCGCACTCTCGCCCAGGGAACCAGGCGTCACGATTCCGGTGCAGCCGTTGTCGATCAACCATTTCGCGTGTTTTGCGACAAAGGCGTGATCGATGTTGAGTTGTTCGTCAAACGCAGTTGTCGTTGCGGGCATCACGCCCGCCCATTTCATCTTCATCAAGCCACCTCAGAAGGATTAGCCACAAAAAGGCACAAATAACACAAAATGAGTTTAGTTCATCCCCACATCGGAAAATTCAAAGCACTTCAGCTTCCACAATTAGTCTTTTGTGTTGTTTGTGCCTTTTGTGGCGACAAAAAGCTTTCCAGGCGAACAGGCAAAATCGGCGGGCGGACGGATTCGGCGCGCCAGCCGAAGAGAAATTCGATGGCGCCGCCGCACACTCGTCCCTGGCATGGTCCCATGCCGCAGCGCGTCTGTAATTTCGCTGATCGCCATGAGTCCTGCGTGCTCAGTCGCTCAAGCGTGACATCTTCGCAGCGGCACACGATCGTCTCGGGCGTCGCCAATCCCTTCAATTCGTCGCGCAACGCAAACGTACGATTCAACAGGTCCGCAAACCTCCGGTGCTTCGCGCGTGCCGGAAACAACGCACGCGCGGCTTCATGCTTGCCTGCCGCCGCGAGCCCCGCGATCTCACCTTCAACAAGCGACAACTCCAAACCGCCGATCCCCGTGGTCTCTCCGGCGCTGTAAACGTTCGAAACCGTCGTTTGCTGAAACTCATCCACTTTCACACTGCTGTTCTCCACCACACATCCTAACAACTCCGCCAGCTCTACATTAGGCACGAGATGAAAACCACACGCGAGATAATCACAGGCAACCTGCCAACGCTTGCCACCACGAACCAACGTCACCGCTTCAAGCTTCTCTTTCCCTTGCGCCTCCGCAACCCAGCATCCGCTTCGATATGGCACGCGTTTCAATTGTCGTTTCAGATCAAATGCTTGTGATGCTTTACTGAACAAACCGAACACAAATCGTCCCAGTTGCACTGACGACGCTTGCTCGGCAATGAACAAAACGTCCGCGCCGTGACCGCGTAAATAAGCCGCGACCGCGAGCAACAACGGACCACTTCCGGCAACGACGACGCGCCTCCCCTCGATCGGCAGCCCACTCTTCACGAGTGCCTGCAAACCACCGGCGCCCATCACGTTCGGCAACGTCCAACCCGGAAACGGCAGAAAACGTTCGCGCGCTCCAGTCGCAAGCACAAGGCTCGAATATTTCAACTCGCAAACGCCGTGCGCCGTCTCAGCGTGCAACGTGTTCGCGCCCGGTTGCTGAAACACACTCGCGCCCGTGATCAATTCAACCTCAACGCTGTGAATTCTCTGAAACCAAACCTGCGCCTCCGGTGGTCCACCACGCCAGATCTGGCCACCCGCCGCGGGATTATCGTCAACTACCGATACACGCAAGCCACTCTGCGCTGCGCGCCAGGCCGCGGCCAGCCCCGCCGGCCCGGCGCCAACCACCAGCAGATCGCAAACATG
>DAIOGT010000273.1:1802-5800 GCA_036745095.1 Pyrinomonadaceae bacterium
TGACAACTCCGACACTGCGGCTCTCCGTCGATCGTCACGCGACACTCAAAACAGATCCCCATGCCACACAATGGACCACGCGGCTCGCCACTCACCGAACGACGAAACGCATATGTTCCTGTTTTCATAATCGCCGCGGAAACCGTGCTGCCGGCGGGCATTTCAACTGAAACTCCATCGACCGCGAGGGTCACAGTCTCAGGCATGCACCGCCTCCTGTGCCATGCGCGCGGGCAGGTAAGGCGTGACGGGAATCGCGCTTTCGCGATCCATGATCTGCGCGACTAGTAACTTCGCGGTAGCGAGTGAGGTTGTGATACCGAGCCCTTCATGCCCGGTGGCGAGATAGATCCGCTCGTGCTCGATGTGTGGACCAATTAAGGGAAGCTTGTCCGGCGTTGCCGCGCGAAATCCGGTCCATGCGCGCAAGGACGAGAGCTTCCCGAGTCCCGGCAAATATTCCACGGCTCGATCGAGCATCGAAACGAGAATCGAAGTGTCCACACGCGATTCATCAACGCCAAACTGTCGCGACGAACCGATCAATAACTGCCCGGTCTTTCGCGGTTGAATGTTGAAGGCAACTGACTCGGCTGTCAGCGAGTGAGCGCTCTTCAGGTAGCCGAGCTCCACCAGTTGATGTCGTACAAAGTTTGGATAGCGATCGGTGATGACGAGGTGGCCCTTGCGTTTCTTCACCTCGAGTCCCGGTGTTAACGCCGGCGACATGCTACCAGCGCAATTCACAACCAGTCCGGCCGAGATAACTGTTCCATCGCGCAAACGGACTCCATCGCTCGTTATCGTTTCGACCGCGACACCGAGATAAAGATCAGCACCGTTCGCCGTTGCATGATCGACAAAGAATTGTGCGGCACACGGGGGATAGATCACGCTGTCGCCGGGGACACGAAGCCCGCCGGCAAGTCCACGCCGCAGATTCGGTTCAGCTTCCGCAAGCGCGTGTGCGTCGAGAATCTCAGTCTTCACACCGCGTTCCGCGTAGAACTTCTCCTTTCGCCGCGCCTCCGCCATCTCTTCATCGTCAGCCGCGATCCAGATCGTCCCGCACGCATCGTACTCAACCTCGCGCGGCAGCTCGTCGCTGATCTCATCCCAAAGTTGTTGTGAGTAACGCGTCAGTGCAAACTGCGCGTCCGAATCATCCATCACCACGAGATGGCCCATGCCCGCCGCTGTAGCACCGCCGCCGATGATCCCGGCTTCGACGATCGCCACGCTCATACCCTCACGCACACACTCAGCCGCACACGCGGAGCCGACGATACCGGCGCCGACAATGATCACGTCGTAACGTTTGGAACTCATCTGCCAATGCCCATGGCAAAGGGATCGCGGGAGTCGAGAATCAGTTCTGCTTCAGCGGTGATGAAGGCCGAGCCTTTGATACGCGGGTGCACGACATTGTCAATGACCTTGATCGTTCCTTCAAAGACACTGCCGACGATGCTCTCCTGCCTCCACACCTGCCCTTCTTTCAGTTTTCCATCAGCAAAGAGACAGGCGAGTTTGGCGCTCGTGCCCGTGCCGCACGGCGAGCGGTCGTAAACTTTACCCGGACAAAGCACGAAGTTTTTACTATCGACGCCTTCGCGCTCTGAAGCGGAAAAGAGCTCGACGTGATCAATCTCGTGGCCGTCGTGGCCTGTGAATCCGGCGCGTGCGAGTGCGGCCCGAATTTGCAAAGTAAATTCCATCAGCCGGTCGAGGTTTTTCAGTTCAAGCTCATGCCCGTGATCGTTGACAAGGAAAAACCAGTTGCCACCCCAGGCTACGTCTCCCGTCACTGGTCCAAACCCCGTCACGTCAACGGTGACGTTGTGCGCCAGACGATAACTCGGCACGTTCGCGACTTCGACTTTCCCATCGTCGTCGAGGTGTGCAGTGACGACGCCAACGGGCGTCTCAATGCGATGTGTGCCCAGGCCAATGCGGTTCATGTGTGCGAGCGTGGCAACGACGCCGATCGTTCCATGCCCGCACATGCCTAAATAACCGACGGCGTTGAAAAAGATAACTCCGGTAACACACGATTCATCGACCGGCGTGCATAGCAACGCTCCGACGACGGCGTCCGAACCGCGTGGTTCGTTTACGACGGCACGGCGAAAGTCATCGTGAAGGTCTCTGAAGCGCTCAAGACGATTTGCGAGCGCATCGTTGCCGAGTTCTGGGCCGCCGCTGATGACCACACGCGTGGGTTCGCCACCCGTGTGTGAATCGATGACTCTGACGCGTCGCATCCGGCTTATTGAGCCACAAAAAGGCCCAAAAGTCACAAATAAGTTCCCACGCTAAAGTTTTTGCGATGAACTTTTTTGTGCGTTTTTGCGGTGGATCCATTATGATATCTGCCGCCGCGTCTTCACAATGGCCCCGAATCCGCAGTTCCCGAAAGGCAAGTAAGCAGATGCGAAAGCTGTTCCCCCTCCTTCTTATTCTCCTGTGTACAAGTGTGGCTTCCGCTCAGGCGCAGTTGACGCCCTCGCAGGCGCGCGAGGCCGAGTGGAAAAGTTACGCCCTCCCGCAAAGCAACTTCGCACGCCAGTTGAGTCCCGAAAAAGAGTTTCTCTTTCGTGTACCTGCTGACTGGAAGCAAGAGGGAACCACGCTCGTCTTCAATGGCCCACACACTTCGCATATCAGAGTGAATGTACAGAAGGTTCCGGACGGCTATCCATTTCAGGAGTATTTCGCGTCGGTTCTGCAGGGAGTCAGAAATATGCCGGGCGCCGCTGAGATAACGGTGACGCGCAAAACTCAGCTTCAGGATCTCGAAGCGCGCGAGATCTTCCTGGAGATCGACAACACTGAGGGCCAGACGATCCGCAGTACATCGTGGATCACTGTCAGTGGGCCACTCGCAGTCACATTCAACTTCCAGGCGCCGGCCGCACATGCTGCCGACCTCGAACCATTCTTCAAAGCCGTCGTGCAATCGGTGGTGTTCGTTTCTTATGACTACGCGGCTTTCGAGGCGCTGCGAACGTCGCTAATCAAAACGCCGGCGCCTGGTCCAATCAATGAAGTGGAAAGCATCGTCGCTGATCTCGGTGGCGCCACCTCGGATCGAGAAGCAACTGTCAACCGACTGGCGTCGCTCTTTTCATCTCATGCCGACGTTGCCGTCGATCTCTTACTCGACCGACGTCCGCTGGTCCGTGCTGCGGCGGTGCAAGCTCTGGCTCGCTCGAGCAACAGCGTGTTGAAGCCGTTTCTTTGGGAAATGATCGACGACAGAGAGCTGCTCGTCGCGGAGGCTGCTGCACGCAGTGTCGCAACCGCGCCGGACGTTGTGGCGAAAACTCTCAAGCACTCGGCTTCAGGCTACATCACGGAATTCATCGCTCGAGTCTGGCCCTTCATGCCTGCTGACAAGCGCATCGAGCTGCTCCAACAGATCTTCAACAAGACCGCCACGCCGCGACGGCCGTCGCCTCCACCGTCGATGAAAGCTCCTGCAAAGACCAGCGTCACTGCCGGCGTCGTTGAGCTGGTCGCGGTGGCGCCCGGATCGCCTGTTCCCGACGTGACTGTCGGCGTTGCCACTGATCCTGACGTTCAGCTTGGCGCGCTCACCCTCCTCACCACCATTCCGTCTGACGAGTTTAAACTGCCGCTCGCACGACTGATGTCTTCGAATCACAACCCGCTGATCGCGGTCGGGCTGCAAGTGGCCATAATCCGGGCCGAAGCGTTGCCCGTCGATTCATTGTTCAAGCTGATTGCATCCTCCGATGAGCAGGTAAGTAAGCTCGCCGCTGAAAGCCTGGGGCTTTCCGCTAATGTTTCAGACATCCCGCGCATCGAGGGCCTTGTCTCGAAAAATTCCACCGCCGCGAAAAAGTCTGTCGGGGAGGAATTAAAACTCTCCATCAAGAAGATTCGCCTTCGCAACGAGATGAGCGCCGCGAAGAGTGCAACGGAAGTACGTGAGATCATCAGCAAAGCTCTCACTGATCCAACACTCGACGACT
>DAIOGT010000274.1:0-5766 GCA_036745095.1 Pyrinomonadaceae bacterium
CAACTCCTTCACTTTCGCGGCTTCGCTCTCGCCTCTCCATTCGCTGTGCGGGCGCCCATCGTGGCCAAAGTGAACGAACCCGCTACAACAAACTCTCTTCGGTTCATGGGAATGTCCTTTCGATCTGTTTCGTATGACTCGACGGTTTACTGGAGACCGCACTGCCTGTACATCGTCATGAAATCGAAGTTATTCCACGCTTCAACAATCTTTCCATCGCGGATCCGAACAATCGTCATGCCCGTAAACTCGACCGGAGCTTGAGTCGCCGCGCGTCCCATGAACTCGCCTTCGTGCTTACCACGCACGGAACAACGCGCAGCGACTTTGTCGCCTTCAGCAACCATGTCTTCGATATCGATGATCATGTTTGGAAAAGCTTCGCGGAACGTTGTGTGAAACGGCGTAAAGTCTCCTGGACCCGTAATCGGCTTCGAAGGATCATCCGCTAAGCCGTGCGCGATACCGTTTTCGTCGAACATTTCGACGATCGCGTCGGCGCGTCCCTTATTCCAGACTTCGTCAAACCAGCGACGAAGCAATTCTTTGTTTTCTTCCGACATGAGGCCTCCAATTAGTAGGGTGAATGAACGAATGAACCTTATATAAAGTTTGAAAATGGTTCAAGCTGAGTGTGGTTCACTGCTGAGAGGAGCCGAGCGGCGTCGTAAGCGGGACTATCCAGCGCGCGGGTAACAAACTCACATGTTCTTTAGCGAGGTTTACATTCGGATCGATTAGCAACTGCGGTTGGCGTCCGTTAAGAGAAACCATCACGCGAGCCCGCACTTCCACATCTTCGTAACCTTCACGTCGCTTCTCTTCGGCTAAATGATGTGCGAAGAGCAGGATGAGGTCCGGCTTTGTGGTCATTTTCATTACCTGATGAGATTTTAGATATTGTTCCGGCTTGATGGCCCAGGCTTGTCCAGTTCGCAGATCAGTAATATTAAAGATTGCGTCGCCACTCTTTGTTCTCAGCTTCATGTGCCACGCAAAGTTATGTCCTTCTTCCGTCCAACTTACATCGCCCGGATACAGGTAATGGCGCAGTGGGAAAAAAAGCTGGAAAGCGACGTAGGTCGCCAATAGTCCCGCTATTAATTTTTGCGAGCCGAGTAAGGGCGAGCAAGTGGTCCCTCCGTCAATCGTCTTAGTTTTCGCGGCTGAATGCGATGGCTCTGCGTTTTCAAACCCCTCTCCCGGTGACATAAACGCTCGCGCAAAACGTCGGACCAGGTCAGGTGGAAAGAAGATCAAAAGAGCGCCCATCATTAACCACGGAAAGATACCGATTTCGAATATCACCGCGTTGATGAGGTTGAACACAACCGCGCCGGCGAATGCGACGAGGCGTGTGCGTCGCCAAAGAAGCAGCGGCACCACGAGTAGATCGAGCAGCAATCCGCCGATCACGAAACTGTAAACTAACCAGTCGGATGCGAAGATGTGGCCGAACCCGCGCATCCGCGTCAAAGGGCTCAGCCATATGCGCATTGGCTCGCCGCCACGTATCCAATCGCTGTTGAGTTTGGCAATTCCACCGTACAAATATGGTATGCCGACTTGTGCTCGTAACAGCCACAACGTCCACGCCGGAACTACGTCTGAGCGGATTTTCGGGCGCACCAATGCATCAACGGAAAAAGCCCGTTCCGCCGGAAGAAAACACATCAAAAAACTGATCAGACAGACCAGATAGAAGTGATTCAGATAACGCGTTTGGTCCAGCAGAAAAGCGTAAGTGAAAGCAAGAAAAAAGACAGGCGCGGCAATGCGGTAAAGGAACCCGGCCATCACGCAAGCTGCTGCCACACCGAGCACAAGAAAGTGAACGTACATACCGCGCCCGGGCCACGGCTTAACCCAACTGAAGCCGTAGTAAGTAAAAGTGACAGCCGGTTCAACGAAGTAACGCCCGATCCAGCCGTAGGTGAAGTAGCGATAAACTTCCCACAGCATGATGCCGCCGAAGAGGATGCGGAAGAAAACGAGGAACGAGATATCAACCGGTTGAAAAAGCGCCGCGCACATCCGTTGCAGGAAACTCGCTTTTGCCTCAGTGGGAGTTACAATAAACGGCGCAGCGAGGTGCACGTCTTGTGTTGGAACTGTCTGCATTTAGTTTCTATGAACGAGCTGCGAGCGATGTAACGACTGGCACCCACCGGAACGCGTAAGACGCACCCATGTTACCCGCTTTGAATGCTCCGTTGAAACTTTCGGCTGGGGTTTTTTTGGGAGGATTGAGTAATGCTACAGTCGCAGACCCAGAAGGTGCCAGTCGTGAAAGTAGTTACCCGCTTTGTTGTCAGCTTCCAGACGCTCGGCGTAACGACCGTGCTCGTCCTTACCATCAGCAACCTTTTTGCAGCGCGTGCCGAAACGCAAACCACCGTACTAAGCCACGCGTTGAAATACTCAGCGCGATCTCTGCTTACAAGAAATAAGCTGATGCTCTCGACGGTTTATGGGCGCGCGGTTTATGACGATACAGAACGCCCGGTGGGTCGCGCGCAGATCGTGCTGCGGAGTGTCACCAGTTTTGGTCCGGAACAAATTGCCGGCACAACCAACGCACGTGGCGAGTTTCGTATTGAGGGTGTACCTGCGGGCCGATATTTCATCGGAGTTAATTCCAGCGGCCTGGTCGCGCCCGAAGCTTTTCTCAATTCCGAGGAGAAGATGCAGTCGCTGTATTACGTAGATGAACTGCGCCAGTATTTCCAGGAGGTGGAAGTTGATGGAACAACTGATAAACAGGTGCTCGTACGTGCGCGTCGCGGCGCGGTAATCTCCGGCAAAGTCAGTTACGCAAACGGCGACCCGGCTGTCGATCATCCCGTGACCGTTTTGCGGCGAAGAGGAGAGCGCTACTCCATGTTCTGGACCAACGTCAGCACAATGCAGGCAGCGCTACTGACGGACGACCGCGGCATGTTTCGCATCATGGGCCTGCCCGAAGGTGAATACATTGTCGGTGCAACACCGCGGCTCGAACACGGCGAGTTAGTCAGAGACGACAGCCTCGAAGCGAACATGGTTGGTAGCTCACTCGCGATGATCTTCTATCCTTCAACCCCGTTCGCCACGCAAGCGACGAGCATCCGCGTTCGGGCGGGCGAGCAGCGCGCCGCGGTGGACATCACCATCGCTGACCAGGAGAGATACAGGTTATCGGGTGTGGTTCGCGGACGTGACGACCAACGTCCCGTTGCGGATGCGAAAGTTAACATCGTCAGAAAAGAGACCCATGAAAAGGTACGTCAGGCCTTGTTCTGGCCTTACTCGGTTGGGATGCCTGGCGTCAAGACTGACGCGCTTGGTCGCTGGCGTTTAACTCAAGTCCCGGACGGCAGGTACATAATTTTTGTTCAGCCGCCGAGTCTATACAACGAGCTTCCTCCAGGAGCCAAGAGATATAGCGCGAAGCAACAGGAAATCGAGGTTTCAGGCGGCGATGTCAGCAACATATCGATTGAGCTGAGTGATGACTCTACAGTTTCCGGTACCGTCGTCGCAGAAAATGGACCACTGCCGCGTAACATTTTTCTTGGTTTGGAAAGGGAAGGAATGAATCAGGACGTGGCAGCGAGTGCTGAAGTTGAAGGCGGCAAGTTCATTATCAGAAACGTGCCGGCAGGGGAGATGTACTTTTTTATCAATGTCTCCGAGGTTGTCCAACGGTTTTATATTAAGTCGATCACCTGGAAGGGAAAGGATTTACTCCGTGAACTGTTGGAAGTCGGCGTCGAAACAAAAATCGAAGGTGTGGAAATCGTCCTTTCGCGGCTCGTCGCCACTTTCAACATTCGTGTGCGGAATGCTCGCGGAGAACCAATGCGTGATGTTGCGGTGACGCTTGTGCCAGCGGATCCGGCGCGCTGGACGCGAACAGAAACACAACTCTTCGGAACAACTGACGCAAACGGCACGTGTGCGATCACGGGCGCTCCCGGCGAGTACCTCGTGTTCATTCTGCCGGTGGGCGTAAAATCGAGTACGCTGGAAAAAAATGAGATAGCGGAGCGTGCTGCCAAGGCCCAACGCTTGTCCGCGAAACCGGGCGAGCGCCGAACGTTCGATCTACTGATGCGACCAATCGAATAAGTCGTAATCAGTTCAAGCGTATGCGACACTGCGCGCAAATCTGATGGTGATCTTTCATCAGCAATCCGATCCAGAACAAGGGGAAACAGAATAGCAGCATCAGCGCGAACACCACCCACCCACCATTGCTAATTTTGCTGATAACGTACGGTGGCGAATTAGTTCCGCAATAAGGACAGCGATATTGTCCGGAATACCGTTGGCTCATAGATTCCTCAAAGATAGTAAGGGTTAGTTTTTAATTGCACACACTACGGTCTACATAGACCTTCCTGCCCGAGCCACTGATGTAATAGCAACCGCCTCGAGGTCCGCGTATAAATACTTTGCCTGCAGAGGATTTCGTCGATTGTGGAAGTGAGTACGTTTCGGCCGGTGTAGTCACTCGGACTGGCTCACGCTCTGACGTGGTAGTCGCGTTATCGATAAAGAAAAGAGTTGCTCCATGCATCCAGCCGACTCTGTCACCTATACGAACGACGTACCAGGGCAACTTTTCGTCAAGTATTTTAACGACCATTCCTTCAGGAACTTCGCCTTCTGCGAGACCGGTGATGCTCGGCGTTTCACGCAAGTTTGCGTTCTCTGCAATAACGCGAGCAGTTCGTGTTTGAGCTTTAGTAGTTACACACGGTATGCAAAGGAGGAAAAGGACGATAGTTGAGGGCAGTAACAGTTTAGTCATTTCTGAACCTCCGCTGTCTTCACGATCTCGGCGTCTCGGCATTCAGCAACGGCTTTTTGGGAATCTGCACTTGAATAGGGCAACCGTGAAAGCTGCTAGAGATGTACTCAGAACCAAACTTCTGGTCATGTGAGTTGAGGAATTCTTCCTAACCTGTCTTGAGTGCAGGAGTGCTCGCTGACGAGCACGTGTGGTGAAATCCTACATCTGCGAAACGCCGATCTGGTCCAAACTGGAATATTTGCGAGATTTTCGTTCGGACCGCAAAACCGAATCAGCACGTCGTGTGCCGGACCGCTGTCCCTGAAAGTCTTATCATTACTGGACCACTGGCGCCTTTTCGATTATGGGTAAGACGATCGGAGGGAGACGGCGTGGGGAAAAACCGCCTTGGGTTGCTTGCAACTCGACTTGAGTAACGTGAGCTTTAGATACCGCGAGGGCAAAACAGTAGTAGGCCATGTCTAAGGTTACCCCATAACCCGGAGGAACACGTCTGCCTTGGATCTCACAGACGAGCGTGCGATCTTTGAGAACGGGGGTTTCAAATGTGACTTTGATTGACCCAGATCCTTCAGAATGTCGAAGCAGGACCAATGCTTCTTTGCTGAAGTCCAACTTTGCATTAAGAAGAGCATCTTCAAACCCCTGCCTATCATTCCAACCGCCCTTCGTGATCGTGTCTTTGAGGAAAGAGTCCAGGTCTTTTGGGGACGTGAGCACTATGGATTCGAAAGTGTTGTAACCGTGTTCGCGGATCGGAATCGGGATGGTGCGGAAGGATTGGCCGCTCTTATCAATTGATTGTCCGGGCTGAAACAAGATCGCCAACAACAAACAGCAAAGCAATATCTTCATTTTACTACCCTTTGTCCGACGAACGTCCTAAGCAGCTGGCCCACGCGATCTTCGGTTGTGACGAAAGAGATACAACTGAATCGGCAAGGACACGATAAGTTCAGCGACTGTTC
>DAIOGT010000275.1:0-5734 GCA_036745095.1 Pyrinomonadaceae bacterium
TCTATTACGTGCGCATTAACGATGCGGGAGAATTTGTCGTGGAGGAATGGCTCGATGAAGTTTGATGAACTCGACGACAGGATGCGGGTCTACGAGACCGCACACGATCGGTGCGTCCTTCCTGGAATGTACATGGTCGCTAGACTTGACGGTCGGAATTTTACTCGGTTAACCAAAGAGGTAATTAAGTTCGAAGCTCCGTTCGACGTGCGCTTCCGCGATATGATGATCGCAACCACCGCGCACCTGATGAATTGCGGTTTCAAGACTATCTATGGCTTTACCGAGTCGGATGAGATTTCGCTTCTCTTCCATCCGGAGATCACTACATTTCATCGCAAGGTAAGGAAGTACAACTCCATTCTGGCAGGCGAGGCGAGCGCGAAATTTGCGTTACTACTCGGCGAACATGCTTGTTTTGACTGTCGCATCTGCGAGTTGCCGAACATTGATTCTGTGATTGATTACTTCCGTTGGCGGAACGAAGATGCTCACCGAAACGCCCTAAACGCGCATAGTTATTGGGCGTTGAGAAATGAGGGCAAAACGGTCCAGCAAGCGACGGATAGTCTTCACAAGCTTTCGGTCGCCGAGAAAAACGAAGTGTTGTGGCAGCGTGGGATCAACTTTAATGACCTGCCACTCTGGCAAAAACGCGGAGTCGGTCTATATTGGGAGGCTTATCAAAAAGCGGCGCGAAATCCGTTTACAGGTGAGGACGTTTCTGCTTCGAGAAGCAGGCTGAAGACTGAGTTGGAGCTCCCAATGAAAGACGACTACGGCTTCTTCATCAAGAAACTTGTGGAGGCCAGTTCGTACGGGTCTCCAACGGAGTAGACAGCAACTGATATCGACACTGGCACACTGGAACCCAGGTCTGGAGCGTAAACGCTAGTCATCCTTTCTTACGCGTGACCAAGTACATCTCTGATATCCCACTCGTGAACGCCATTGGCTCTTAAACACGTTGCTAAGGGCATTGATCGAGAGACCGCTTCGTTCACTTCAATTACCGGTCGTCGGAGAGCGCAATCGTATCACCAACAAATCGTGCCCATCTTCGCGCCATCCTGAGTTTAAGCACGTATCCCCACAACATCGCGAAGACGTAAGTGTAAGACAACTCGCCAGTTGATTAGTGCCCCCGCAGGGATTCGAACCCCGAACCAACAGATTATGAGTCTGCTGCTCTAACCGTTGAGCTACAGGGGCACAATAAACTCATGTCGAAGGTGCGTTCCGGCCCTTAAGGTGTTGGGTGGATGTAGCGTTCTGAAATCGTAACGCTGCTATGACCCGCAACCTTCTTCATAGTGAAGGCATCGGCGCCAGCTTCACGGAACCTCGTCAAAAACGTGTGACGCAATGAGTGTATCACGCAGTCATTTGGAAGCTGCAAATCGTCCAGCAAAGAGTATCGAATTCGCGGATCGAAGCACGTCTTTGCCCTCGCAACTCGCGTTGCCAACATGGCACGTGGCCGGTATGTAGTTTCAAACGAATGGTTGGACGGACCCGATTTGATTACTTCAATTCTCGGTGAGCCGACACGTCAGAACAGGTTCCTGTTGAGTGATCTTGACCGCGCTGGGTCGAACAGTAGGGGTCGCTAGTGGTATCGATCCATCTGCCTCTTCGACATAAACTTCCACTTCAAACGTCTCGCGGTATCCACCGTCGATCGCCCGGATCCGGTCTGCTTGAATATGGTGTTTTTTGATCAAGTAATCTCTGGCGCATGCTGCCCGTGCGCCGGCTTCACCTTTATGAGCACTTTTCCCGGCATAGGCGATCAAGTAGGCGTCGGCCTCACGGCGACGGCGCATTTCCCCCGCGACGGCATCAAGTCTTTCGCGTTCCAGATCCGCAGAAACATCACCGTACAAATCAAACCTGGAAATCGGATCAGTTTGAGTATGACCTACCGGCAGTCTGCTTGAAGCATCAGGACACTGTAACTTCTGCTGTGAATCTGTTGGATGGTAGGTAAAACTTCTTACTTTTCCGGTGATTTCATCAACAACAAGGGTAATTCCTTCGCCGTTATTCGCATAAAGCATCCGGGTGTTTATATGACTGTCCCTGGATTCCAGGTACTTGTTTTTATCGATCTTCAAATTTGTAAACATTACCGGCTCCTTTGGGGAGACGACAATGCTCACGACCGTGTCCTTGTCAACGTTCCAACCGTAAGGCCATCCCTTTTCGCAAGGTCCATCCGAATACCCAACATAAATAGTCGCCTCGTTCGTTTGGTACAACGACTGTCCGCCCGCCATTGGTGGGCCAAGCCGAGCCTCGACGTCGCGCCGCGTAGATCGTAAGGGGACCAGATCTTTCCATCCTTTCCCTTCGTCCGGCGACTGCATCATCGCGAACTGTGCCTGACTAGCGGAGCGTCCAGCCCCGGAATAGATCGCCGGCATTAGTAAAACCAAAACGATTGTTACGAGGGTACCTGGCATTGCCGCTATCACAGACTGGTCCCTTACTTCTGCAATCTAAAGTCTAGGCTGCCGCTAACCAAGGCCGGTTTGGGGAATGAATGCGTCATCTAGTAACACTTGGCTAAAATTATTGCAAATCGTTCCTGAAACCGCTCATCTTGCCGAGAAATGTTTTTGTGTAAATCCTCATAATGAGTGATCAACAGTTAATTCGGCTCCCGTTATCGTTCTAAATCCACATTGATTCCCGAGGTACATCAATGCACATCCACTCCCGACTTCGTCGTTCTATCTCTTTTTGGTTGGTCTGTGCTATCGCCTGCAACAGCATCGTCGCGATTGTTGGCAGTCTCTCCACCGTTCAGGCGCAGCGCCGACGCATCATTGTCGTTAATGCCGAACAGCCAAATCTCTGGACGCTCGAGCAGGCCCACTACCTGCTCGCGCAGATGCACCGGCGCAATCTCGATCTCAAAACAAAGAGTCTTGGTGAGTTAGACCCAAACGAAATCGCGGGTTTGCGGTTTGACGTAATGCGCATGCTGGTAGAGTTTGGCGCGACCTTCAACCAGGCCGATCTCGCCACCAACAGGTTGCTCTCCGAAAATCGCACGTTCAATGCCGAGCGGCGGCAGCAGTTAATGACCGAGCGCGACAGTTTGCGACGAGAAGCTCTCCGCCTGACAGGTGAAATCGAAGAGCTGGAGAATGAGAAAGCCGGCACTGAAGACGAGGACGAAAAGAAGCGGATTGACGCGCGCATTGCGGCGAAGAATACGCGTCTTGCCAGGGTCGATAAGGAGTCGGAACTGTTAAACGAGGAGCTGAAGACATTGACAGCGCCCTCGGGCGACCCAAAGGCAACGACTGGCGGCGCCACGTTTGAGCCGGAGAAGCTGCCGAAGAGTGAGTTCGACGAAGCTTTTAAGGCTGCGGCGAAAAAGCAGATTGAGAAGTTTAACGATTCACCACAATTGAACGCGTCACTACGGCTCGATAATTTCCTGCAAATGCAATATGAGATTATCTCGAAGCAACTCTCACTGCTGCGCGACGAACTGGGTCCGGGCGAGCGCCTCGTGTTCTTAGAGCTTCCGCAAACCGTCAACGCTGCGCATCACGAGTCGAAGAGAAAATGGGCGCAGTCGTGGTGGAAAATTGCGGGGTACACGCACCGCGTTCGCCGCGAAAACTCAGAGGAGCCCATCCCGTATCCGACGCCTCGAGTACGCTCGAACCATGAGCCAATAACAGTTACGCAAGATCTCAACTCAATACTCGATGGAACGGGCATTAGATTGCCAACCGATACATCCTCGCGCCCCCCTTGTTACCCGAAAGTTTTTCCAACCAGGAATGTGATCCGGATACAAGATACTCCAGCGTCACCTAAGGCGAGTCCGTCGAACATCCGCGTAGCGATGAAAGGAACTGTCACTAACGTTAGGGTCAAGCTCAATAAGTTGCGGCATCCTTACCCTGATGACCTCGATGTAATGCTCGTCGGGCCGCAAGGGCAGAACGCGATTATCATGTCCGATGTCGGCGGCGGGTTTTTAGCAGACGGACTCGATATTACTCTGGACGACAGTTTTCCTACTCGTTTACCAAATGCTGGACCGTTGACGTCCGGTAATTTCAGACCGACGAACATAGACGATCCTTTCAGTCCCGATCAATTTCCACCCGACAGTCCTATACCTCTTGGAGGGTCGGCGCTGAACGTTTTTAATGGCACAAATCCTGAGGGTACCTGGAGCCTTTACCTTGTGAATGATTTCGGTGCTAGCGTCAGCAGTCTCAGTGGCGGTTGGGAGTTGGAAATCACAACAGCTTGCCAATCGAACCAGGTCACGTACGACGATGTATTTGTTGATCTGGATAGCGCACACCCGACTGCTATCCTCAATACTTACCTTGCGGGTGACGGGAACAGTAGAGTGCTTGAAAACCGAATGGTGCGAACGGTGGAATTGATCCCGCGACAGAGTTCTCTCAACGTCAACGATATGAACCTAAAGGTTAAGGCCGGGGCGTTCAATTTCGTGCTCTCGACTTTATTTGGGTTCGGTTCCAGCCTCAACATACAGCGTCAGCGCGAACAGTTTTCTCAGTTCGTTCAGCAGGAACTTTATTCGGCGGCGTTTGGCAAAGGCTCGCGCGAATTTGGTTGGACTTTTACGCCAATGCCCGGCACTGACCGCTTGCATTCCGGAGTGCGCACCACGTACGCCGTTGCTGTAGTGCCAGACAATGCAACATCGCTCGTGCTTGAATCGAACGGCTGTTACTTTCCCCGTTCTTTTTATCCTCCCAACGATTTTCTCGACACGAAGTCCCCGCGATGGAATGAGGACGATCGAACCAGCAGAAACTGTGGCGGTTCACCAACGAAAGTTTTCGTGGTGCCGATTCCAAGCGCTCAGGTCGACGGTGGTAATGAGTTTTGGATTGAAAGTGTGGAGTTTGCGAATGTGGCTAAGGGTAAACGCATCGTTGTGGCCATCACCGGAAAAAACTTCTCCCCTCAAACCGGTGTTTTGATTAACGGCGTCCCCCTCCTGCACTCTATTGGCCTCGCGCAACCACTTCTGCGAGATGACAGCGAGACGGGACGTCGCACGAACGAAGATCTTAAAGAACAGGAAATCCAAGGTCGTATCGAACGAGTCGATTCGAACAAGGTCGTCTTCTCTTTCCAGATGCCTTCAGACTTTCAGGGAACACCGACTATCACATTGATTGCACCGGGAAGGGCCACTGATATTAACGGCTTCGAGTTGACTATCAACGACAGTCCCAACTTGAAGCTCAAGGACTACAAACCGAGGATGTTCGGCCATACTCCGGATCCAGAGTCATTCCGCATCGATCGGGTAAAGGTGTTCCGCGCATCTGCCACGTCGTTGAGGGCGTTGGTTAGCGGCGATGGGTTCGGCAACGCAGGTACTGCGCCACGGTTGTTCATCAATGGAGAGGAGATCAGGACATTCGATACCGCAACCAGCAAACTATTGAGTTTTTCATTCCAGGTGCCAATGGATCCATCGATCAGAGTTACCTTGGTTTCAAGAGACGCGGCGAATAAAGTTGTTGAAGCAGAACCTGTTGCGAATCCGGGTTTTCTGAGCGTCAGCGACGTGGATCTGCTGGTTTATGAGGCCGCAACCGAAGATGAACCGGCAATGGTTGTCGTCAAGATCACGGGAACAGGGTTCACAGACGATCTCATGGCTGACATTGCGGATGTGTCCGTCAAGTCAGCGACAGAAGCGATCCTGACGATT
>DAIOGT010000276.1:0-5694 GCA_036745095.1 Pyrinomonadaceae bacterium
CACGGGGCAAGCCCGTGGCATCCAAAAGCTTTTCGGTGACCCCGTGAACTAGCGGTGAGCGTGAAACTCCACGGGGCAAGCCCGTGGCATCCAAAGCTTTCGTTGGCCCTGCGAACTAGCGTCGAACGTGAAACTCCGTGGCATCCAAAAGCTTTCGTTGACCTCGTGAACTAGCATCGAGCGTGAAACTCCACGGCGCAAGCCCGTGGCATCCAAAAGGGTTAGTTGACAACCGGAGCCCCGATACGTAAATTCAAATTCCTCTTGCTGGGAGGTCGTCCAATGGTAGGACTCCAGACTCTGGATCTGGCTATCGGGGTTCGAGTCCCTGCCTCCCAGCCAAACAGAATCAAATAGTTACGGGCGGCTCGAATAAGAGCCGCCCGTTTTGTATTCCTACACTGCGCCAACAATATTGTGGCGCGTATTAAAAAAGAGATTTACCTTACGGTGACACTCAAGTTACGGTTACCACGCGGGAACAACCCGGTGGAATCCTGACCTCGCTTCGGCTTCTCTTGTATGCCTTCAATGAACAACCTTCGAAACAGAAATCACCAGTTGCCGATCGTTCTATTCTTGCTGATCGTTCTTGGGTGTAACCATTCCTCCTGCGAGCGAAACACAACGATTGCCATCCATGACAGCAAAAACCCACCGACGTTCTCGCTTTCCGGCAACGGCCATTTGAATTTCTTTTGGGTATCAGAGGTAGATGCAACGCAACCCATACCAACGGACGTTCAAACTAACAGTGGTGGCGACAGAATGCTCTGGGAAATTTGGCCACGGGAAATTCAAAGTACTGCGATCCCTGATTTGCCACTTATCACCTATGGAAGAGTTCCCGCTGGCTTCACCCAGAAGTTCCCGGCCGAGGGAACGCCTCCGCCGTTGGTCGAAGGAAAGATTTATGAAGCGGGCGGCCCGTCATCCGGCGCGAATATGGAGGTGTTTCGCTTCACCATCAAAGACGGAAGTGCAGTTGCAATGCCACCTCGGCAGCGTTAACGAGGAAGTTTATCTTGGCAACTGATGCTCCCTTTTCGTGTTCATAATAACGGTCAGCGAAATCGAGATGAGGTAAAAATTTCGATCAAGGTGTTCAATCTTTTTGGGACATCCAAGTTTGTTTTAGTCGCGGCTCTCATATTGACGTGTCTGTCGCTCTCTGCGAACGCTCAGTCGTGCCTCACGCCGGACGACATAAAACAGATGCTTGCCCGTGTCGAAGCTCCGCCTCCGGCTAAACCTGACAAGAAGCTCACCCTGGCACTGCTCAAAATGGCCAACAAACAACGCGAGTTGCTGCTGGAGATCGTGGACAAGGATCAGACAAAACCATCAGACCGGGAGAAACTACTCAAACTCCATCAAGACCACGAACTCAAGCTCTGTCAAATAATAAAGACAGCCGGCTGGCCCACTTCCGCGCTCGTAGATCACGAAGGTGTCTTCGCCACATACCTGATTCTCAAAAACGGAACGTATGAGCTGCAACGCGACTTGTTGCCCGTCATCGTTGCTGTCATCAAAAAGGATCCAATCCAGAAACGGGAGTTTGCCGCCCTCTTTGATCGCCTGCGCGTGAGCGCCGGCATGAAACAGCTCTTCGGTACAACGGCAGTAAGCACCGATGGGTTTCTGGTTCTTTATCCAATTGAAGACCAGGCAAAACTCGATGCGCGCCGTGCGGAGTTTGGGCTGTCGCCGATGGCCCAACACATCAGAAATCTCGAACGCACTTACGGCAAGCCGCTCATCAAAGCACGCCAGCCGCCCAGCACCCAACTCTCAAAGCAGTTAACACAGTCGCTGACTGAGGCAATCGAAACTACCGATCTCGATACGAATGAAGTCGATCCAGGCGACGTTATCAAGGTGGACACGAACCTCGTCAGCCTGAACGTCAGCGTCTTCACCAACAAGCTGAAGACGTTTGCCGGTTCGCTAGCAAAAGAAGATTTCCGCGTCGTCGAAAATGGTCAGGAACAAACCGTGACCTATTTTGCTTCTACTGACGTGCCGTTTGATTTGGTGTTGCTCATTGACTTGTCAGGCTCCACTAAGGACAAGCGTGACCTGATCAAGAAATCGACGTTGCGGTTTATCGAGGCGGCGCGGCCTGCAGACAGGGTCGCGATTGTTACATTCTCTGACAGGCCAACCGTTATCTCACCGCTCACGCTGGACCGTGCCCAACTGGCGGCGAGTGTCGCGAACATGGACGGCGTAGGCGGGTCACGCGTGTGGGAGGCAGTGAAATTTGTGCTTGATGACGTTATTGGACCAAAGACGTTGGAACGGCGTCGTGCGGTCGTACTGATGAGCGACGGCGTCGACAATTCTTTTGCGCGATTTGCTACCGCGCAAAATTCTTCTGTCACCTTCGCCGACCTCGTCGAACAGGTACGGCAAACCGATACGCTCATCGTGCCGATCTATCTCGACACCGAACACAGCTCGGAATACTCATTTTTGAAGGATCAGTACGAAAATGCACGGCGAGCGCTTGAACTGCTCGCGAAAGAGAGTGGGGGTTCGTATTACCAGGCCCGCAAAATATCAGACCTGAATGGCGTATACGAACAAGTGATCAATGATCTGGGCAAGGTTTACAGTCTGGGATACAAGCCAACGAACGCGACGCGCGATGAGAGTTGGCGGTGGGTGCAGGTTTCGATTGTCAACCGGCCGGACCTCGTAGCACGTACGCGCCCCGGCTATTACGCGCAGTGAGAGGACGACAATCGTTATGACGTCGCGAGGGGTTTGTAAATGAGACCGATGACGACTCCAATAACAATCCACTGGAAAAAGTACGCCACAGCCTGTCCCAGAGCGAGTTTCAGTCCGATGTTAAAGTTTACGTAGTTGTGCAGCACAAATGCGCAAACCACGAAAACACCAATGAGAGCGCCGAAGCGCGCACCCTTCAAAGCGCCCGATCCGCGCGGATTTATCATTGCGAAAAGTATCGCGGCAACCAGGATCGCGACTAAAGTTGCGACCAGTCCAAGTGGCATCACAGCCATCATTTCTTCTGCAGGTCGGAATACTTTCTCGTACTTGCGGGCTTCATCGAACAGCCCGGGCGCCAGCAACAACACGAGGAAACCAAACGCAAAACTCGCGACCGTGCCACCCACCGCTGCTAACGCCAGACGTGAATAATTCATTTGAACTCCTTCACCAACGTGCGGATCAAAATCACAGCCTACTAACTTTATGGTAACTACTGTTTTCTTGGACGGCGCCGCACGGGTGTTCGTTCCGTCAGCAGGTGCGGGTGGCGGTTTTCGATGATATATGCAAGCGATTGATAGTTCATTTGGAGGAGTGAAGCCGCATGGGTGACGCTGCCGTTGACCTCGGCTAGCGCGCGTTTAATGACAACTTCTTCGTATCTTCGTATCTTCTCTCGAAACCCACTTGCTTCAGTTAAGATCTCCGTCGCTTCGTCGGCAGTGAATTGAGTATCTACTCCGGCAACAATCCGATCAGCCGCATCAGCCAACCGTAGTTTTATGTCTGGACTTTGGGAATTCGCCAACCATTCACGCGCTTGCCGGTACGCGGCCTGTAGCATTGAGGAAGATAAATCTTCAACCTCCTCGATCAATGTGAGGGCGGCGAGTCCGGCAACGTTCAAAGCATTTATTTGGCACGCGATATCAATCGCTTCCCGGAAGATATGCTGAGCGCGATCTGCCTGGCCCAGCCGGGCGAGGGCCACGCCCTCTGTTATCTGCGCTTCCGCCATCGCACAAATGCGTCCGCTCTTTCGTAAAGCAGATACCGCACGACGCGCGATTCGTTCCGCCTCATGCGGTCGGGCTTCCGCTAACAACACCTGCGCGCGGCTTTCATCGATTTGTGCAGTGCGCGCTTTGTCTTTGAACTTGATCGTCAGGCGGCGCGCCTCATTCAAATACTCGTGTGCTTCTTTGTGGCGGCCCAGCTTGAAGAACAAGAAACCGACATTGTTGATTACGTCGGCGCGGTAGATCTGATTGTGAGCTAACCGAAATTGCTTTTCGGCTTCCTTGTATTCACTCACCGCTCGTCGAAAGTATTCGACTCGGTTCTCAGTAGTGGCGAGATTTCGATGAATGATTGCGAGCTCGCTATGGTAGCCACCGCGAATTGTAGGATTACTGATCTTTCTGAATAGCGATTCGTTCTGGTTCAGCAGCTCGAGCGCTTCGCGAAATTGTCCGGAGGTCCACTCCACAGTCGACAGCTTTAAAAGTGCTCGTGCTCTGGAAGCGCCCTCAAACCTCAGGCTCTTCAACGCCTCCTGTAACCACGATCTGGCCTCGTTAACTGCTCCTTCTCGCCAGTAGCAGTAAGCAATTTCTGATTGCGCAACCGCGACCTTCGTCACGTCTCTGTTTGCCTCAAAGATCGTGATGCTGCGTGTCAGGAGATCTTTAGCAGTCTCTTGCGCGTCTGAAATCTCGTTCTTACTGCCGATCCAACTCGTCAGTATGCCGGCGCACATTAGAACTTCGGCGGCAGCAGACGGACCCAGTCCTTCTGTATTCGGATTTTCTCCAACGCCACGCCAGAAGGGACGCATGGTGTTTTGGGCGCCCGCGTAGTCTTCCCGGTCCTTTTGCTCCAGTGCTGTCCGGCAGCTGAGCAGAGCTTCCTCGTCAGCGCTGGGGCTCGAAGTGTTGATTTGGAGTGAGGCTATCTTCACGAAAGATATACCTTTGCCGGTGAGTATAAGAACTTTTTATTACGCCTGAATATAGCCGCAGTACGGGACATAGTGTCAAGAGCGCTATATGTATATACACTAATCTGGTTTTTTGCCAGTCTACTGGCATCCTCAGCTCAAAGGAGAAAAAGGTAAGAATGAGACGCTTGACATTGGCCGTTGTCCTCGCATGCGCGCTTTCGGGCATAGCTCGGGCTGGTGAAATCCCGTCCACGGGGGCGACAGCACCACAACCGCCGCCAAGTTCGGTAACAGCCAGCGGTGAAATCCCCTCGACTGGTGTGATCGCACCAGAACCAGAGCCGACGCTGTTAACGATTATTCTGACGATAATCAGTATCGTTCGTTAGGATTTTTGCTGAATTTGCTGCGCCCAGACGCTGCTTTACGCAGAGCGGTGGATGTGTGTCCAAACGACGGCAACGCGCATACAAACCTGCTGGCATGAATTTACACATAGCGTCTCCCGCGATGCTCTTGTTTGCGCATCGCGCCTCCCGATATAAGCGCTTCCAATAATTCAGGTGCCCCACAATCGCCCAGAGTGGGGCCCGGGTGTCGCGGCCCTCGTGAGAAGACCAGCCGACGCCCGAACGGGGCGTTTCTGATTGGTGGGTGATCAGTAACGCCCTTTGCTTTGATCCCCGGAATCTGAACCACAACTGATCAATTCAAATCGTTGACAGATTTCAGCGCACAGGTGTAGGCTCCCTGCGTTTTAGATCGCCTGCATTATCATCATGGACCTCACGGTCCTCCCCCGACTCTTTCATCGTTACCTTCAGCTTTGAAACTCCCTCCGAAGGAGATTGCATAATGGATGTTGAAATTCAGATAAATAATAGCGCGAATCCCGCGGCGAAGTTTGTAGGATGGGCGCCATCCCGTTGTCGCATTCGTATCACAAACCCGGCCGGCTCCCAGGGCCAGGCTCAACACGACATACGTCTCACCAGCGTTTCAGCCGC
>DAIOGT010000277.1:0-5639 GCA_036745095.1 Pyrinomonadaceae bacterium
GCCATGTGCGTTTTTGATCACCGCTCGATCGCTGCGCTCGCTCTCGGGTTCTCTGTGTCTGTGCGGTGAACCGGCAACGGATAGAAGCAATTCATATTAAGGACAAACGATCATCATGAAGCACTTTGTTACTTGTTACCCCCAAATCAGATCCGGACTTGCGCTGTTGGCTGTTGCCGCGGTCGTAACCGTTTTCTCGATTTCAACTCAACATGGCCCCGCCTTTGCTCAGGATCTCTCGAAGCTCAATAAATTTGTGCAGGCAAAAACAAACACTGCATCCATGCAGGTCTTTCGCGAGGGGCGCGACTTTATCGAAGCACAAAACTGGCAAAGAGCAGCCGAGAAATTTAACGACTTCATTAAAGCTTATCCCAAGGATAAAGATCTTGATGCGGCGCTGTACTGGTATGGCTATGCGTTACAGAAGCAGAACAGAAAAGACGAAGCCGCAACGCCGTTGCTGGCCCTTATCAAGAGATTTCCTGGTTCGAGCTGGCGGCAGGAAGCGCAGGCGCTGCTCGTAATGCTGGGTCGCAAAGCGGAAGTGGACCAGGCACTCGAGCACGACGACTGCGAGATCAAAATACTCGCGTTGCAAAGCCTCTTCCAGGCGGACGAGGAACGCGCGATCGGAATCGTCACTGAAACCCTGCGCACCAATCCAACTAAATGTCAGAACTTCCAGTCAGCGGCAGTATTGATACTCGGCTCACATGGTGGCTCACGAGCCTATCCGATTCTTCTGGAGGTCGCGCGTAGCAATCCCGATCCCAGGCTGCGTCTCACCGCGATTAAACGTCTGGGCGAGTTAAAGAGCGAGCAAGTTACCGACGAGCTGATCAAAATCTACGATGCTGATCGAACCAAGGAAATTCGCACGGCGATCCTGCGAGGGTTGATGGAAGGTCGCACGCCACGTGGCACCGCTAAGGTGATGGAGATCGCGCGCGCGGGTGACGATTTGGCCACCAGACAGTATGCGATTCGTTATATCGGCCAGATGAATGATGCAGCTTCGCTCGACGAGCTGATCCGGATCTTCGACGCTGATAAGACAAAGGAGATTCGTTCACAGATCGTCCGAGCCCTTGCGGAGCGTCAGGATCCACGCGCCCACGCCAAGCTTTTCGAAATTGCCCGTCAGGGCGAGACGCCGGAGTTGCGCATCGAGGCGATTCGGCGGCTCGGCAATGGCGGGCGTGTCTCGATCGACCAGTTGTTGCAGCTTTACACGAGCGAAACGAACGTTCAAATCAAGGGGAGTTTGCTGCGCGCTTTTGCCGACAGTAACGATCCACGCGCAGTCGGGAAGTTGCTTGATATCGCTCGCGGCAACGAGGCGATCGAGCTGCGTAACTACGCGTTGCGCCGATTGATCGACAAAGACGACGAGCAGACTGTCAATCAACTGGTGGCGTTGTATGACACAGAACAAAACGTGCAAATCAGAATGGGGTTGGTGCGCGCGTTTGGCGCCTCGAAACAGAAGGTCGCGGTGCGCAAGCTGATGACGATTGCTCGTAACGATCCGTCCGTCGAGCTGCGCAAAGCAGCGGTCAGGTATCTGGGCGAGAGCAAAGATCCTGAGGCGCTGAAGTTTTTGGAAGATCTTTTGAAGTAATGCCGAGCTTCCGGGCGTTCGCGGCGTGATGGTGAGCACTCCATTTATCTCATCACGTAGCTGACTGTCGCGTCGCGAACGCTGGAGGGAAACACCGTTTAGAGTTCGACTGTTTAGAGTTCAGCCTTTAGGCTGCGGATTTGAAACACAAGCTAAAGCTTGAACACCTAACTGCGTTATTGAACGATCGATCCATTTCAAGCGGAGGAATCATGCGCTATTCAATCCTCTTTCTCGCGATCATCGGGATCGCGTGTGCCGGCGGAAATCGTGCATCAAGCGTTACGGCAGTTGCCGCCGCGGCGGACGATCTGCAAACACAGTCCCCGAGCACAACCATCCAGACTTTTACCGCCGTCGAAGGCGCCGACCTGATGGCGCGGCTGGAGGCAGCGCAAGCACGCGCAAGCGGTAAACAAACGCCCTACTGGTCCGCATACACTTTCGACGTACGTCCTGGCGTCGCTGTCGATCCTGCCATTCGCGACTTCCACGGCACTATGAACACGATGGGCGATACGACCGTCTTCATCGGCACGAACGCCGCCGGTGTCACCGTCGAAACACGAAACCTCGCCCTCTTCCTTCTGCGTGAACCGTCGAGCAACCAGATCACGCGCATGGAGGTCTACAACCTCGAACGCAAACGCGAGTACAGCGGCTATCCGGTTTACTGGCTGGGCCGCGCGAACAACGAAGAAAGTTTGAACTACCTGCGCGCCATTGCGGCTGCAACGCCGCTCGACAGCTTAAGCGAACGCGCCGTATTGGGCATCGCTTTGCACGACGATGCGCGAGTAGGCGGCATGCTCAAAAACTTCGCCAGCAGTTCTCAAAATCCGCGCATCCGCTCAACCTCTGTTTACTGGTTGGGCCAGGTCGGCGGCGAACAAGCTTTTCTCGCGACACTCGTGCGCAACGATGCGGAAGACAAGAAGCTTCGACGTTCCGCCGCACACGCGATTGGTCAAAGCCGCGAGCGCGGCACAATCGCAACGCTTCAGGGTCTTTACGAAAGTGTGAAAGACGTTGAGGTTCGCAGGAGTGTGATCTCAGCAGCCGGTAACAGCCTGGACCAGCAGCCGGCCTTTGCGTTTCTGCTGAGCGTTGCGAAGAACGATGCCGACTGGGAATCGCGCCGGACAGCAGTGCGACAACTCGGCCATTTTCAACGTGAAGACGCTGCCGAAGAGTTGATGAAGATTTATACGAACGATGCCAGCATCGAAGTTAAGCGCGCCGCGTTGCGCTCGCTGGCGGAGACGAAGAACCCACGCGCCCACGCGCGTCTTCTCGACGTCGCGCGCACTGAGTCAAATGCTGAGCTGCGCAAGACCGCGATTCGTGTTATCGGCGAGCGTGGTGAAGCGGCTGTTGACGATCTGCTCAAGCTGTTTGATGCAGAACAGTCGCCGGACCTCAGGCGTGCCGTGCTTCAATCACTTTCTGAGACCAAGAGCACGCGCGTCGAAGATAAGTTGTTCGAAGTGGCGCGCAGTAACGACGCGATGGACGTGCGACGCCAGGCGATACGCCTGCTCGGCGAACGGGTCAGCAAACGCAGCTTTGAGTTCTTGAGCCAAACCGCGCAAAGCACCGACGCGAACGCTGAAGTACAGGTTCAGGCGGTGAGGGCGATTAGTGAGCGACGTGCTGAAGAGTCAGTGCCGCTGCTGATCAAGATTGCGCGGTCACATCAAAACCAGCTCGTACGCAAGCAGGCCGTTCGATCGCTCGGTGAATCCGGCGATCCGCGAGCAATTGAGTTCTTCAAAGAAGTGCTATCGAAGTAGCCGCGAAACTGCGGCTACTTCTCAATCTGGATCTCAAATTCTACCCACTGGGTTACCGGCGCGACTTTATTCTTCCCGCCAATCTCCGTAACCGTGATCTGCAAGTAGTAATTTCCCGGTTCGAGCTCCGGCGGCAGTCGGAGTGCGCCGCCCGCAAATACGCGGGTCGGGTCCGTCTGATTGGCAGTGGCCTTGATGGGCGTCTCGGGATCTGTAAAAACCGCTTTCCCGTCGCGGAACAGCTTTACTTGCATCGCTAGATTCCGCAACGCTCCGGTCTCGTTCGTTGCGTTATAAATCATATAAGCGAAATGGACTTCGGCGTTCGGCGCAAAACGTCGTGCACCGGGCGTCGCCAGAGCCTGACTCGTTATGTCGCTTCCTGCGCCTAAAACAACTCCCGACACAGCCAGCTTTTTGTTGCCCAGATCCGGCACTACTACAAACTCGCCTGCCGACCCGATTCGCGATGAGACCCGGTCGCGCGCGGCAATGCGCACCTGGTATGCACCCGCACGCTTCACCGGCAGGTCGAATCGAAGGCCCATACCGTAACGCTTTGCGATTTCGTAATCTTCCGGCGACAGGGTCACTGTTGCGCCACGCTGAAGCTGCGCAACGAGCGAGCCATTATCGCCAAAAACAACGCCATGCAACTCGAACGACGCCTGCTGGCGACCATCTACGGTTGTGAATGTCATGTCGTTCGCATCGAGGTAAACAAACGACCGCACCACTGACCCTGTTGTCTTGTCGTGTGCAAAAAACGTGGTGACGTTAACGTGGATATCCTGGGCCGCGAACGGAGACGCGAGGGCGAGGTTGGTGATGTCGCGAACTGACAGTTTGCTCTTGGCCGCTTCTTCCTCGGTGACGCCGAAGAATCCGAAACGCGTTCGCAGAGTCATTCCCGAACGCTTCACTTTCGCTTTAATATGATGGAAGCGGCGGTTGAATGTTTCTTCAGTTGGACGATAACCAAGCAAGTAGTAACCGCTTTGATCTTCAACGATCTGATCGAATTTGAAGCTGTTTGAGTTCCGTATCTGAAAACCGCCGGTTTGCTTCGCGATCAACTCGCCTCCCTCTCTGCGATTTAAGAGCAGGCTTGACCGTGAAGACAACATGCGGTTGATCTGCTCAGTCATTTGACGAGCATTACCGCGGAACTGGTCAGCAGCGGTGGGTCCCGTATACTGCAAGCCCTGCGTGTCAACGGAATAAATGACTACCGAGGCGCGAATAGCCTTCTCGGCGATTTTTTGCAGTACGCCCGAATAGTTTATCGAATCGAGACCAAAGCTCGATGAATCATCCCCGAGAGTTCCTGCCGAATTTTGACCTCGGCCTCCTCCCGACCCTCCCAAGCCGCTGAGTCCTCTATCGTCTAAAAATTCTCGACCAAAAAACTGCTCCTGATCCTCCCTTGGCATGGAGTCAGACATTAATACCAGCGATTTACGGCCGGGAAGAAAGCCCATCGAGTCGATGATAAAACGCAGAGATCTAAGCGTGACCGACATTGAACCGCTCCCGCATGCGGAGGGTCCGGAGCCTGAGCCAGCCGCTGCAAAGACGCTAAACCCAACGCGATTGCATATGTTCCATCGCAGTTGGTTCACGGCCCGCATCAGAACGCGTTTGTCGTTGGTGAACTGCTGAAGCGCGCCCATTTCTCCGCCCGTACGAATAATAGCCACCACGTCGTTTGGTTGTAGTTGCTCTGTAACGAATTTGCGTAACTGTTTGCGCACGTGCCCCATGCTCTCGGCTGAAATTCCGAGATCGTCTACGACGAACGCAATCGTGCGATGGGGTTGGTCACGATTAACGGGGGCCGAAGGCGGAAGGTTTACGCCTTTTTCGCGATTGGGAATCGAGGGTTGAGCGATTGTGGGTGGGACGTTCGAGATAAACGCAAAACTCGTGATCGTCTGTTTCTTACCGTCTTCGTAGATCTCGAAATCGTCGGCCGTTAGATTTGTGACCAGCTTACCGTCTTTCGTTACAACCGCGTCCACCTGCACAAGGTTCGTCGTAATTCGGACGACATCGTCGTTATCATCGCTCGGTTTCTGCTGGGGCGATGGCGGAGGTACCGCTGGCTGGGTTTGGGCCGACACCTGTAAAAGAATACAGAATAACAACAGCAGTGCGAGGAATGCTCTGATCTTCATCGGGCAGTCTCCTTTAACGATTCAGCGTTAGGGAGAGGTTGGGTA
>DAIOGT010000278.1:0-5584 GCA_036745095.1 Pyrinomonadaceae bacterium
CGCTGGGATGTGACCGACATCAACAATGCGGCCAAGAAGCTGACCAGCTACACGAACTACTACACCACCGGCGCGCCAGCGTCAGCGACAGATCCGGCGGGTCACCAGCAGAGCATCACCTATACGGATTCGTTTTCCGACAACGTGAACCGCAACACGTTTGCCTATCCCACGACCCTGAAGGATGCGGACAACTTCAGCTCGTTCGTAAAATACAACTTCGATTTTGGCGCCACTACACGCACGCAAGCACCGGCGCCGGCAGGCCAATCGCAGGGTGCGATTCAAACGATGACTTACAACAACCTGGGCCAACTGGAACGCGTGACCACCACGAACAACAATGCTTACACGCGCTTCTGGTACGGCGCGGAGTTCACTGCCAGTTATGCGACAGTGAACAACGTGGCTGATGAGTTTTATTCGATAGAAGTCACCGATGGTTTGGGTCGCGTTATTGGCGCGTTACGTAATCACCCCGGCAGCACGGGTGGTTACAGTCTGGTCAATACGGTCTACGATCGGATGGGTCGGGCGTGGCTACAGTCAAATCCCACTGAGGTCAACAGCGCCTGGGTCACCAGCGGCGACGACGCAGCGGGGATCTACTACACGCAGCAGACCTACGACTGGCAGGGCCGTCCGCTGCTGACAACCAACCCCGACGGAACGACTAAAACTGCCAGCTATGCCGGTTGTGGTTGCGCTGGTGGGGAAGTCGTTACACTGACTGACGAGGGCACTATGAACGCAGGAGTGCTCAAGAAAAGACAGCGGAAAATTTATTCAGACGTCTTCGGTCGAACGGTCAAGTCAGAGATCCTGAACTGGAATGGGCCAGGCCCGAATGGTACGGGCGGCAGCGTGTATAGCGCCACCACCACAACCTATAATGCTCGCGATCAAGTAACGCAGATCAGGCAGTACGCAGGCGCTGTCGGGAGCAGCACGTTTCAAGATACCAGTATGACCTATGACGGTTACGGCCGCCTCAGCACGCGTCACGTGCCGGAACAGAACACGGGCACAAACACCGTCTGGACCTATAATGCGGATGATACCGTGGCCTCGGTGACCGATGCTCGTGGAGCTGCCGCTACCAATAGTTACAACGCCAGACATCTGGTTACTTCGATAAACTACTCCGCGCCTGCAAGCATCCCCGTCACAGCGCCGGTTACGTTTGCCTACGACGGCGCCGGCAATCGCACATCGATGACGGACGGCCTTGGCTCAGTAAGTTACAGCTATGATCAGCTTTCGCGAATGTCGTCTGAGACGCGCGCGTTTTCCGGCGTGGGTACTTATGCGATTACGTATCAACATAACCTCGCAAATCAGTTAGCCAGCATTACCAACCCATTCAACGACACGATCAACTATGCTCGCGATCAGGCCGGCCGATTAGCCAGCGTCACCGGCACAGCGTTTGGCACGTACCTGCCGGTTACAACGTATGCTTCGAATATTCAGTATCGCGCCTGGGACGCAGTCAAGCATGTGAACTACGGCGACAACAAATCGCTGGATGCAACCTACAATTCGCGAATGTTGGCTGCCACGTTCAGCGTTTCGGGGTTGATTTCCAAGACTTATGATTACAATGCGGACGGCACGCTGCGCTTCTCCAGTGATTTGCTGGACCATCGTTTCGACCGCTCGTACACGTTTGATCATGTGACCCGGCTGACGAGTGCGTTTTCAGGAGCCGAAGCGCGCGGCGAAGGCGCTACCACCAATCGGCCTTACAAACAAACGTATGGGTACGACGCTTTTAACCATCTGACCGCACGAACGAATGCAGTCTGGTGGACCAGTAGCAACTCGATTTCGGATAGTTACGTAAAAAACCGGCATGTGCCCCAGGGAACATGGTGGCAATATGACGCGGATGGCCGACTTTTGAACGGCAGCAATGGCATCATTACGTACGATGCGGCCGGGCAAACCATTCACGTCGAAATACCTGCTTACAACACCAGCAGAGCCGCGTTTGGTTTGGATGGCGATGGGCGGCAAGTTAAGACTGAGGAAACGGTTTGGGACGAGGATTTGCAAACGGATGTAACGGAGACGAAATATTATGTGAGATCGAGCGTACTGGGTGGGAAGGTGTTGAGCGAAATATGGAGTGGTAATCAGTCCCGGACGTTTGTGTATTCAGGTTCTGAAATAGTTGCGTGGCAATGGCTCTCTTTCGGTTTTGAATCGATGTCTTGGGAACACAAAGATCCCAGTGGAGCGAGCGTCCGTCATGGCGGGGCGCAACAGGAACGCGATCCGCTTGGCGGTGACGCCGGTAGTTCAGCTCAAACTCAAATTCCGGACGAAGGGGCATTGATGTCACACGGCAGTTCCTACAGCGCGGCAAATCCCGGCGTGACGTACACCAGGGACGGCATCCGCGTGCCGGCTGATGATTTCATGGCCTTTGCCGGAATTGATTTGCAGGACAGCTTGACACTGATGGAGTTTCTGGCGAGGGAGCCAAGGAATTTGGACAGAAGAATGATTAGAAGCGAGGGAATTCCCGATCTAGGCTTACTGCCCGACAACTCTACTTCAAGACAACCGCTCCATTGGTATGACTTGGCAAAAATTAGATTTGACTTGAAGAAAATACTAGCACGGGGACGTTGCAAGGAGTTCTTATCTAAGTTGCTTGAAAGAGCTGGTGACACAGGGGGTGACAAAGCGAAATACACTGACATTATAGAGTTGTTTGATGAGGTTTTCTTTCAACGAGGCTTTGTGAGCCAGAAAGAAACTCGCTCAGGAAGGGGTTTTAGTTCCGTTGACGGGGCAGTCGGTGCCCCAGGTGGCGCGGAGGTTCGCCTCAGCGCTGGCAGTGAGGATTTTAAGGGTGCATTGAGAATTAGGTATTATGCGTATGACGCTCTCTCAGAATTAACTCATGTGGCCGGCAGCAAGCCTAGTTCCTACGCAGAGGGCGCTTTCTCAGACTATCACCTTGGAAAAACGGCGTACGATGTTGCAAATGAAATGGGAACCGGCATCAAAAACCTGAAACTGAGACTCCCCACTGTGGATCCCAAAGATGATCCGTTTGGTAGGTGGAGCGACTTTTATCACGGGATTCAGAAGATTTTCTGCAAAAGGGATTTCTAATGTACGCAATTCTAAGTGTGGTCCTCTCGGCAATATTGGGATCTACGGGGAATCTTGACGTTCGAAGGTCTGAACGGAAGTCAGTAGACCATTTGATCCGTCATAATTTCCAGAAGCCAATCTTTGACCCAGACAACGGTGATGGGCGCAGCTTTGAACAAGATACACCACGGATTGATCGATTCGCCAAAGCTATGAAAGAGGATACTTCTGCCGACGGCTACATAATTGCGTACGGAGGGTTGGTGAGCTACAAGAATGAAGCGAGAATCAGGTTACACTGCATTAGAAATTATTTAGTAAACACTCACGCTATTTCACGCTCCAGATTGAAACTGATTGATGGTGGCTTTCGGGTTGAGGTAACGGTACAACTATTCCTAGTTAAAGCTGGCGATCCGAAACCTACTCCTTTTCCGCTGGTGAACCGAGAAGCCGTAAGAATACGAAAAGCACCAAAACATCCTTGCGGTAAGCCGGTGAAGGATGCCAAGAAAGTCAGTGCCCCGACTTCATAGACCAGCGTAGAGTTAAATGGGCAGCGCTTTGAACGATAAAGGCTGCCCCGGGGCGTACGCCGCAGGCGCTTTGCTTGCGAATGTTTCGCAGCGAAAGAGCCAGTTGTGCCAGGCTCAACGAGCTACTTTTGCAATTGGCAGCAGGATGTGTGACGCGTGCCGGCCGGAACGATAGATGTGCTGCGTGGCTTTTTGGAAATCGGAGTCCTTTGCGTTGAAAATATTCGGCACGAACTTCTGCGGATTGCGATCGATCACCGGAAACCACGTACTCTGCACCTGGACCATGATCCGGTGTCCTTTCAGAAACACGTGATCATTCGCCGGAAACGCGATCTCATAGGGAAGCACCGCGCCGGCGGCGATGGGTTCCGGCTTTTCGAAACTGTTCCGGTAGCGCCCGCGCACCACGTCACCGGCGATCATCAACTGGTAACCACCCATCGTCGGATCCGCTTCGTACTTCTCCGGATACACGTCGATCAGCTTCACAACCCAATCCGAATCCGTGCCCGTCGTTGACGCAAACAGCTTCGCGATGATTTTGCCGGAGACGACCACGTCTTCCGTGAGCGGCTCGGTGGACCACGTCAGCACGTCCGGACGGTGATGCACGAACCGCTGGTCTTCAACCAGCCACGTACTCCAACCAGCTCTCAACGTAATCGGCCGGTGACGATACGGAACGGGGTTCGCCGGATCTGAAATGTAACTGTCGAACGCATTCACGCCGGCGGGCGGCGGCATAAACGAAAGTTTCCCATCGGGATGAAAGTAGAGTTCGCGCGCTGTCGTGGATTTAGGAGGCCAGGTGTCGTGACGCTCCCACTTATTCGCCCCGGTCCTGAACGTCAACGCTTCCGGAAGCTCGTGACTTGCTTTGCCCTTCAGGTGGTGCGCGAGAAAACGCGCGAGGACATTCTCACGGTACCACGCCGCCGTCTTGCTGCCGAAATCGATGCGGCCGAGTTTCTGTCCATCACTCCTTGACCAGCCACCGTGGTTCCATGGACCAACAACCAGGAAATTCTGGTTGGCCTTGTCATGCTGTTCGAGTAGCTCGTAGATCTTGATTGGACCATAGAAGTCTTCCTGGTCCCACCATCCTGCAACATTAAGAATCGGTACGGTAACGCGATTGAGCCACGGCGCGAAGCCCTGTCGTTTCCAAAACGCGTCGTAATCGGGGTGATTTACAAAATCGTTCCAGGTCGGCAGCTTGTTGTGCACTAACTTCGCATTCACATTCGCGAGCGACCCAAGACGGAGATACCACTCGTACGTATCGTAGCTATCAATCACAGCCGAGACGTCGGCGATTTCCTTCGACGACTCCATCATGTACGCGTACTCAAAACCGTAGCTCAAACGAAACGCGCCGTTGTGATGAAAATCATCGCCGATCCACATGTCCGCCGGCGACGCCTGTTGGACGGCGGCCTTGAGCGCGGGATGCGGATCGAGTGTGCCCATCACGGTGAGCCACGCGCCATAACTCGTGCCCGCCATGCCCGCGCGGCCGTTGTTCTTCGGCACGTTCTTCAGCAGCCATTCGATCGTGTCATAAGCGTCGGTGCTTTCGTCGATGCTTTTCGAATCTTTACCGTCTCGCGGCTGTCGCAGCATCACAAACTGACCTTCGGATTTGAAACGCCCGCGAATGTCCTGAATGACGAAGATGAAGCCCTCGGCCGTCAAGTCCGCCATTGAAGCCGCCACTCGTGACGAGTCGAGACGGCCCGTGCCGTACGGCGTTCTGAGTAGCAGGAAGGGAAGTGGTTCATTGGAAACACGAGGTACATAGATCTGTGTGTAGAGACGAACGCCGTCACGCATCGGAATCATCGCCTCGGTCGCGTCAAATACCGGATCCGATTCCTGCGCGTGGATGGGCGCGACCTGGATTACCAGGACGACCCACAGGAACGTTCTTAACA
>DAIOGT010000279.1:0-5582 GCA_036745095.1 Pyrinomonadaceae bacterium
AACTAAAAATCGATTCCTTGTAGGCGGGCGACTCTTCGAGCCTGACACTCTTCGTTATAACAGTATCGAATAGCTTTGGACCAAACACACTGCGAATCTGTTCGTGGACCTCGCGCGCGAGTGTCGTTCGCTTGTCGTGCAACGTAACCAGCACGCCGAGCAATTCGAGATTCGGATTAGGACGAGCTTTGACCTTTTCGATCGTCTCCAAAAGATCGTCGGTGCCTTCGAGCGCGAAGTATGACGACTGAATGGGGATCAGCACGTGTGTCGCAGCGACCAGCGCGTTCACGGTAATTAGTCCAAGCGTCGGCGGCGTGTCGATGACGATGACTTCGTAGTGTTGTTTGAACGGTTCGAGACGGTCTTTGAGACGAAACGGCGCGTCGAAATCGCCGACTAACTTCGCCTCGAGCTTGGCGAGGTTGATGCGTGCGGGTACGACTGCGAGGTTCTCGACCGGCGTTGCATAGACTGATTCTTCAACCGGCGCCACCCCGTCCGTCATCAACTCGTAGACGGAGCGCTCGACCGTTCGCGGATCTAAAAAGGAGATTGAGCTATTGGCCTGGGGATCGAGATCGAGAAGAAGGACACGTTTTCCCTTGCGGGCAAAAGCGGCGGCCAAATTGATGGCGGTAGTCGTCTTCCCTACCCCACCTTTTTGGTTGGCGATGGCGATTACCATTCGCTGCACAGTGGCAAACTATCGCTCCATGACCTTAACTACTTTCTATACAAACACAGATGACGCGGACTACGCGGTAGAAACTACATCGGCAGATCTCCGGCCTCGCCGATAACGTCCGGCCATTCTTCTTCGCTGGAACTTGTTTCAGTCTCTTCACTCTCGTCAGCCGGCAACGTATTGCGCGATGCCTTGATGACTTCCATATCAACGTAGATCGGACAATCAGCTCGCAACGCAAGTGCGATCGCATCAGACGGACGCGAGTCGAGCACCATGCGATCACCTTCGCTATTCCGCATTTCAATCACTGCAAAGAACGTATTATCCCGCAGGCTTGTCACTACCACTCGATCGACCTGAACTCCCAGCTCCACGATCAGGTTGCGCAGCAGATCGTGAGTCATCGGTCTTGGCGGCGCTATCTTCTCGATTTCGAGTGCGATCGCGTTCGCTTCATAAGCGCCCACCCAGATCGGCAGCATCGTATCACTTTGGACGTCCTTTAAAATAATAATCGGCGTTCCACTGTTCGGATCCATCATTAACGCCCGGATCTTTACCTCGATTTCCATACGCACTTACCCCTTACACTACCGCTGAACCAAAGTTCCGTACAGGCTATTTGTCTTGGCTGCCGTCACGAGCACATCAACAATTTCGCCTTCGAGACCTCGCTCGCCTGAAAAATTGACGACCTTGTGACACGTCGAATGTCCGGTCAGATCGTTTTGCGAACGCGAGCTTTCTCTCTCGGCCAGGACGCTGAGAGTGCGCCCTATGTATGACTGGTAGATCTTGTCCTGCGTTGCACGTTGAACTTTTTCGAGCTCAAGAAATCGTGCTGTCTTCTCTGTTTCGGGAACGTTGTCCTGAAACTCCGCTGCTGGAGTCCCCGCGCGCTTCGAGTATTTGAAGATGTAAAGACTGTCGTACTCACACTCGCGAACGAGCTCGACGGTCTGTTGAAAATCTTCGTCCGTCTCGCCCGGGAAGCCGACGATGATGTCGCTGGTCAACGCCAGGCGCCTGCTCGAATTCTTGATCCGTCGAATACGTTCAACGTAGTCGGATCGTTTGTGACCCCGACGCATCAACTTCAGAATGCGATCGCTACCCGACTGCACAGGCAAGTGTACCCAGTCGCACAAATTCGAATTCTCTTCAATCGCAGCAACGATGTCAGGATGAAAGTCGCGCGGGAATGACGTCGTGAATTTGATCCGCGGCAAACCGGTAGCTGCAACTGCTCGCAACAAGCGGCAGAACGGTGTTGCACCCGCAAAGCCTTCGAGCCCGTCTTCGACGCGCGGTCGATAGCTATTCACGTTCTGACCGATCAGATGGATTTCTTTATAACCGAGCGCCTGGAGTCGTTTTACTTCCGCGATGATTTCGCTCGCCGGGCGGCTTCGTTCACGGCCGCGGGAGTACGGAACGATACAGAACGAGCAAAACTTGTTACAACCTTCAATAATGGGAATGAAAGCTACGTGCGGTGAGTGACGCTCGACTGGAGAAATGTCCCACGATTCGTGTTCGCCGCGTTCGCCGAGATCGAGAACTCTCCGTTCGCCTTCGCGCGCTCTTTCGATCAGCGTTGGAATGCGATCAGTCGCGCGCGTGCCGATCACCATATTGACCGATGAAGCGTGTTCGAAAACTGCTTCGCCTTCGAGTTGGGCGACGCATCCCATCACGCCCACGAGGAGATCTCGTTTGTCCGGCCGTGCCGAACGCAATTCCCCGATGCGTGTGTAGACCTTCCGTTCCGCCTTCTCGCGAACAGAACAGGTGTTGAGCAACACCACATCAGCGTCGTCGGGCGACTGGCAGAGATCGTAACCGGACGCTCGCAAGCCAGTCGCAGCGCGCTCCGTGTCGGCGACGTTCATCTGGCAGCCAAAAGTCTCGATGTAAACTCGCGGCTTCATTCTTCCAAAAACGGGTTAACAGTGGCGACAGTCTACCAGAAATCGCAGGGGAGTACAGAATTAACACTATTCAGCGCATCGAATGTTGCGAATCCCGCAATCATGTTGATAGTATCGCGACCGTTCTGAATACAAATTAGAGAAAGGCTCCTCATGTCCTTCAATAAGATAATTTTGGTAGGAAATCTCGGACGCGATCCCGAGTTGCGCTACACCGCCCAGGGCACTCCCGTTTGTAGCTTCAGCATGGCGACCAACGAACGTCGCAAAGATCGCAACGGCGAAATGCAGGACCATACGACGTGGTTTCGTATAACTCTCTGGAACCGTTTGGCGGAAACTGCCTCACAGTATCTGCAAAAAGGTAAACAGGTTTATATCGAGGGTCGTTTGCGCGTGGAAGAGTACGTCGATCGCGACGGCAAACCGCGGCATTCGCTGGAAGTGTTTGCAACGGATATGCAGTTTATCGGGTCGAGAGGCGACGATGGCGGCACGCACGAGCGCGCAGCTTCAGCAGGTGCGAGCTCAGGCCAGGCTGATTCGCAACCCGATCTTTCAGACGACGACATTCCGTTTTAGAATCGAGCGCGACACGTTGTTTATGTCTTAGGCCGGTGTTGGCCCAGCGTCCTTACCGTCTGTGCCCCAACGACCGAAGTGCCGGAGTTTGCTGTAACGCCGGCTTAGCCTGTCTTCCTGCGAACAACTCACTGCTTCGGCGAGTCGCTCGGTCAACGCCGAGTCGAGATAACGAGCGGCCTGATCGTAATCGTTGTGAGCACCACCTTCCGGCTCGGGGATGATCTTGTCGACAATTCCCTCTTCGTGGAGATGCTGTGCCGTCAGTCGCAGGCCTTCTGCCGCAAGATCTGCCTTACCTGAATCTTTCCAGAGAATCGCAGCACAACCTTCAGGACTGATTACGGAGTAAGTCGAGTTCTCGAGCATCAGCACCTGGTCCCCGATGCCGATTGCGAGCGCGCCTCCCGAGCCACCCTCACCAATTACGGTCACGATGATGGGCACCTTGATCTTTGCCATCTCCCGCAGGTTGTAAGCGATGGCTTCGGCTTGTCCACGTTCTTCGGCGTCGATGCCGGGATAGGCGCCGGGAGTGTCGATGAAGGTAAAGATCGGGCGTCCAAACTTTTCTCCGAGTTTCATCACGCGCAGTGCTTTGCGATAACCCTCGGGTTTGGGCATGCCGAAGTTACGATAGCTGCGCTGCTTGGTGTCGCGTCCCTTTTGATGACCCACTACGACGACGGGAAGACCGTGAAAGCGTGCGAGGCCACAGACGATGGCCGGGTCTTCCGCGAATCGCTTGTCGCCGTGGAGCTCGACAAAGTCTTCAAACAAACGTTCGATCAGATCGAGTGTGTAAGGGCGATTGTTATGACGAGCGAGTTGCACACGCTCGAAGGCTGTTCTCTGCTCCGCCGGCTTCGGTGCCTCGGGTTCTTTTTTATCTTTCGCCATTTTTAATATAGTTCTGAGTTCAACCTTCAGGTTGTTTGTTTAGCAAGTGCAACCCAAAGGTTCAACTCTAAACGGTTTTTACGAATGCGCCTTGTGTGCCTTTTCCTGGATCGATTCGACGCTGATCCGGCAACCTAACTCTTTAAGGCACTGCTCGAGCTCGCCGCTTCGCTTCACCCGCAACGTGTTGTTGGGTTTAATTCTTACAACTGTACCTTCATCAATCAACGCCTCGACTGCAACCTCACAATCGCCAGGATTCGAACTCAACAAAGTCAGTATCGAATCACACAACGTGGAAAAGTCGTCGTGCCTGGGCGTGCGCAACACCAGATACTCGTTCACTCTCGCCGCCGCGTCAAACGTCTGCACCTGATCGACGATGATCGTCGGCGGATTGTCCTCGCTCAACTCGAGCCTGCCGATTACAAACACGGGAAGCTCATTCTGCATCTGAGCCGAGTATTTGCGGTAGACCTCAGGCCAGGCGACGCACTTCGTGCCACCGGCTTCATCTTCCAAACGGAACAGCCCAAACTTGTCGCCCTTCTTGGTCGTGCGTATCTGCAGATCGCTGATGATACCGCCTGAGGTGACGCGTACGCCGCTGTTCAGCTCCGGCAGTTCAGCCGACCCGACCGCCTTCATGTTTTGCAGCACTTCGAAGTAACCCTCGAGCGGATGGCCCGTGATGTAGAAGCCCAGCGCCGCTTTTTCAGCAGCTAACATTTCACTTGAAGTCCAGCCTTTTAACGCCGGCGACAGCTCGTTTGCGTAATTATTCTCTTCAGGCATCGAGCCAAACAGCCCGTTCTGTCCGATGGACCGCTCGCGCTTCACTCTTTGCGCCCGCGCCAATGCTGGATCGATCGAGCTGTGCAGAGCGCCGCGCCAGTCACCGGTGGAGCGACCATCCTTAAGCGAGTCGAAGGCGCCGGCGCTGACGAGACTCTCGAGCACCCGCTTGTTTAAGGTCGACGATTCGATCCGCTCGGCAAAGTCGAAGAATGACCGGAACGGACCATTTTCGCGGGCCTCACAAATGGCTTTAACGATCGAATGGCCCAGCCCCTTAATGGCGGTCAGACCATAACGAATCGCTCCGCTTAAGGGGGTAAAACCGGCGTTGCTTTCATTAACGTCCGGAGGCAGCAGGAGGATTTTCTGGGCCCTTAACTCTTTCGAGTACTTAAACACTTTAGCGGCGTCCTGCGCTTCGTTTGAAAGTACGGCGGCGTAGAAGTGTTCCGGGTAATGGGCCTTCAGATATGCCGTCTGGAATGCCAGGTAAGCGTAGGCCACACTGTGGCTGCGGTTGAACCCATAGTCTGAAAACTGGGCCATCAAAGAGAAGATCTTCTCGGCCTTTTCCTGCTTGATTCCCCGCTCGACCGCGCCCGTGATGAACTTCTCTTCATGGACGGCCATCTCCTCGCGCTTCTTTTTGCCCATCGCGCGGCGCATTAAGTCGGCCTCGC
>DAIOGT010000280.1:0-5574 GCA_036745095.1 Pyrinomonadaceae bacterium
ATTACTGTTTCGGCGAGATACTACGCGGCAAACACCCGCAGGAATGATGCACGCTGAAATGTACTTCGGTGATTGGCGCGAGGTAGATGGCATTCGATTGCCCTTCAGTGTCACCGAATCAATGGGCCAAACGTCTCTTGTCTTAACAGTCGAGGAAGTCAAACATAATGTGCCCATAGCAGACGCAATGTTTCGCCGGCCCTAGGAAAGACAAACAATGTTTACCCTTAATGGCCTAACTCAGACCATCATTTTTGCCACCCCTGAAGCCAATCTTGTAGAATTTCTCACAGCTACAAAGTTGAACTTCTGAACAAGCCTGCGCATTAAATCTTTATTCCGCATAAGGCAGTGAATTAGAACTTATGAGTAATCAGCGATTCAGGGTGAACACTCCTACGGTCACCCACGAAACTATCGATAACGAGGCCGTTATCATCAATCTCGATAGCGGAAACTACTACAGCCTCATGGAGGTGGGGTCGTTTATCTGGGGTCTCGTTGAAAAAGGAGCTTCCGCGAGCGAGGTTCAGCATCTGGTCCAGCAAACCTACGACGGCGAAGCACAGGATATCGATCGAGGCGTGCAAGAGTTATTGGCTCAGTTGCAACAGGAGAACCTAATCGTTCCCGTTGACGAAGCCGGAGAAGATTTCGACCTTACGCAGCCAGTCTCTGCGAGCAATGGTCACGAAAAACCGTCGTTCATAGCGCCCATGCTGCATAAGTATTCTGACATGCAGGAATTGTTGTTGCTGGATCCCATTCACGACGTGGATGACGCCGGTTGGCCCAAGCCGGTTCCGGATGCTCCGAAGTGATGTTCGAAATATAGAACTGTCCCATTAATAGATGCTCACATCCCCCGTGGCTCCATCAGCGATCGCAGGTGAAGACGACGCGTCAAAATCGGTCGAGTACTTTCAATCCGTCTACGAGCTCTTCAAGTCATCCCAGCACACAGCGGGCCAGGTTGACCGCAGCTACATCATAGGTGGCTATCGTATTCGACTGAGCTTTTCCGGTCCGGCTTTGCTCTCGTTAACGAGGGCCCTCGAACATCTCGCCGCAGACGATCACCCGACTCCGGATCTAACGATTTGCCTTTGGGATTCAGAGTCCACGGGCCAGCGTATGTTGGCGCGGCCATGGCAAGAGGAGGACTTTCTGGCGCGCGGTGTAATACAGGGTTACAACACCGAACGAATTTACACCGCGTTCCAACATGGATCGGGCGCTGTTAGCGTTCTCGATAAGCAACGTAACGTGGCGGTTTTCTGGGCTCCGGATCACCACCTTCCTTATTGGGAATATGGGTCGCCGATAAGGACCATTCTGCACTGGTGGCTTTTAAGTCGCGGATTACAACTGGTCCATGCGGCCGCGGTAGGGAACTCAAGCGGCGGAGTTTTGATCGGAGGAAAAGGCGGAAGTGGCAAGTCTACGACCGCCCTCGCCTGCCTTGAATCGAACCTGTCTTATATCGGTGATGATTACACGTTGCTCGGTTTGCATCCCGAGCCCGTGGTCCATAGCCTTTACAATTCTGCAAAACTAAACAGCGATCACGCACAGCGCTTTCCCGCATTGGTTCCTAAAATAGCTAACCCGGAACGATTAGCCGATGAGAAAGCGCTGCTGTTTGTAAACGAACACTATCCATCAAAAGTCGCAAATCGATTGCCGGTACGGGCGATTTTACTACCGCGGGTGACCGGGCTTCCCGAGACTCGTTTCAAACGAGTTTCGGTCGCTATGACGTTAGCCGCGCTCGCTCCGAGTACGATATTCCAGCTTCCCCGCGCGGGAAACGAGGCGTTGAAGTTCCTCGCCGCATTCGCGCGTGAGCTGCCTTGCTTCAGTCTTGAAGTAGGAACAAATCTTTTCGGCATTCCGCCCGTTATCGAACGACTGTTGGCCGAGATTGATTCAACTGGTTTGCATCGAGAGGAATGAGGTGGATCCTTTACTCAGCGTAATCATACCTGTCTTCAACGGCGAGCGATTTTTGCGCGACGTGGTTGAGAGTGTGCGCGAAGCCGTTCACGTGTCAGACCAGAATTATTCAGATGTTGAAATCATTATTGTTGATGACGGTTCGACGGATGACACCGCAAATGTGGCCAGGGGTTTTGATAAAACGGTTCGCTATCTGCACCAGGCTAACCAGGGTCCCGCAGCCGCACGTAACCGCGGTATCGAGCATGCCCAGAGTAGTCTGCTCGCTTTTGCAGATGCAGACGACCTGTGGCCGGCTGACAAACTGAAACTCCAACTTCCTTTTCTGATCAAAAACCCTGCGATTGAAATCGTAATCGGACGAATTCAGCAGGTGCTTTTGTCGCGAACAGTTGATGGCCAAACTCGAGCGGAGGAGGTTGCTGAACCTGCGTTCTCGGTCAACTTAGGGAGCGCCGTTATTCGCAAATCTGTTTTTGAGCGCGTGGGATTGTTCGACGAAACCATGCGTTACAGCGAGGATGTTGACTGGTTTATGCGCGCAAGAGAAGCCAGTGTTGAAATCGTAACGATCGATGCTGTTACTCTCTTTTATCGTCAACATGACGAGAACATGACACGTGGCAAAAGCGCATCTGAGCTTAATGTTTTGAAGGCGCTAAAGAGATCGCTGGACCGCCGCAGGGAGCAGTCGGGGTTTGCCTCAGCACTACCGGCCTTCAAGGTCTCCGCGAAGGAGCAGGGAAATGACTGACGAACAGCCGCTGGTCAGCGTAATCATTCCCGTTTACAACGGTGCGCGCTATCTGCGTGAGGCCCTCGAAAGTGTCTTTGCACAAACCTATCGACCTTTTGAAGTGATTGTTGTCGACGATGGATCACAAGATGATAGTGGCAACATCGCGCAAAGCTTTCCTCAGGTGCGTTACATCCATCAGGCGAATCAAGGTGTCGCAGCAGCGAGAAACAATGGGATCGAGGCTGCGCGAGGAGAATTTTTCGCATTTATAGATCAGGACGATCTCTGGATCCCCGAAAAGCTGAGGCTTCAGATTGCGTGCCTGCTGAACAATCCGGACCTAGGGTATACGCTCACGCAGCAACGGTTCTTTCTTGATCCAGGCGCGAGCTTACCTGCCTGGTTTAGGAAGGAACTCCTGGATTCGGTTCATACTGGCTGGGTTCTGGGAACGCTGGTTGTTCAAAGAGCGGCGTTCGACAACGTTGGTAATTTCGCTACTGGCTATACCGCTGCGAGCGATGGTGACTGGTTTTTCCGCGCGAAAGCCGCCGGAGTTTCAATGGAAGTGGTTCCTGAGTTGCTCCTGCTGAAAAGAATTCACGGTGCAAACGAATCGGCCCACGCGAAGGACATCCTTTCCGAACTGCGCAAGGTTGTGAAGAGCTCCCTCGACCGGCAGCGCAGTGCTCGTCCGGAGTAACAACCCAAACACGAGAAAGAAGATGAAAGAAAGCCCCCTCGTCAGCGTAATCATTCCCGTCTACAACTACGATCGCTTTCTCGCCGAGGCGATTGAGAGTGCGTTGGCCCAAACCTACCAGCACCTTGAAGTAATCGTCGTCGATGATGGCTCAACAGATCGGAGCGGTGAAGTAGCGCAGAGCTTCGCGGTCAGGGGCGTTCGGTATTGCCATCAGGTGAATGCTGGAATTGGCCCAGCGAGAAATACGGGAGTGGAGTTGGCCCAGGGAGAGTTGTTAGCTTTTCTCGATGCGGACGATCGCTGGCCCGAGGAGAAAACAGAGCTTCAACTTCACGCGTTTGCAAGTGATCCGGCGCTGGAAATGGTTTTTGGTCAGGCTGTGCAACTTCATAACGGTCCGGAGTGGGAAGCGGGAGTGAAGGATAAGAAACTTCCCGCGGCCGGCCTGGTTCCGGGCATGGTGCCGGGAACGATGCTCGTTAAGCGCGACACTTTTTTGCGTGTGGGGAAATTTCCGGGCGGATTAAAAGTCGGAGAGTTTATCGATTGGTATGCACGCGCGGTTGAATTAAAAGTGCGTTCTCTCGTCCTGCCTGATTTACTGCTGTGGCGGCGAATTCACGATTCCAACCAGGGCGTGCGCGAGCGACAGTCGATCAGTGATTATGCTCGAGTGCTGAAAGCCTCGCTCGATCGAAAGCGCATGATGGGTAAAGAGGTTTGACCACAGATCAAGACAGATCGAAAGTCGCAGTTGAGTGGAATGCAATGCTCAGAGATCGGATGTTGCCGTACTGGCACGACACGACTGTTAACTCTCGAGGAGGTTATAGCGTTTTCGATCCGGGCGATCGTTCCTGGCGTGCGCAATTCAAAGCCATGATCAAGGGTGATGATCGTGGTCCATACGAGAGCGTGCGCGGTTTGGTTTCGCAGTCGCGCCTCCTCTGGGTGTTCTCTCATGCGCATCTTCTGGGTTACAGCACGTCTCAGCATGATTACCTTAAGCGCGCCGCACATGGATACGCCTATTTGATCGAGACAATGCTAGACCAGGAGTACGGCGGCTTCTACTGGAAATCTGACGTTAACCGTGGCGTGATCGAACCCTGGAAGATCCTTTATGGTCAGGCAATGGCCATCTACGCACTCGTGGAATATCACAGGGCCAGTAGTCTCTCCGATCCGCTCGAATACGCTTTTTCGGTCTATGAGACTGTTCAGCACGGGTTTCGTGACAAGGTCCACGGCGGATGGATCGAACACTGCGACCGAGACTTCACGCCATTGACTTGTACGGGCGAGAGGTTGCCGGGTGTTCCGGATGTAGTCGGTTTCAAAAGCGGTGACGCGCTCTTGCATTGGATGGAAGCCCTGACAGAGCTTTACGTTGAAGTAAAAGATGCTTCGGTCCGAGATTCGCTGGTTGAAGCGTTGGATCTGCTTTGCACCAAATTCTATCCGCGTAACGTGACCGAATCATGTGAGTATCGTCTGCCGGATTGGAAACCACTCGCTGACGATGAGTTTTCAAATCTCTCTCATGGTCACATGATTGAATTTGCGTGGTTGATGATTCACGCTCAGCGAGCGCTGGGAACACCGCTAAATTGGGACCACTTCGAGAGTCTGTTGCTACATTCGTTACGTTACGGTTTTGATCATCAGCGTGGAGGGTTCTATTTCAGAGGAAAGGCCCATGAGCCTGCTTGCGACACAACCAAGTTTTGGTGGGTCCAGGCGGAAGGGTTGTCGGCACTGACCGATGCCGCAGCTCATTTTGGTTCCGAACAATATAACGAGCCGCTTACTCGGCTAGTAAATTGGATACTCAACTATCAGATTCGTTCAGACGACGGCGTCTGGATCGTAAGCACCGACGCCGGCGGCCGGCCACAAAACGTCAAGAAGGCGGGTGAGTGGAAAGCGGCTTACCACGAAGTCCGCGCGGTAACCAAATTCGTTCACGCCTTTGCCCCAGTTTCAATATGATCGCTGTCAACAATGAAGCCGGCTGTTGGCCCACGCCACAACAGGAACTACTGCTGCGCGCTGCGCTGTTACAGGGCGAGCCGGCGTTGGCAGCGTGGAACGAATGGCGGCGGACCGTTAACCTCGACGTCATAGACTACGGCTCTCACCGGATGGTGCCTCTGCTTTACCGAAACTT
>DAIOGT010000281.1:0-5558 GCA_036745095.1 Pyrinomonadaceae bacterium
TCTATAATCAGACCTACAACATTCGGTCTGACGGCGATACCGAATACATCATTCAGCTCGCGGAATTTGTTGACAGCAGGATGAGAGAGATCTCTTCCGGCACACTCACCGTTGACTCGCTGAAAGTCGCGATCCTCGCCGCGCTCCACATCGCAGATGAGCTCCACCGCCTGAAGAACATGCACGAACAAGCAGATTCACAACTTGCCGCGCGTAGCGCCGAGTGTGCCGAAATGCTTGACCGTCTTTTGAAGGTGCGAACCAGCCTCGAACACGAGCAGGGAGGCGCCGGCAAACTCACCTTGGGTTAGCCACAAAAGGCACAAAGAGATCCAGCCGCAAAAAGGCACAAAAAGCACAGAGAAATAAAAGCAGGCGTTCAGATGTTTATGTGCTTTTTGTGCCTTTTTGCGGCTGGATCTGTTTGTGCCTTTTCGTGGCCTTTTATGCTACTATCCGTGGCGGCGGAGGGAAACGTTCTGCGGTGTTCGTCACCGAGTGTACGATGATTGAGCCAACGCCGTTGATTAGGGAGACCGAGGTCGTTTAGCCAGTGCATTTCTTCATCGTTAAGAACTGCCAGAGGCTGCGTCATTAAGAGGTCACCCACCTGTCTATGCAGGTTCAATTACGGCTTCGGAACGGCAAACGCGGATCTCCCTCCTGCCAGAAACCGCGAGTCGTGAATCGCAAATCGTGTATTCTCGCTCTCCACGATTGACGATCCAGGGTTCGCGGTTTTTTGTGCTCACAACCAATCCTTAATATGAGAGTTTTAATGATCGGAGATGTCGTCGCGAAGCCCGGGCGCATTGCTGTGCTCGAGCGCATCCAGGATTTGCGTGAGCAGCACCATATCGACTTCGCAATCATGAACGCGGAGAACCTCGCGGGTGGATTTTCCGTCACGCCGCCATTATGCGAGCAATTGTTTGCCAACGGCATCGACGTGATGACTTCCGGCAATCACATCTTCGATAAGAAAGAAGCGATCGACTACATCCGTAAACAACCGCGACTGCTTCGTCCGGCAAACTATCCACCCAAAACGCCGGGCAGTGGCTACTGGGTCGGGGAAGTGAATGGGACGAAACTCGCCGTGATGAATGTGATGGGTCGTGTGTTCATGCCGCCCTCCGACGATCCGTTCCGGATCATCGATGGTGTGATTGAATCCCTGCCGGAAGAGGCGAAGGTCCGCGTTGTCGACATACATGCCGAAGCAACGTCGGAGAAAGTCGCGATGGGATGGCATCTTGATGGTCGTGTATCGGCTGTCTGCGGCACTCACACGCACGTGCAGACGGCTGACGAAAGAATCTTGCCCGGGGGCACTGCTTACCTGACCGACATCGGAATGACGGGTAGCTACTCAGGCGTTATCGGTATGGACAAAGCGGATGTGATCGCGCGGTTTACTTCAGCGACGGCGCGGCGTGCCGAGCATTCGACGGGGCAGGTGAGGATCTGCGCCGCCGTGTTGGACATCGATGAAAGCACGGGCCGCGCCCGCAATATCGAACGATTAAATCTGAGCCACAATCAGTAGCTCTACTTCTGCAGATCTCCGATTCGCCGCAAGTGTCTCGCCATCGTAATCCGCGGTTCGAGTTGAACCTTCAAGTCCGGCCTCAATCTAAGACACTCGTCAAAGTCCTGCTGCGCTTCGCTCTCTTCGCCTAAATACACCCTCGCCAGTCCGCGATTGAAGTACGCCCAGGCAATCTGCGGATCAAGCTCGATTGTGCGAGTGAAGTTTTCTATCGCCTCTAACATCTTGCCTTTGTACATGTAGGCTGTGCCACGTCCCTGATAAGCCCATGCCAATTTGGGCGCGAGCTTGATTGCACTCTCGAAATCGGCGAGTCCGCGATCGAAATCTTTCACGGCGAGGTAAACGTAGCCACGTTGGTAATACGATTCGGGTATGCGATCGTCGAGCTCAATGGCTCGATTTAGATCGACGAGAGCGCCGGCGGTGTCTTCAAGATCGAGTTTCAGACTACCGCGATTGCTGTAGGCCTGCGCGAAGTCCTTTTTCATCGCTATCGCACGATCCAGATCCTTCATGGCCGCCTGGAAATCACCATGCCCACGTAGTGCCGCGGCACGATTTAGATAAACACCTGCGAGCCCGGGCCTGATCTTCAGTGCCTGATCGTAGTCTTCGATAGCGCCTGTGAAATCATTCTTCTTGAAACGTGCCAGTCCACGGTTGTTGTATGCGTTCGCGGTAAATGGATCGATTACTGTGACGGCCTCGGCTGAATAGTCTGTGAGTGAGTTTCCAATACGACTATCAGAGCTCTTGCCGGTGTCGAAGTGCGAACTCAAACGAATAGCGCGGGTGTAATCCTCGATGGCGCCGTCGAGATCGCCCTTACCAGTTTTCTTTAATGCGGTCTTGAAGTGATTGAGGGCAGCTTCCGGCGTTCGCGGTTGAGAGAACACGGTTATGGGGAGAAACAGGGAGACCAGTGCAAACAGGATCGCATAGCGGCGCATGGTAGACCCTCCTTGGTTGAAGCTCGTCCACCTGGTGCGCTAAGATGCGGGCGTCGATGATGCAGCTTTGCGCCGAGAGGCGATAGAGCTTGAGTTGTCATCCTGGGCCTCGTTGCTATCGGAAGTAGCAACGAGGCTTTCAATTTGGTATCCGGTCACGGCACCGGCTCTGAAGGTAAAACGAACGAATTAGAAAAAAGTTACAAAAAGAATCTGGGGCTCTGGATTGGAAACACCGTCGAGTTGAGAGTTGTGGCGAAGAAATAACAGGTCTAAGCGGTCGTACAGATCCAATATTTTATTCAGGTGCCGTTTCGCTCGGCACTACTGCGCCGGGATGAGATTTGATCAGCGGTGGAGCTAACAATCTTTGCGCATATCCTTCGGGAAATGAACGAACACGTCCGCGTGAATCCGTGATGACGTGTCCCGTTTCGCCCTCGGCAACAACCTGCCCGTTGGATGCGCGTACGAGTTCATATCCGAAACGAAGGGAACGTTTACGTAATTCTGTAATGTGTGTACGAACTATTAGTTCGTCATCGTAATAGGCGGGAGCTTTGTAGCGGCAATAAGCTTCAGCGACAACGAGGAACGCGTCTTCATTCTCCTCCATGTCGCGATAAGAAAAACCGCGCGCGCGACAGTAATCTGTCCTGCCGATTTCGAACCAGACCAAATAGTTGGCATAATAAACGATGCCCATCTTGTCCGTTTCGGCGTAACGCACCCGAAGCAAGGTTTCGTGCCAAACGCCGAATACATCTTCAGGGGCAGGGCTTGTCATCTGAGCAAAGCCTTCCGAACTCATAAGCAAGAGGGATCCCGTTTTAGGTTTTAGCTGTAAACGTTTTAGCGGACTATAAGAGTGAAACACCAATATGTCAAAGCAAATTAGCGCCGGGCTGGCCCTATTGATCCTGTTGTGTGTCGGCACGGGCAGTTTCCTGCCAAAAGGACAGGCCCAGACGGGGACTGCAACCAGTACTCAACACGCGAGTTTAGTAGCCACGACCGCGGCGATGCTCAAGGAAACGAGCGAACTCCGAGAGTTGTCGATACTGAAAGCGGTGAAGAGTGGCGCACAAACCCGCGCTGAGATCGAGCGCATGGTCATCAAGAACCTCGACTCGGACACCACGCCGGAGGAGATGCGCGCCGCTGAAATCGTTCTCAGGGTTTTTGGTCTTGCTCCTAAAGAGTTTGCTTATCGTTCTTTTTTAATCAAGCTCCTGGGTGAACAGGTCGCCGGCTATTACGATCCGAAGGCCCAGGAGTTTTACCTCGCCGACTGGATCGAGATCGAAGGACAGAAGCCTGTGATGGCCCACGAGCTGACTCACGCACTTCAGGACCAGCACTTTAACCTCAAGCGATTTGAAAAGTGGCCCAAGGGCGAATCTGACGCCGAACTCGCCGCGCACGCGCTCGTTGAAGGTGACGCGACCCTTGCGATGACTCTCTACATGGCGAGGAATCCGCTCGTTGCCCTCGCGTTCATTCGCAGCTTAGGCGGACAGGAAGCAGCGTCGGAACAGTTCAAACAAGCACCTCGCGCGTTACGGGAGTCGTTGTTGTTTCCGTACGAAGAAGGATCCGCGTGGGCGACACACCTCTACAAGCTCGGCGGCTGGCAAATGGTGTCGCAGGCGTTTAAAAAACTGCCGCAGTCGACTGAACAGATCCTTCATGCTGACAAGTACCTTGCTTACGAAGCTCCGCAGAAACTTACGCTGCCGGACTTCAAGAGTACTCTCGGAGGATCCTGGAAGCGGATCGATTACGACGTGAATGGCGAGTGGGGATATTTTCTGATCCTCGATGAGTTTCTGAAGGACGCGACGGAATCGAAGCAAGCTGCCGCAGGTTGGGGCGGCGATCGTTTCGCCCTTTATGAGACTGGCAAACCGGATGAGTTTTTTGTCGCACAGTTGACTGCGTGGGACACCTCGCTCGACGCAAGAGAGTTTTTCGACGCTTACGCAAAGCGCATAGCGAAACGATATCCCGAGGCGAAAGAATTGACAGCAACCGTCGATCGGATCGACTGGCAAACTTCCAACGGCGGCGTGGCGCTTGAACTGCGTGGTTCGCGCGTTGCGATTGTTGAAGGCGTTCCCGCTTCAACCAAAGCCAGTGAACTGCTGCGTACAATCTGGCAGCAACGATGAGGCCTGACAAACACAACTGATGAAAAAGCTTGATAGTGGTCCCGCCACAAAACAACCAGCGCGCCTGCGCGAGCTCACCGATCAACTGTTGCAACTCGAGACGAGGCTTCGCAGTGGTGGCGGTCCCGACAAGATCGATCGCCAGCACCAGCAGGGCAAGCTGACTGCGCGAGAACGCATCGGGCTACTACTCGACAAGAATTCCTATTCACAGGAGATTGGATTACTCGTCGCGTATGACCAGTATGACGGTGGTGCGCCGGCCGCAGGTGTTGTAACTGTTGTTGGTCGTGTTGAGGGCAGGGAAGTCGTCGTCGTCGCAAATGATGCAACTGTCAAAGCGGGGTCGTGGTGGCCCGAGACAATCAAGAAGATCCTTCGCGCGCAGGAGATCGCGATGCGGTCGCGTGTGCCGATTATCTACCTCGTCGATTCAGCGGGTGTGAACCTTCCGTACCAGGGCGGCGTTTTCCCGGGCCAATACGGTGCTTCACGGATTTTTTATTACAACTCGATCATGCGTCGGTACTTGAAGGTGCCGCAGATTTCGGCGGTGATGGGACCATGTATTGCGGGTGGCGCATACCTGCCGGCTTTGTCTGACATCATCATTATGGTTGAGGGAACATCGTTTATGGGTCTGGGTGGCGCCAACCTCGTGAAAGGCGCAACCGGACAGACCATAGACAATGAGACGCTCGGCGGCGCCCGGACGCACAACGAATTGTCAGGCGTGGCGCATTATCGAATGGCTGACGATCAAACCTGCATCGATAAGATTCGTGAGTTCGTGTCGGAACTGCCAAAAGTTGCAAGCGCAGCAGTGACCGAGTCAATTGCGGAACCGTTACGACCTGCGGAAGAGCTTTACGAGATCATTCC
>DAIOGT010000282.1:0-5505 GCA_036745095.1 Pyrinomonadaceae bacterium
CAAACAGTTGTACTAGCTGGCGCAGAAACCTTTACGGGTTCCACCCACGGCGCTGAGGTACCGGTGGACACAGAACGCGATACGACAAAATTTTCGAATGAAATGCTCGCCGGCTGGTGAACAGACGCCGGTTGCCCTCCGAACGCGCCTTTCAGTTGCGGAACGCGGCCCGCTTCGATCCAGTTTAAGTTGCCTTTACTGACCCTGTCGGTCGGCAGGACGCAATCTTCGAGAATCCACTGTTTCAGGGTGTCGAGATCAGTTTCGAAAATTCCTTCAACCGTACTCACACGCCAGACTTCCGGTTGTGCACTCATTAGTTTTGCCTCTTGGGAGATGGCAGCTTGCAGTGGGACTGCCAAGTGGTGGCGCGATTTGCGCCCGATTGGACCAGCGAGGGGCGGCAATTAGGCTGGAGCCGCTGGTTCAAATACTAAGGCTCGCAAATAACGTCCGTCAACAAAATGTTTCCCCGCGGGCCACTCGGCCGTCAATATTCTTGCTCCCGACCGGACTATTCATGAATAATGCGCGCCAAAATGTCGCGAGGTCAGAAATGAATCCATTCGCTTTTGTACTGAGTCTGATTTTTGCGTTTACGTTGTTTCAAACTCCTGAGGCGCACTCGCCAACCACGCAAAAGGCCTGCACACCCGGAGTTAGTTTTTGGAAACTCCTCGACGAAGTACGTATCGGTTACACAGACGGCCGGCTTGGTCTCGGCCGGTTGTACGCCGTGTGCCTGCCGACACCAGCCAAACAGAGCAGTTCAAACTATCCATACGATCCGGACGGAGGTGGCAAGCTCTCGACAGTCGTGAAAACTGCTGACGGGAAGGTGCTCAACACTTACGTCTGGTACGCTGAAAGCATTGGCGGACTATGGGAGTTGAGTCGTTACAAAGTGTTGGGTGGTTACGAAGCTGTGAAGCCGTTAGCAGCCGGGAGTTACGTGCTGGAGTTTGCTATTGATGACAAACCGTTTTACAAATTTCCGTTTTCAGTAGTCTGGATGAAGAGTGACGATCCGTATCAGCCGGAGGGTAATCGTTACTTTCTGGAAGGCGCGTGGAACGAGTACGGAAATATCTTCTACCAGCGCAACGACCCACAATCGATTCTCACTTTCACCACCTGGGTCCAGCACAAGGTGGGCCACCAGAGCAAGACTTCCGTACCTTACGACGTGCAGATCATCAACGCTCGCGATGGCCGAGTGGTCGCTGAACACGTCGGAACATTTCGCCTGGAGCCGCGTTGGTTGAAAGCTGAACTTCACTTTCGACCGAGTGGCGGCGATCAGAACGCCTATTTCAAGGCCGGCGACTTGTTGCGTGAAGATGCACGTTACAGCGTTCGACTCGCGATCAACAACAAACTGTACGGTGGGTATTCCTTCGTCGTAAAAGGCGGGCGGATCGAATTGCAGGGCAGGCAGGTGCGGGAGAACACCGACCCCATGACTTTCATCGTCGACTACCTTTCCGGCGGTCGTTACACCTCATGGTGGATCAAACGTGAGTCAGGCCCGTGAGATCCACATTTTAAGCGGACTCGCCAGTGAACGGCTTCTTTGTTAGATTGCATCGAAAGCAACGATGAGAGCTGTCACCGCTGATCTGCCGAAAGAGATGCAGTCGCATCATTATCCGATCCTCTATCAGGTTGAGGAGACTCACTGGTGGTACGTCGGGCGGCGTCGGATTATTCAGGCCCTCGTAGAGAAAATTCTCACAACGTTGAACCACCAGAATCCGCGGATCCTCGACGTCGGGTGCGGCACCGGAGCAAATCTCAAGATGTTGGCGGCGTACGGGCGGGCCGAAGGCGTTGACATTTCTCCACAAGCCGTTGAGTTCTGTGGCGAGCGTGGTTTGGATTCGGTAAAGCTTGGAGCGATAGAGCACCTGCCTTACGAAAACGATTCTTTCGAACTTGTCACCGCGCTCGATGTCATTGAACACCTTGATGACGACGTTGCGGGATTGCGCGAGATGAGAAGAGTTTTACGTCGCGATGGTCGTGTCCTGTTGTTTGTTCCAGCGTTTATGTTTCTTTGGGGCGTTCAGGATGATGTGAGCAATCACCGCCGCCGCTACACGTTGCCGAGTTTGTTGAGGGCAGTAGAAACGGCGGGGTTTTCTGTAGAGTGGGCCAGCTATGCAAACATCAGCTTCTTTCTTCCGGTGCTGCTCGTGCGTTCCGTAATGCGTTGGCTGAGTTTGCGCGCGGATACGGAATACGGCATCAACATCTCCCTCATGAATGGACCATTTAGTCGGTTGTTCGCGGCTGAGCGTTTCGTTTTTAACCGTGGGAGACTTCCGTTCGGAGTCTCAGCTGTCTGTATTGCGCGGCGAGTGGAAGAACAGGATTAGTTGTTACTTTCGGCAGAGCGGGGAAGCGAACCGGCTTTGGCCCGCTGGTTTGGTGAGAACCTGTACCTTAAGAGATTCGCGCTAAACTCGAGGATGGCTTTCGGCTTTACGAACGAACCTCGGTTGTCATTGATGGAGAAGTGGACCGGAGTTTCACCAATCTTGAGGCCGAGCTCGCGCGCGCGGATCATTATCTCGGCATCGGCAAACCAGTCGTCCGACTCCAGATTTAGCAGCTCGTACTTATCGCGCCGGATAATTTTAGGTTTGGAGTTAATGTCGCGGACTTTGAATCCGAAAAGCAGGCTGAAGAGTGCGTTGTACACCGTTGAGATCAAACGCCGATACAAACCATCGTCGCGGATGACGCGGTACGTTTTTGTTAAGTCCAGATCCTCCAGTTCACACTTCAGAAGACAGGCGATTATCGACTCCGGTGGAAACTGTCCGTCGCCATCGATAACTCCGATGTACGTACCGCGAGCCGCGTCGAGACCCATACGCATGTCCCATCCCATCATGCCTTGCTTGGGTCGAATTACAGTGCGAATGTTGGGTGAGCCTTCGGCGAGTTTTGTGACTACTTGAGGCGTTTCGTCGTCGCTTCCCTCGATGTAGTTTCCGACGAGCACGAGCTCCCAGGAAAAATTGCAGCGCGATAACGTTCGCTGCAAACGTTCGACGAATGGAATAATGCTTTGGCCGCTTCGATAACAAAGGACCACGAGTGAAAAATGGGGCTCGGTCACGCGGCGATGTTATTACGTATACCAAGCTGGCTGCAACAACGCATCTCGTAACCCAAAATAATGCGAATCCTTGTCACCGGTGCTTCGTCGCCTCTCGCAGTTGGCGTGCTGCGCGAGTTGCTTTTGAATAGCGAGCTGGAACTCTGGTGCGGCCGTCACCGGAAAGATATTCCGATTGCTGACCCGAGGTTGCTCGTGATCGATTTGGATCTCGAGTCAGATTTGAATCGGACTCTATCACACGCGCAATTCGATATGGTCGTTCACTTCGCAGGCGTGACCCACGCGACGGACGACGAGCAATACTGGAAAGTTAATCTGGAAGGAACAGTTCGACTGGCTGAGGCTGTGCGCGCAAATGGTTGTCGTCGTTTCGTATACATCAGCACGCGCTGCGCGACGCGTGGGAGTGGTGCATATGGCGAGTCGAAACTCGCGGCCGAGCAGGAGCTTCAGAAGATGGAGTGGCGAAGTTTGCTGATCATTCGGCCATCGGAAATTTATGGGAGTGAAGGAAACGAGGGGATCGATCGCATGCTAGCGGTCGCGCGCAGATGGCGAATCATTCCCGCACTGTTTGGCCACTCGAATATTCGGTTTGCTCCGATGCATGTTGACGACTTCAGCAGGGTTGTCGCCGAACTGATCCAGCAACAGCACAAGGGAATCACAATCAAAAACGTGTGTGGACCTGAGGATCTCAGTGGACTGGTCCTCGCATACCGTATCGGCAAACGTTATCGAGCACTGCCATTGCCGCTTTGGTGGCCGGCGGTTGCAGTTGGTCTCAAGGCATTACAGAAAATCGGTTTTGCGATCGTCAAGCCGGATCAGTTGACGCGGTTGATCGGTAAAAAGACGGGAACGGCTGCGAGTGCGAACACCAGCTCCGCGCGATTAAAGCCTTTTCTTGATTGACAAGATCCCTCTGGTCGTCCAATGACGGGTCGTGCCCTTAATAGTTTCGGATTTGTGGATGGATCTTTCGACCGAGCTTAGCTTCCGCAGTTTCAGTCTTTCCAACCCCAGGGAGCTTCCGGGGGCTTGACCGGCGTTTTCAAGTCGAACTTGATACTGAAAAATCTCTCGGACCCCATTCGGCGAAGGTTATAACTGAAATGTTCGCCCGGTACGATATCGATCCACCAAACGTTGGTCGCCGCCGCGGGGATTGTGTTAACGGTTTCCTGATCGGCTGGAAACATTTGCCGCGTCGGCATGCCAACGCTCGTCGTCAACCCGCCGTACATGGTCACCGTATCTGGCGTGCCGTCTTCGTGGCGATGATCGTGCTTAAGCAAGATTCTGTCTTCTCTGCGGGTCAACACCCACGTTCGCGAGCGGTTTTCGCCAACAACAAACGGAATGCGGATGCGATCCTTTTCACAAGAACGAACGTGCATTACGAGAGTCTTGTCTTTGAATGTCGTGTCATCGGCCGGAGCAGCGGCCACTGACCCGACGAAAGCTTTGCCACAGAGCTTTTGCAATTCGTTCCAAAAGACGGCGTTAGGAGGCTCGGCTTGCGCCTGAACCGTTATCGTTGAAACGGCGATGAAGCATGCCAGGAGTAGCTTTTGTGTCATAAGTTTAGTTAACGCGATCGACGATCAAGTTCCGAGTGGACCTCCAGATCGGCCTCGCGACCTCTGACTTTGATTAGTCAAAATCGAAGAGGTCTGACAAAAACCCTCCTCGTTTCTTCTTATAGTGACCTTCCTGATAGCGTTCACGAGAATGCTCAGAGTTTTTATAATCCTGCGAGCGCCCGCGAGTTTCCTGATCAAATCTTTGGCCGGACGAGTCAGCCAGGGATCTCTCGATCACCTTATCCAACTCACCTCTGTCCAACCACACACCTCGACATTGAGGACAGTAGTCAATCTCAATACCTTGTCGCTCCGACATCACGAGCTGGACACTCGCACAAACTGGACAATTCATAGCAGCTTCTCCCACCATTAAGGTTCGCGCCTAAATCGGGTTTTCTCACCTTGATAATCAATTACAAGGATACCACTCGGCTCGAAGTAGAACTTGCTGGTCTCCGTTCGCGGGTTCGACGGCTGGTCTGTGATTATCTGGTCCCCTGATATCTCATACACCATGTTGATCACTTGAGTCTTGTCGCCGGTATGAATGGAGTAAATCAGCTTACCATCATTTGTGAATACCATAGTGCTCTCATCGGCCACTGGCCCAACCTGGCTCCAGCGACCGATTAGATTCGGCCTTGGGTTGGCTTGATTATTCACAGCCGAAGGTGAGGTGGTTGTATCGCTGTGACATGACGAGAGTAAGAGTACTGCGAGAGTACAAAGGATAAGGTGTTTTCTGCGTGTGTCAGCCATTTACTATTTAGGAGTCATGCCGCATCA
>DAIOGT010000283.1:0-1553 GCA_036745095.1 Pyrinomonadaceae bacterium
AGCTTTCCGACAACCATCGAAGTGCGCGAGGCGACAGTTGGACCACTATTCGGTACGCGGCCCGTGTCGGGCTGGACGATCTCGAACGAGTCGAGATCAAGCCCGAGAGCTTCAGAAGCGATCTGCGAGAAGATCGTGTTGGTGCCCTGGCCGATCTCCGTACTGGCGGCAAGTATTCGCACTTTGCCTTCGGCCGTCGCTTCAGCCGACACGACTGATTGAAGATAGACCTCGCCCGAACCCGTAAATCCCGCGCCGTGCATAAAAGTCGCGAAGCCGACGCCGCGCTTCTTCGCGAAACCACCATTAGCGGCGCGGTTCTCGCGGGCGAAACGTTCGCGCTTCGCATGATAATCGCTGAGCCGTAATGCACGCGTGAGTAGTTGGTCCATGTCCACGGGCTCGCGAATCACCTGGCTGGTCGCCGTAGTCTCACCTTCGTGAATGAAGTTGCGTCGTCGAAACTCTTCCGGCGTCAAACCAACCGCTTGCGCGACTTTGTCCATATGTCGTTCGAGCGCGAAGATGCTTTGCGGCGCGCCGAAGCCTCTGAACGCGCCATGTGGCGGCATGTTTGTCGCGACCGCGCGGCTGTGAATGCGAACGTTCGGACAGACGTATGGACCAGCAGCGTGAATGGTTCCGCGTGAAAGTACGACCGGAGACAGCGTGCAATAAGCACCACCATCGATGGCGAAGTCGATCTCCACCGCGAGGAGCTTGCCGTCTTGTGTCACAGCGGTCTTGTGACGCGTACGCGAAGGATGGCGCTTGGTGGTAGCGGCCATGTCTTCGGCGCGATCGTAGATGATCTTCACGGGTTTGCCTGATTTCCACGCGAGGAGGGCTGCATGACCGGCGATTAGCGAGGGGTATTCTTCTTTACCGCCGAAGCCGCCGCCTGTTTCAGTTTGGATTATGCGGATCTTTTCTTCCGGCAAACCAAATAACTTTACGAGTGCTTTGTGCACGTAGTAAGGACACTGCATCGAGCCCCAAACCGTCACGCCTTCGTCAGGATTTGCGATAGCGATCGCGCCGTTGTTCTCGATGTAGAGTTGCTCCTGCGCGCCGGTCTCGTATTCACCCTCGACGATGAAGTCTGCGCTCGCCCATGCGCCGTCAACGTTGCCCTTATCAACCAGAAACTTTTTAAAAACGTTGTCCTCTCCCCAGATGATCTCTTTTTTGGCGAGCGAGTCTTCAAGAGAGAAGACTGCCGGTAGCTCTGCGATCTCGATGCGCACGTTTCGACGTGCTTCTTCGAGCAGGTATTTGTCTTTGTGTGCGAGCAGCAGGATTGGCTCTTCAGGATGATTGACGAGACCATCCGCGAGATACGGTTGATCGTTCAGGAGCAACGCGACGTGGTTTGCGCCGGGAATGTCTTTCGCAGTGACGATCACAAATTCGTCCCACGGAATGTCGCCGTGAAATGAGATGTTTGTAATCTTCCCGCGGGCGACGGGACTACGCACGGTCGCACCGTGCAGCATTTCCGGAAACGTCAGATCATCGACGTACAGCGCCTGCCCGGTGACTTTTTTGCGCCC
>DAIOGT010000283.1:1653-5484 GCA_036745095.1 Pyrinomonadaceae bacterium
GTTATCTCTTCCACGCCGAGCCCGCGACCCTGGCTCATCTTCTGTTCCTGCATCTGCGGCACGCGCTCGGTGGCGAAGTCGAGCCACTCACGCACGATCACGAGACCATCTTTCGGCGTCGTATCAGCCACCGGCGTTTTCATCCCCTCTTCGACGAGCGCGTACGTCAAATAACCATGACCAAGCTGCGCCGCTTCGAGTGCCGCCTGGAAACTCTGCGCCGCAGTCAGGATGTACATACCTTTTTCGTACGCGAGTTGGGCCAGGCCTTTCGAATTCATTGGACCACGCCGTTTCTCTTCTGCTTCGAGCGCCTGGCCGGAGTTGCACGCGTCAATGATCAACAATAAATGTCCGGCATCGAGACCTTCAACCGCAGCTTCGAGCTCGACGTCGGAAATACTGTGCGCGAGCATCGTGTTCAAGCCCTGCTCGGTCAGCTTTGTGCGGTCGCCTGTGTAACCGAGATCATGCGGTATCAGGTAGAAGCGTTGCGCCTGCGCGGTGCCGTGTCCGGCGAAGTAGATCACGACGGTGTCTTCGGGTTCCGCGCGCTTCAATCCGTCGAGTGGTCCGGCTTTCAGCGACGGTGGACCAGTCTCACCGGCGAGGCGTTTAATTGCGGCAAGAATGTTTGCTTTCGTTGCGTCCTGATCGAGTAAAGGGACAACTTCGACGCGCTCGAATCCTCCGAGTTGAGTTTGGCGGAGACGCATTTCATCGCCAAAGCTGCGCGCGTCAGCGGTGGCGTATTTCAAGTTGTACTGACTATTCGCGTACTCATTGACGCCGACCGCGATTATGTACGCCGTGCCTTTGCGCTTGAGTGTGTCGGCGCCCGTAAACATAAGGGGCGCATCTTTGCTCTTCACGTTGTCGCGATTGAAGCCGTACGCGACCAGCCGGTTTGGACCAGCCGTCACTGTGATCTCCTGTTCGAGCGAAACATTCGACTGTCCTTTTAGCACATCGCCATGCCACACCTTTACGAGCGACCCATTCCGAAATAGGCGAACGTCCTGCGCGCCTGTGCCTTGCGGATTATCTTTGTCGGCGGGCGCATCCGAAACATCGATCTTCACTTTGACGGTGCGTGTCGCAACCGTTGATTCAGGTGCTGGTCCGACGAGCGACAACCTCACGACGGGCTGGCGCCGATCTTTCTTCGACACGTCCTGCGCCACGCGGGGACGCTTTCCAGCGAAAACGTCTGCCAACAAACCCGGATAATAAAACTCGTTGAAGAACCACTCGATCGGGGCCACGTTGAAAGTTTCCTGGTTGTAGCGCCAGAGGATCTGGTTCCAGGAAACAGGCGTGCCGTCAAACAAACCTTGCGGCGTGACCACCATCCACTCGCTGCCATCGTCGAGCGATATCATCGTCAACAGGTGCTCGCCGGTCTTGGTGTCCCAAAGAAACGTGCTGCCATCATCGCTCGCGGAAGCAATCAATCGATTATCAGGACTGAAATCGATCGACTCGATACTGGCAGTGTGGCCCGCGAGCGTTCGGAGTTCGTTGCGAGTTGCAACATCCCAGATCTTGATCGTGTTGTCCGTACCACCTGTCGCCAGCAGTTTGCCGTCGCGACTGAAACTGACTTTGCTCACCGCGCGGCTGTGTCCTTTGATCGCCCCGATCATCCGGCCGGTCGTGACGTCCCAAAGCTGGACCTGGCCCACTGCTTCGACCTTCATATCGCGCAAAATGTCCGCGTTATCCGGCTGCTTCGCTCCCTTTTTTGGCTTTTGATTCTTCGCGCCACTCATCATGCCCGCGATGTCGATGTTCACCTTCGACTCGACTCCTCCGGTTGCCAGCAATTTACCATCACTTGTGAAGGCGAGCGATGTGACTGTTTGGCCCATCGTTCCGGCCGACATCGTTCCGAGCGTGCTCGTGACTATCGCGGCGATGTCGGCCATGTTTGGCATGGTGGGCATCTGACCGGGTTTGATCGTCGGCAACTGTGTTAAGGAGCTCATTGGCGAAGAGGTGAGATCACGCAGCCGGCTGCCTGATTGCACGTCAAAGAGCGAGACCTGGCCCATACCGCTGATGACGGCGATTGTTCGCCCGTCGGGGCTGAACTTCGCTTCCATGGGAATCTCGCTGGTCGTCAATGAGCGCAGCTCGCGGCCGCTTTTCAAGTCCCAAATCTTGACCTGCGCACCGCGTGTGAAAGATCCCCCTGGCGCCTGTTGTTGATCTTCGGCAGCACCGTATACGACCGCAGCCATCGTGTTGTCAGCACTGAAGAGCGTCCGCATAACGTTTCCGGTCTCGCCCGACGGCGTGAGCGTGAATAGTTGTTTGCCACTCGGACTCTCAACAACCGTGAGCACGTTCGTGTTGGCTTTCCTGACGATAACGAGACGTCCATCCGGACTGACGACATCAAATGACTTTTCACCGGTGGCTGGAGTAATGCGCAACCCGCGGCCGGTGCGCAGGTCCCACCGTGTGTTTCCCCCCGACGTGAGCTCGTTTCCGTCGGCGCTAAACACCACGTTGTGCGCCATATTCGCACGTCCAATGAGGTTTGAGACTCGCTTAGCGGTTTCGGTTTCCCAAACAATGATGTCTGTATCGAAGCCGCCCGTGGCGATTCGTTTTCCGTCTTCGCTGAAAGCGATGTAAGCATCACTTTGCGGGTAGGCGCCGCTGTTTGGAACTTTCACAGCGGGCAATTCACGCAAGGTCGCAACGTCCCACAGCTTTACGGTGTAGTTATCCGAGAGCGCAACCAGTCGTCCATCGCGACTAAACTTTACCTGGCAAAACTCTTTACTCGCTGGTCCAAGCTCGTGGTCTTTCTTCGCAGTGAGGTCCCAGAGTTTGAAACGTCTATCGTAAATGGCTGCGGTCAGCAGTCGTCCATCAGGAGTAAATGAAAGTTGCGCGCTATCGATCTGTTTTTCCGGCAGCTTGGCTCGACGAACTTCCCGACCTGAGGAGAGATCCACGACGCGCACTTCGCCACCTTCATCACTGAGAAAAGCGAGTTGAGTGCCGTCAGGCGAGAGTGTCATGCCGCCATCGGAACCGTTAATGGCGGTGACGCCCTGCAGACCCATTTCGAGCGCGCGCAGCTCGCGTCCGGTTGAAAGATCCCAAACGCGCGCTGCGTCACTGACAGTGATCAGGCGATTGTCCGAAGCGAAGCCGATGAAGAAAACACCGAGCGAACCCATTACCGAGCCTTGCACGCCGCCGAGACGGTGCAACTCACGCCCAGTCAGCACGTCCCAAACAGTTACTGAGTTGTCGCTGCCCGAAGCCGCGATGAGACGACTGTCACGACTAAACGCGACTGCGGGAGCAAGTGCTAATGCGGCCTGGCCGCTACTCGAGAGATCACGCAGCTTGCGATTAGTCGCAGTTTCCCAAAGCTTGATCGTGTTGCTGCGATACGTGCCGGTGGCGAGCAGCTTGCCGTCGGGGCTGAAGAGCATTCGCGTGGCGCCGAAAAGATTGTTGTAGCCGGTTTGGAGAACGAGTTCGGGTTTCGCCTCGCGCGCGCGTTGATCCGATGTCGCGTTGGTAGTTGGCCCAGTACCTTCAACGCCGAGTCCGCGTTTGTCTGAAGGGCTCGGACTCGAAGCCGGCGTTTGGGCCGTGACGACAGTTGTAAGGAACAGAAGAACGACAACAGCCAAACTTTTATTGCTCATACAACGCCTTTGCTAACTCCGAATGTTCCAACAGCAGCAACCCGATCGCGACCAGCGCAAGCACGTACATCACGGGATGAATTTCTCTACGACGGCCAACGATCAGATAAAGGCCAACGTGCGAAATGAAGCCCCAGAGTATTCCCTGGGTTAT
>DAIOGT010000284.1:0-5474 GCA_036745095.1 Pyrinomonadaceae bacterium
TTCTATTAAATAACAATTATCCGATTAGATTTCGTCATGTCGATTTAAGGTTGGACAAGGTGGTCTTCGCTGATGGAACGGTCTGGTATAAGAGCTACTACTTTCACCGAGATCCAAACAATCCGCAAAGATATATTCGTGATAAGCATTTTCAAAAGGGTGCAAAGCAAGAAAACCTAAGACCTGGCACCCTTCTCAGACAAGCCAAATCCGGTCCTGCTACCCTCGCTTCGAAGAAACTGCATGCAAAGCTCAGTCAGCTGCTGCGGGATCGTTCTTTGCCTTTGCGATACTCCGCACAAACACGTTCGTGACCGCAACGGTTTAAAACGATCGTTATCTGACATGAGTTCTATCCTCGTGAGTAGCCCTGGTTCAGGACACTGACCACCACCGCCACGTGACATTGTAGGCCTCTGCCAGTTGCCGCAGGTCTTGGCGAACCTTTTCCCAGTCACGTTCAGCTCGCCCACGCAGAGACTGCCGCGTCATAAAATTATCAATCCGTACAGCGCCGTCGAGTACGGCCTCAACGTCACCTGAGACAGACTTGTTATCCTTGAACCTTTCATAAAGCCGCTCCGTTGCGTTCTCGTAATCCTTCAAGAATTCGTTGATGTTGTCTTCGCGGTTAGTACCATCGAGACGACTCTTGTCGAGTGACGAATCCAGACTCTTGCGGAACTTGCCGGTGTCCTTTCTCAGCTGCTCGATCAGTTTCTTTACCTGTTTGTCCGTCAGTCTGTAGGGAGCGCCCTGGCCGTTAGCAGTTACACAAAAAGCCGCGAGGATCAGCAGACTCGCGATCGTAGTTAAGAATCTATTTCCCATTGTTCGTTCTTCTCCTTTATCAGTTTGTCTTTGTCTCATTCGCCGGCAGGCTTCGGCGCCGGTTTAACTGCCTCAAGCTGGAGATCGATCATTACTTCGTTTCCGACATCCAAGCCGCCATTCGCCATAGCCTTACCCCAGGTAATACCGTAGTCGCGTCTGTCGATTTTTGTTTGAGCGGCGACACCGAAGCGCGTGTTGCCCTGCGCATCCTTAATCGCGCCTGTAATCGTAAACGGAAGTGAGATTTGCTTGGTCACTCCCTTGAGCGTGAAGTCGCCGTGCAGAACATATTGGTCCCCGGCCTTGCGCTCGACACTGGTGCTCTTAAAAGTCATCTCCGGATGCTTCGTCGCGTCAAAGAAGTCTGCGGTGCGCAAGTGAGCATTTCGAGCATCGACGCCGGTGTCGATGCTCTCGATCTTAGCGGCGAACTCAACTGATGACTTCGAAACGTCGGCCTCGTCATAACGAATCGAGCCGGTAAAATTCTTGAAGCGTCCTCGTACCAAAGAAATTTCGTAATGCCGGATCGCAAATCCGATAACGCTGTGGGCCGGATCGATCTTGTATTCGCCCCCGGGAATCGGTGCGTAGTTAACTTTGGTTCCGGCTTGCTGCGCCCCAACTTCCCCTCGGGCTGTAATCTTGTGCGGCAACGGCGCCGACATGAGTAGCGCACAAACAACTGCGAGCGCTGCACTTCGTATTAGTTTCATTTGTTAACTCCTTATGCGTTCGGGTCAGCGTTCCATTGTCTCAATCGCCCACTGACCATAAAAGTTGATGAAGTGCCCGTTGTGAGCCTTCAGAATCTTAAGTACTTTTTCACGTGCTTCCGGTTCTTTCGCGCTAACTCCAATGCCGAAATGGCCTGCCAGCACTTCCTGTTCGTGACGTTTGACATGTTCAGTTTCCCTGTCGCCTGCCTTCTCGATCCAGCGCGCAAAACGTGCGAGTGGTCCATGCTCTTCTCCAGTTGGATCAAGGCGGTGCGCATCTTCTTCGCCGCTCAGGACTTCTATTTCAGCAGCCGTAAAGCCCGCGTCGTTTAGGTCCTTCAGAGCGGCTTTACAATCGGCGGCGTCATCAATAATGCCGATGACTTTATTAGTTGGATATAGAATAAAATCGGAATCCTTGTGTAAGTTGCTCTGCTTTTCGTCCATAAGTCTCCTCCTGGCTTCCCTTCGTGTTCAACTCATCAAACCCGAAAGGCTGGTCAAGGTGCGGTTATAGCTCTGAGTCGACCAACGTTGTCTTTTCTCTTTTTGACTTTTATTTTCTAATCTTGACTTTAAATTTCGCCGCAGCGGATATGAATAGGAAAGCTGAGCTGAATTAGTGAACTATCGAGTATGGCTACGTTTCGCATCACGACCTACAACATTCACAAGTGCCGTGGTCTCGACAGACGCGTGTCTCCCCGGCGCATAGTGCAGGTTTTAAAAGAGACAGAGTCCGATATCATCGCGCTACAGGAAGTAGTCGGCATGGATGAGGGCGAACTCGAGCGAAATCAAGTACGGTCCATCGCGGAAGCACTTGGCTTTGATTTTCGGATTGGTGAGAACCGAAGGCTATACGGCGGAGCCTACGGGAATGCGGTGCTCACACGCCTGCCTATCGTTGAACAGCACAATCACGACATCACGCTGCACAAAAAAGAGCCGCGCGGGTGCCTCGAAGTGATCCTCGCATTAGGAGGTCAACAACCGAGTACGCCTCCCTTGCGAATCTACAACGTGCATTTGGGCACCGGCTTTTTTGAGCGGCGTTATCAGGCAACGCGGTTGATCGAAGTGCTGGGAGATCATTCTGATCGCGAGAGACCACGTCTGCTGCTCGGCGATTTCAACGAGTGGCCGCGAGGACTCGTTTCAAGTTTGCTGGGAAAACATTTCAACACTGCCGAACCGCGGCGTCGCTTAGGGCGAGCCTGGACCTATCCAGGTATTCTGCCGTTAGCACACGTCGATCACATCTATTACGATTCACCTCTTGAAGTGAAAAGTGTTGCGGTCCATCGCAGTCGACTGGCGCTTATCGCTTCGGATCACTTACCGATCGTCGCCGATTTCACCTACGATGGCTGAAGGCGGTCGCCATTACCACGTTGCGATCAACCGCAGATATGACGTCGCGAAAAAGCAAGTACAAACCATAACGCATTCGTCGTGGTTCGGTTCTCGTCGTTGGGCACTGCCTGCGTCATTCTCATGTTTTCCCCCTTGATTTAGCGTCCTCAGGCGTTGGCATCATTCGATCGCCCAGTAGATCTTCAATGTAAAGCATCTTAATGAGAATCAGCGCCACGGCTGTCAGCGGTGAAGCTAATAGAATGCCTATGAAGCCGAAAGCCAAACCCAATATCACCTGAGCTGTGATCGTCAACACGGGAGGTAGTTCGACACTCTTGCGATCAACCAGCGGAGTCAACAAGTAACCGTCCACAGATTGCAGCACGAGGTAGAGCACGGCGACGTACAATGCTTGTTGCGGACCTTGCAGAAACGCAATCAGCACTGCCGGTATCGCCGCGATCCATGGTCCAAAGTTCGGAACGAAGTTCAGTAGCCCCGCAAGCAACCCAAGCGTCAGGGAGAGGGGTATCCCGAGAAGCTTCAATCCGATGGCTGTGAGTGCTCCGTTGATCACCATCAGAGCAAACCGGCCGACGAGCCAACGTCGCAGACCATCATCAATGACACTCAATACTTCTCCGGCGCGCGCTCGGTAGCTTAAGGGCAGCAGATGTTTCAGGCCTTGTGAATATACGCGAGGCTGCGACGCAAGATAGATTCCAAGGATGCCCACGATAAAGATATTTACAACTACGCCAGCGGTCGACGACGCTATTCCAGTTAGTTGGGAAACAACGGTGCCGCCGCGTCGAGCCAGCCAATCGTTAAAGGTCGGCAAGCTGTCTAACGCGTTCCGCACCCATTCATACTGTCCGAGATAATTTCTGACGTTCTGCACGGCTTGCGGAAGTTGCAGCCGTAGCTCCGCCACTTGACTGCCAATGCGTCCGGTGACTAACCACGCGGTGATCGCAATTAACACAACCAGCCCTAACGAAACGAGCACAAGCGCAAACCCGTGGCCCAACCCGGTTTTTCGAGTTACGAAATCGGTGAAGGCGCGCAGCAGGATTGAGACGAGCACACTTGCGAACACCAGCATCAACAGGGCCGCCGCGTACCAGATAAACATCAGCACAGCGAGGACACTCACGACGACACACGTTGCAATCAACACACGATGCGCGAATGCAAGAGTCATTCGACTTTCATCTATTTCTGGGTCCGGTAGTGGATTCGATTGTGACTTGCTCGTCATAGATCACTTCGTGGCTGGCGCTCATGCGCCTCTGCTTTCTCGTTTTCAACTAATGTTTGCGGGTCTGTGCTACGTCTCAACCGGTAGCCTCTATAGAGAAGGGCGAGAGCAATCCAAATTAAAATGACGACCAGCGGGTAGACCAACAGTCGCGGCCACCAGGCGAAGAGAATTGCCAACGCCAACAACAGGATTCCCGCAGTTAACATGATGCGCGCCTCGACCGGTTCCAGCACTCGCCTGTTCGTGAAGGCCGCGCCTACTGTGTGGCTGATGCGAAGCGCTCCGGCTGCTGCGCGTCCGGCGCTTCCTCCACCACTAGTCATCAGCGGATGATGATGTGCCGGTTCGTTCGGTGCGCTTACTTTTCGGTGCGAATCCAATACTATTTCCGTCGCGTTCTCCAGGTCCTTCAGATACATCTGGTCCAGCTCGCGAGCGAAGCCCTCGTCCTCGATCACAACGTCCAGTTCAAGATTGCCAAACCAACTCGCAACGTTAAGGTTTGTCGAACCGACGCGCCCCCACTTTGAATCTGCCACAGCCGTTTTGGCGTGCAGCATTGTGCCGTTCCATTCAAACACACGGACTCCCGCCTCCAGCAGGGGGCGGTAACCGGCGCGCGATAATGGTCGCAAGATCGGGATGTCAGTCCCGTTGGGAACAAGCAGACGTACATCGACGCCGTCTCTTGCCGCCGCACGCAAGGATTCAACGTATGAGCTCGTGGCGGCGTAATAAGCATCCGTCAACCACAGTCGCTCTTTCGCAAGCGCCGCGATAAGTTGGCCCAGGCGCATCATGCTTCCGGTGGCAGGCTCAGTCGCAACAATGCGCACGGCCACGTCGCCCATTTGCGTGAGCGACTCGCGTTCAACCACCTCGTCTTGGCTGAGGGCCTCACCAGTCAGCGCCCAAACTTGAGCGAATGCATGCTCAATATCAGACACTGCGGGACCGCGCACTTCGATACCCGTGTCACGCCAGGGTTCTATCTTCTTTTCGGGCACACCGACCCACATACGCCCCACGCATAAGCCGGTGACAAACCCGACCTGACCATCAATCGTGATCGTCTTGCGATGATCGCGACTGACCCACCCAAACGGTGAGTCAAATCGTGGCGCGTTATAGCAACGTACCTCGACGCCTGACGCACGCAGATGATTCCAGAAGGAGCGCGAAGTTTTGCCGAAGCCACCCATCCAATCGTAAAGAAGACGAACACGCACGCCTTCTCGCGCTTTAGCAGTCAGCGCATCCGCAAACATCCATCCGGAATCGTCTTCATGAATTATGTA
>DAIOGT010000285.1:0-5471 GCA_036745095.1 Pyrinomonadaceae bacterium
AATAATTAGCCCGCTGGGGAAGTAAACACTCCCGCGCAAAGGCGCAAAGGAAACGTAAAGGAAGATTAGACCTTGGCGTTTCCTTTGCGCCTTTTTGCGCGAAATCGTTTTTGAATGAGTTGCTCGCCTGGCGTTTGGGAGTTACCATTCTGTCCGCGTAACAGGCCGCAACCCGTCCGCGGAAAGGGCTGAGCCCACCTGAACATTTGTCTGGCAACAAACTCGATCTTCTTTTGGCCCGCGAGCGGACACGGGCGCTAACGAAAGGAGATCACATGTCTGATTCAACACCTCGTCTGCACGGGCGTCTCTCTCTCGAGCAACTTCGCAAACAAGCTAAGGAGCTGGTGAAACAATTACGCAACGGTGATCCGTCTGCTATTGAACGTCTGCGTAAATACAAACCGAACGTTTCTGATCCGATACTCGCCGATGCGCAGTTCGTGCTTGCGCGCGAGCACGGCTTTGAAAGTTGGCCGAGGCTCGTTCACCACTTTCAGGCTGAACAACCTCCCGAGCTCGTACAACAGCGTCGTATCGCTGAAGATCTGCTGGCTGTTTATAACGCAGCCGACGCCGAAGCGGCCGCGAGGCTGAACGATCTTTTTCATAGCGCGCTCAACATCCAACAGATTCGCGACTTCATTCGCGACAAGCTCTTCAATTTTCCCGATACCCAACAGCGTCTAAACAACTTCACGTTGTCTGACGCCCAGGATGTGCTCGCTCGTCTTTATGGCTTTAAAGACTGGGCTGAATTCGTCGAGTCCTGTACGAAGCCGGCTGGCGATCCGCATTCCACGGGCGTTGTCCTGAGCACCAAACCGCCGTTCTATCGCATTGATTGGACCAGCAACAGCATCGAGCCTCGCCAGCCGATGTCGAAGCGAGACTGGGAGAACTTGTGTGGCGTCATCAAAGACCTCGGGCTCACCAGTATCAACTCGGCAAATATGATCGGCGATGACGATCTCGAGATCATTTCGCAGCTCGATCAAATAACGTCACTCAATCTCAACGGCTCAAAACGTCTCACGGACAAAGGACTTCAGTATCTCGCTCGCATGCCGCAACTGCGGAAGCTGATCCTCGACGGGCAAATCACCGATCGTGGCCTGGAAGCATTGGCCCACCTGCGCGAGCTGCGTGTGTTCCAGATGTACTGGCAAGCGAACATCACTGACGACGGTATTGCGAACCTCCGGTTCTGCGATCACCTCCGGGAAGTCGATCTATTAGGCTGCAACACAGGCGACGGTGCGATAGCTGCGCTTGCAGGAAAACCCAAACTCAGTCGTTTCAAAACCGGGCGGAATGTGACGGACGAGGGTCTGGCGCTGCTGCACGAGTTTCCCGCTTTCGCAACCTCGCAAGCAGGCGAGCCTGAATTCGGGCTGCTGTCTTTTAGTGCTGAACCGACAAACCTTCTGATCGATGGTCCCTTCACTCACATCGGACTGAACAACCTGCGTGGACTCGATGGAGTCACAGGTTTGAGTTTCTTCTGGCACACGTCGCGTTTGCGTGGTGATGATCTTCAATACCTCGACGGTTTATCGAACCTGGCTTTCCTTGGGTGTAACGATAACCTCTGCGACGACGACGGGATGCGACACCTTGCGACGCTGCCAAAACTTCGCATGTTGATGGGCCAGGGCGCCGTTGCGACCGATGAAGGTTTTCGATCGCTTAGTCGATCGCAAACCCTCGAATACTTCTGGGGACGTGAATGTCCGAATTTGAAAGGACCAGGCTTTGTTGCGCTCTCGCGGATGCCTGCATTGAAAGGTCTCGCCGTGAGTTGCAAGTTTGTTGATGACGCGGCGCTCGCGAGTTTGCCCGACTTCCCTGCTCTGAAAGAGTTCGTGTCCATCGGAGTTGACGATGATGGTTTTCGTCACGTGGGGCAGAGCAAACAACTCGAAACATTGACTCTCATGTATTGCCGCGACACTACAGACGTCGCGACGAGTCATCTCGTCGCTATGCCGAAGCTCAAGAAGTACCACGCGGGCTACACACTGATCACAGACGCGAGCCTCGAGCTGTTGAGCCGGATCAGATCGCTCGAGGAGATCTCATTCGAAGGCTGCAAGTTCATCACCGACGCGGGCATTCCGTTTCTTACAACCCTGCCGCGGCTTCGCGAGCTCTCTATCGGTGGCTGCCCGAAAGTCACGCGATCAGCAGTCACAGGGTTTGCAAGCGATGTGCGAGTTAAATACGACCCATTTTGAAGTCGTAATGACTCACAACCCTAAGCGAATAATTGCAACTTAAACGCTATCTGACTGTAACCCATGGTTGCTTGCGAGTTGAGAGTATTGGCCCGCCAGACCCCGATGTCTTTTACCCGACGCCCCTGCGAACATAACGACTAACGAGCTGAGGAGTGCGGCGCATGCCAGGTACGTCACCATACCTGGGAACCGTAATGAGTTAGTCACGGGCCGTGGTGCGCCATCCATTGCTATTCGCCGCGCTTGAAGATCTTCTACCGGCTCAGCAAAGGAGATCTGCCATGTCCGAGTGGTATACACAGTATCGTGGTTTAAAACGTCTGCAATGGGTTCTCATCTTTGGCTTAGCACTCACTCTACTCGCGGTGTTCGCGCTGCTGCCGTCAACTCCGGAACAGGTCCTGGCTGACAACAACACCTTGACCTTCCAGGGGCAGTACACGGCTCCGGCTTGCGGACCGCGGCACGATTTCGTAATCGGTCCAAAAACAAAAACAATCGATGTTGTAGCTTCTACTGTTCCCGTAAACGACATCGTGTTGAAGTTGTACTACGGCGGTGCTGTCGTGGCCGAGCAGGACACTGGCACAAGCCCGGAACCCATCCACTACGCAACTGGGAATGATCTAGCCACCGGTACATATCAAGTGGAGGTCTGTCCTTTTGAAGGTCAGGCCGTGCTGACGCCCTCCGACTATGCTGGAGTAGTAATTATTTCGGAGGCCCCAGTTCCGGGAACCACTCCACCCGCCACTGATCCGGTCGTGCTGTCGCCGGCCCCGATTGATCCTGGACCGCGGCCTCGATACCAGAGCCACACGCCCAGCGAAACGCAGATCGAAGCGGGCATGACAAAAAATTCGCAGGACGAGCCCAACATCGGTGTGAATTGGACCACGGGGAACGTAATGCTCCAGGCGCTGCTGCAAACACTTCGCGTCGGGTTCGATGATCAAAGTTGCCCGCAGACACCGCCCTCGACGTGGAAGGACGTATCGCCGGTTATTGCGCAGCAGAGCTTCGACCCCATTCTCTTCTCCGATCACCAAACGAATCGCACGTTTCTCTCGCACCTGCTGCTTCTTCCAGCGGCGAGTGCGTCGTCGTTCACTGATGATGATGGTACCAACTGGCTCCCGAGCCAGGGGGCCGGCTTCGGCTCAGGCTTCGATCACCAGACGCTCGGTGGCGGGCCGTTCCACGCTCCTGTTCCTCCGCTTCCGGGTTATCGGAACGCGGTTTACTACTGTGCGCAGGACATTGCCTTCGCCAACTGCGCACTCAGCGTCGATGGCGGGCTGACTTTCGGACCAGCAGTGCCGATGTACGTTCTGGCTTCGCCCGACACAGCCACCCTGGGACAGTGCGCGGGTTTACACGGACATGTGAAGGTCGGGCCTGATGGCACTGTCTATGTTCCCAATGCGTCGTGTGTTGGACCAGTCAATACAAACGAGAACGGGATTGCACTCTCCGAAGATAATGGAACGACGTGGAAGGTGCGCACTGTGCCCGGAACCGCAGGCGGCGGCAGTGATCCTTCTGTTGCGGTTGACGACGGCGGCCTGCTCTACCTGGGCTTCGTGAACGAAGACAAGATTCCAGCGATGGCCGTATCGGCTGACAAAGGGAAAAGTTGGACCAGTGTCTACGACGTTGGATCGATGGTAGGTGTTAAGCATGCGGTCTTTCCCGCCGTAGTCGCCGGCAGCGCCGGCCGTGCTGCGATGGCCTTCTACGGCACCACCGCTGAAGGATCTGTCAATAGCTTCAATTCCGAGGCTGTGTGGCATCTTTATGTGGCCCACACTTACGACGGCGGAGCGCATTGGATCACTGTCAACGCCACGCCAAACGATCCGATCCAACGAGGCGGCATTCACCTCGGAGGCGGTTCGCAGATCCACCGTAACCTGCTCGACTTCTTCGATGCAGACGTGGATAGGTTCGGACGCATGACGATCGGCTACGCAGACGGTTGCATTGGCGGCTGCGTGCAATCACCGGACGACGCGCGCGGAAACTCCTACACCGCCTACGGCACAATCGCACGTCAGACGGGTGGGCGACGGTTATTCTTCGGCTCTGATCCAACGCAAGCAACTGTCCCCGGCGCGCCACGTCTGACAGTCACGCGGAACGGCACGGTCAGCACTATTACGTGGTCGCAGTCGGAAGACGGGGGCTCCCCGGTCACCGGCTACACGGTCTATCGCAGCACCGGCGGCGCTGAGCAGATGATCGCGACTCTTGGAGGCGATGCGCGCCGGTACGTCGACAGTTCCGGAGACGCAACTTCGACTTACACGTATCGGGTGAGCGCAGCAAACGCAGCCGGCACTTCTTGCGGAACCAACGCAGTGGTCTCGAAGCCCGCGGGTAGTTCGTGCGGTGCTGAGGGCGTGCGAATTCTCGACGATGAAACCGGAGATCAGATCGGCGCGCCCCTCGAAGGCGATATGGACATCGAGTGGGTGTCGATCGGTGAGCCCTTCTTCGCTGATGGTTCGCGCAAGCTCGTGTTCAAGTTGAAGATGGCGAATCTCGCCTCGCTTACGCCGAACCGCATGTGGCGCATACTCTGGAGTTATCCGGATGCGCCGGTTGCGCCGCATCCGACTTCCACCGCGTTCGTTGGCCGCTACTATATCGGCATGAATATTAACGCTCAGGGAGTCGCAACCTTCGAATACGGCATCGCGCAGACAGTCAGCGCGGTCGTGCTGAACGTCTCGCCGGCGGAGCGACTGGGCGCCGCGGATCCGGAGAGCGGATTTAATCCTGACGGCACGATCACCCTCGTAATCTCGGCGGACAAGGTAGGTGGGCCAGGCCCCGGTGATCTGATCGGCGCGCTCGTTGCGCGCAGCTACCCGGTGGCCCAGGACGTCACGCTGCGCGGAGACAGCGCCTCCGACGTGGCGAGCATGGGCAACACGTACGCGCTCACCGGTAATGCGTCGTGCGGTGGCGCCACCACATGCCTCGAAGATAATGCGGCGCAGCTCACATACTCGTCCGGCTGGCATCAGGTTTCGGATGCTGACGCAAGTGGCGGGCATTTCCGCGTTAACCCTAATAAGAACGGCACCGGCTCGGTGAAGCTCACCTTCGATGTTGCCGCTGGAAAGACCGGCGCAGTGGTCTATCACTTCGCGAAGAGTACCAAGGGTGGAACCGCCGACGTCTACGTTGATGGTGTGTTCAAGTCGCAGATCGGTTTCAGTGGAA
>DAIOGT010000286.1:0-5470 GCA_036745095.1 Pyrinomonadaceae bacterium
GCTCATGGCGAGTCCGCTCCAAGCGCGTGTTCGGTTGCGCTGTTATTTTCCCGGACACTGTTCCTTCTTGAGCACGTGTTGGAACGAACTCACATAGCTTTCGAAAGCCTGCATCGCAAGGTCTTCCGCTGATTGGTTAGGTACGATCGCCGTTAACACAACAACCTCCCCCGCAGACACACTAGTCAAGAAATATTGGCGCGCTCCTTTTTCATCCTGCGGGTTCATAGCCTCCCACAGGTAAAACGTAAAGCTGGGTTGGCCGTTTCTCTCACCCTTTACGCGTGGTCCAACTTCGACAAGCTTGCGGAGAGGCGTGGGCGTCTTCTGCATATATTCGAATTCGTAAGCTTGATGTTTCTTCAGTATGTCCAAATCACTGAGACCTTTTTCCGATTTCATGAACTCCGAGGGTTTCACGATAAGATTTTCGTACAATATGCCGTCGATAATAAAGCGCTTAGGACCATTCGTGTCATTCGGAAAAGAAACTTGTTTTCCCGTGAGCCCGAAGTATAAGTCCGGACCATCACGAAAAACATAGAATAGAAATCCGCTTCCGTCATTAGCACGCAATGCCGTCATTCCGCTCTTACCACATGGCGAAGGCGAAGCGAATGAAACGGACATCAGAACCATGAGCATGACGCCCACTGTGAGTTTCATCGTTTTCGAGTCTCCTTAAAGATAAGGGAAGCAACCGAACGCTGCGCTTGAGCGGCTCGCCCACGCAACTACGAATAAAGGCTACTCACCGGCGAGTCCGCTCCAAGCGCTTGTTCTGCGCGCCGCGGAATCAAATAGGCTACTTCGAATACTTGCCCACACATTTGAAGGAACGCTTCTTTTTTAGGTCGGGCCTATTTCTTATTGTGATCCAATACTCTTCACGAACATCTTCATCGATTTCGACTTCGTTCGCGTAGAGCGAATCGAGACCGTCTTTCTTACACCCTGAGATCCAATATTGCTCGCCCGTTTCCGGATTCCAAAAATTCGCCTTGAATCCGGTTCCCTTCAATGAACCAAACTCTATCCCGCGATAGGTAACAGATTTTCCAGTTTTTGAAAATGTGACTCGACCAATGCGCGCTGGGCCAACGAGCCCATCGCTTTTGCTTTCGATGTACATGATGCGCGTCTTGTGTGACATAAACTCTAGCGCAGAACGCTGCGCTTGAGCGGCTCGCCCACGCAACTACGAATAAAGGCTATTCACCGGCGAGTCCGCTCCAAGCGCTTGTTGGATGGCGGCAAAATATAAAGCGCACGTCACATTAACCGTTCGAAGGATAAGAAAGCCGAATCAATTTCGGCACCGAAGTATGGCCCATCACCGTCAGCATCCCTGTGAGGCTCATCGAATTCCACCCAATAGAAACGCAGCGGTCCTCTTAACGCTTCAACTTTTCGCCAAGGGCCTTGCCACTCATCCACCATTGAGACGACCGCCTCGGGCGGCTCAGCAATCGTGCCAGTAATTCCTTGGGCCCAATGGTACTGGTCCGATATTCGGACTCGATCTCCGATGACAAATTCTTTATCCATCCTCTAAATGAGCCATCCAACGCTGCGCTTGAGCGGCTCGCCCACGCAACTTAACAAAGAAGCCCGCTCATGGCGAGTCCGCTGCAAGCGCGGGTTATATGACGTAATTTAGTCTTTGAGCAATACCAAACATGTTTTCGTATTTCAGTGCGACACAAGCGCTCCACAAAAATGTTGTCCAAGGCGCGGCCGCGTCCATCCATGCTGATTTGAATCTGCTGCGCCACTAACCGCTCGGTAAAGTCGTGACTGGTGAACTGCGCACCTTGGTCCGTGTTGAAGATATCCGGTTGAGCTAATTGTAAGGCCCAATCCAGGGCTGCTACACAGAAGTTCGATTCCAGCGTGATCGATACTTCCCAACTCAGCACATAGCGACTAAACCAGTCGATAATGGCCACCAACTAGACAAATCCCGGGTGCAGGCGGTCCCAAACCAAATCAACTCCTTTGGTTATGGAGACCGTCTTCGTCATCATGAAGAGCTGAATTCTTGCGAATTCAGCTACAAGAGGAACAACGGCGAAGAGCTCCCTCATAATTGTCACTCGTTACACTTCGGCCAGGACTCCGTCGAGCCGCTTGTAGCTCATCTCCATGCCGTCTGTCATGCCGGTTGCGAACGCCTCGTCGCGGTCGGCCTTCGAGGCAAACTTGATCGTGGTTGTCATGTTCGTGATACCGCCAGCTTCCTGGAAGGTGACGGTCACGATCGATGGTTCGCTCCCCATGGAAATGCCCAAGTCGCCTGGATCGTAGATTTGGGTATGCACGATTCTCGCGTGCGGCACGACTTCTAGAACCTCGCCAGTGAATCCGAACTCCTGGCCGTCCTCGTCGCTACGCCAGCGCCACCGATACTTTCCGCCGACGCGCATATCCATCTCGCAGACAGGCATCGACCAACCGGGGAGGCCCGAGCACCAACGACGCATCAGGTCCGGTTCCATGTACGCCCGCCACACCAGTTTGACGGGAGCATCGAAGCTCCGCTTGACGAGTACCTCGGTATCTGACGGCAGGCTTGCTTCGGCGGGTTTCATTTCTTTCGCTCCTGTTTCTCTTGTTGCTTTAACTCGGCAAGTAACGCATCGAGACGCTTGAAGTTGCCTTCCCAGATCTCCTGCACGTGCTTCAGCCATTTGTCGATCTCTATCATTTTTTCGATCTCAAGCCCGTAGTAGATCTCGCGGCCCTTTTGCTCCTGCGTCACAAGCTCGCACTCGGTCAAAATGCGCAAGTGCTTGGAAACCGCCTGCCGCGACGTTTCGAAATGCTGCGCGATCGCGTTAGGCGTCATCGCCTGCAACGCTATCAACGCGATAATCGCCCGTCTTGTCGGATCGGCGATGGCTTGAAAAACGTCTCTTCTCATAGGGTTTCTTTGTTCGTGAAACTGATCGGTTGCAAGTATATGTGCAACTGTTCGGTTTCGCAAGTGCTTTTTTGATTTATTTCGCGCCGGGGTCAAATGCATCGGGGTGGGAGATATTTTGTTACGATCCCAGGCATTACTTGATATTCACGGTCGATTTGCCGGTCACCTTTCAGGTTGAGGAAGCGTCGAAAGAAAAACCTTATTTCGGTTTCCGATTGGGGTTGGATCCTGCTCTCGTGGCATCGGTCGTGATGGAATCGGACATTCAATCATGAAGGGCGACGCGATCACGAAGGCAATGAATGTGAGTTCGATCGACGCCGTGATGATGCCAGTCCAGCAAGAAAGCGCTTCGAGATATTTATTGACGACAAGGACAACTGCAAATGAAAGAAGTGGATCAGGCGCGTGGGGCTCATATCAGAGATGATGCCGTGTGAAATGTAAACGGAGTATGGATCGGTGTTGAATGCGTTGCTAGATTTTGCCCATCTCTATAATTGCCAGGTCGACGGAAAATGTCCTATTTGTTCCTGTCCCAGCACTCAGATAGATCCCGCTGTGCTCCAGAACATGCGGGCGTTCCACGACAATGTATATGCCCTGTTCAATTCCTTCTAACTCTTCCACAATTTCGTTGTCTGATTTTGCGCGGCCATCTTGATTGCGGCTTTTCCCCAAAGTAGGGCAAACTTTCACATTGAAAGCAGGCCGTTCCTGCCAACTGTTCGTTTTTTCGGTAAACGAGGCGGGTGCATCTGTTGTATCCCGTGGCACACCTACCAGAAATGTGTGTTAAGAATCGATCGCGTTAATCGCAGAACATGGAAAGGAAAGCAATATCGAAAGTTAGAGGCGATCAAGTATGTAGTGTAGTGGCAGTTGCCGGACTTTTCTTTGGGTTTCACCTCAGTCAGTGGTCCGAATGGCAAGGAAGATTGGTAGCTGTGACTGGATCGATTGCTGGAGTTGCTGGCGCAGTTTTCGGAGTTCTTACGGCGCTGGACCATCGCAGGCCGCAGGAACCTCAGTTAGAAATTTGAGCTACATGCTGCCGCACGCGACAACTAACCCCTGATGAGTTGCTTTCAAGTCCGAGCGGCCGATTACGTAACGTGGCTTAACCATGGGAGGAGGCAAAACATGCGAAAGGTAGAAATCCGCTATTGCCCTGTGTGACCGATCAAAAAGTATATTGCCGCCCGTGCGGCGGAACAGTTGAGAAAAGAAAACGATGTCGAGGTGGAAGTGGTCAAAGGAGGGCTGCTCGAACTCAGTGTAGAAGTAAATGGAAAGAAGGTAGTTGATACGAACAAGCTGTGGTATCCGCAACCCAGCAGTTTAGCGAAGAGTACGCTCGAGTTCTTGAGAAACAACCCGTCCATCGGTGAGTAGCCGGAGGCATTCACTGCCGCGGCGTCAAGAAGCGGTTTTGCTCCATCTGTAGGGCAGTATGGCTTGACTACGAATCAACCACGGTCGGAGGAGAATGAGGCATGAGGCAATTGTCGAGTCTCTGGACGAAACCGTCGTTCGCGGGGGTATTCACTTCTCGTTTGGTGGTGGCTTCGCTTGCGTTCGTCGCAGTGCTCGCCGCGCCGGCCCAGGCGCAAGACAACAGGATGACGCCCATCCCTACGCCTTCGCAGCCTACTGCGATCGAAATCGGGACCGGTCCTCTGCCCGATGCTAAGAACCCGGAGTCCTGGCATAGCCAGTACGGCAGCCGGTTTGCCCGCAATGTAACTGTTGCGACGTTGACGCCCTTTCTGCCGGATCCAGCCAAGGCAAGCGGCGCCGCAGTTGTCGTTGCGCCCGGCGGCGGTTTTCGCACCTTGTCCATGGAGAATGAAGGCTGGAACGTGGCGCGCGCACTAGCGGAAAAAGGTGTCGCCGCGTTCGTCCTTAAGTATCGCTTGAACCAGACCCCCGCAGACATGCCGGCGTTCGAGCAGTCCATGCGGGAAATGTTTTCGGGAACGCCGCGGCCGCCGCGCCTCGAACCTGAGAAGGCGATGGCCGGTCTCGCGCCACAGATTGCCGACGCCCGCGCTGCGTTTGCACTGATCCGGAAACGTTCTGCCGAGTGGCGTGTCGATCCCCACCGGATCGGCATGGTTGGCTTTTCCGCCGGCGCAATGCTGACAATGGCGACCACTCTGGCGGGCGAGGATGCGAAGCCAGCCTTCATCGGCAACATCTACGGTCCTCTTGCTCCGCTGACAGTGCCGGCCGACGCGCCGCCTCTCTTCATCGCCCTTGCTGCCGACGATCCTTTCTTCGCGAACAGTGGCTACGGGCTCATCGATAGCTGGAAGGCAGCGAAGCATCCCGTCGAATTCCATCTTTATGAAAAGGGCGGCCATGGCTTCGGGATGTACCCGAAGGAGACGACGAGCACAGGTTGGTTCGAAGCCTTTGTGCGCTGGATCGGGATGCACGGAATGCTGAAGCCGGCAGCGTCAGGGAGCAGCGGTGCCGCAAACTAGGCGGCTAGGGGGAGTTAAGATTGGTCCGCCTTGAGTAGGGATTTCTGCCACTCGA
>DAIOGT010000287.1:0-5445 GCA_036745095.1 Pyrinomonadaceae bacterium
TTGACGACGACGTGCGAATCAGAATTCGTGGCGGCTCTGCCGATGTGGAAACGATTGGCGGCACGGCTTATTACGATTCGCAACCGAACTTCTTCAACTCGCTGCCGAATCGACGTGTTACCGTGAGACTGACTCAAAAGCGCGGTCGCGGCGAAATCTTCATCGAGCAGCAGCCATCGCGTGAGAACGACTTCACGGCGGTCGTGCGGATCAGAGATTCACGGGGCGGAGCGTCTGATTACGAGTTTGAGCTCCAGTGGTAGCAGTCATCGCGGTTACTGAATAAGGATCTCGTCAACAAACACCCATCCCTCCGCACGAAGGTTCTCTGCTTTGATGCGCACGTAGCGCGCCTTCTGCGGCGGGATGGATTTAACGAAATCCTTTATCACCACGCCTTCCTGTCGCTCAGAAACATCGTTTGCAAACGAGATGGCAGGGCTAAACGTCTTACCATCCATCGAAGTCGCAACGTCGATCCGCGATGGCATCCAGATCCAGGAACCCGTATCCTGCAGGAACCCGGCTCCGAGTCTCGAAACTTGCTGCACTTTTCCTAAATCCAAAACAGCGACAAAATCTTTTCCCTGGTAGCCCTGCCAACCGCCGCCGCTCCAATTCTTCGTGCCGCGAATGCCATCGATTAACGCAAAGTCACCACCACCGGTGTATTGTGAGCTGTAACTCGTCTGCAAAGTGATCTTCCAGTCATGCATGATGCGATGAAACTTCGCACTCACAACCAGACTACGACGTCCATCAGCTGCGACGGCCAACGCTTTCACAGTGGTGTCGGCTTCGATGAAAAGTGGTTTTATAAACTTGCGTGATTCAACACCTGGTTCGGAACCGTCAGTCGTGTAATAAATATCGACTGGTCTGATATCGATCGAAGCGAGATCGATTTGGAGTCGCCCTCGAAACGTCTGTCCCGCAGCTTTGATCACCGGCGCCGGCACAATCTCGGGAGCGGCGATGTGGGATACGGGCTCGTTCCCTCTGCCTACGCCCCATCTGGCATTCGGTTGCGATCCCATCACGAACACGAGCTCGCCACCAGCCATCAAATCCTCATGCAACAGAAACGATTTGTTATAGGACTTTCCATTCAACGTTGCTGATTGAACATAGACTTTATCGTCTAAAACGTTCACGGCGCGAATAACAAACGTCTTGCCATTCTCGAGATTGAATCGCACTTCTGGAAACAACGGCGAACCGATCGCATAAACATTTGAACCCGGCGTCACCGGATAAAATCCGGCAGCACTCAACACGTACCACGCCGACATCTGCCCACAGTCTTCATTCCCAATGAGACCATCAGGCTCAGGTTTGTAAAACTGGTCCATGATCTGCCGCACGCGCGACTGCGTCTTCCACGGCTGGCCCACGTAATTGTAAAGATAGGCCATGTGATGACTCGGCTCGTTGCCATGCGCGTACTGTCCGATTAAGCCGGTGATGTCCACTTGTTCGCGACCAGTTGTGCGGCTCTCAGCGGTGAATAACTGATCAAGCTTTCGTGCAAACTGCGCGCGCCCGCCCATCAGCGTGATGAGTCCGGTGATATCCTGCGGAGCGAAGAACGTGTACTGCCACGAATTTGCTTCAGTGAACGCGAACGTAACCTCGCGGGGATCAAACGGCTTGACCCAATCGCCGTTGGTGCGCGGTCGCATAAAACCTGTCCGGCGATCAAATACGTTCTTGTACGACTGCGCCCGGGCGCTGTAGCGTTCATAGTCGGCGGTCTTGCCCAACATCCGCGCGACTGCCGCGATGCACCAATCGTCGTAAGCATACTCGAGCACTTTCGAAACTGATTCACGCTCGTCTTCCGTCGAAATAAAACCGTGATCGATATACGCGCCGAGCCCGCGATGTTCCCGAAGCTCCGCACTCTGTTTCATCGCTTCGAACGCTTTGTGCAGATCGAACCCGTCGATACCTTTGACTGCCGCATCGGCAATCACTGAAACAGCGTGATAGCCGATCATCGTGTCAGTCTCGTTTGCCGCGAGCTCCCAAACCGGCAGACGCCCGCCCTGTTCGTACTGCGCCAGAAACGTCTTTATAAAGTCGAGCGTGCGTTTGCGATCGATGATCGTGTAAAGCGGGTGCGCTGCGCGAAACGTGTCCCAAAGCGAGAAGACTGTGTAGTTTGAAAATCCCTCGGCCACGTGCGTCTTGAAATCTCGACCACGATAACGACCATCAACGTCCATGAAGAGATTCGGCGCCGTCATCACGTGATAAAGTGACGTGTAGAAGTTGGTCAACTGTGAAATCGATCCGCCGCTGACTGTGATCTTGTTGAGCTCGGCATTCCACGCGGCTTTCGCATCCGATCTTACTTTCTCGAAATTCCAATGGTTCACCTCGGTGTCAACGTTCTTGAGAGCACCAGCGATATCTACCGCGGAAATGCCGACCTTAACGAGAACCGGCGCGCCTGCGCGCGTGTCGAAGCGGAAATAAGTTTTTAGTTGCACATCACTTGAACTCTGGGCGGTGAAGGGCTGCGAAAACTCCAGGGCAAAGTAGACAATTTGATCTTTGGCCCAGGCTTGCGAACGTCTCCAACCAACCACAGTCGTTTTGCTCGTGACGCGGAGACCTGAGTCAATGACTTTGTCACGATGTGCGAGGTCTATGGCGATGCTTGCGTCTTCACTGCGCGGAAACGTGTAGCGATGCATGCCTACGCGCGCAGTCGCTGTTAGTTCGACGAGTACGTTTTCGTCGTCGAGCTTGACTGAGTAGTAACCGGGCGTCGCGGTTTCATTTCGATGTTGGAAGCGCCCCGAGTAATCGCGCCCAATCATCGGTATCAACAGGATGTCACCATAATCGGAAATGCCGGTCCCACTCAGATGGGTGTGACTGAAGCCGTGGATGATCGAATCCGAATAGTGGTAACCGGAGCAGCCGTCCCAGCCGGTGAGTCGCGTATCCGGACTGAGCTGGACCATGCCGAACGGCACGATCGCGCCGGGGAACGTGTGGCCGTGCCCGCCAGTGCCAATGAATGGGTTGACGTAAGGTGTGAGATCTCGCTGTGCGAACGCCTGGATAGGCAGGAAAACAATTAAACACAGGATGCGTAGGATTTTCATGGCGAGGTTGCGAGTGCGTAAACAAGTCTCTCCAACGCTTGCAGGTCTCGCAGATCCAAAACCTCGACCGGTGAGTGACTGTACCGTCCAGGCCACGACAAACCCGCGTGCAGCACACCGTAACGCACGAAATCTGACCCATCCGTGCCGCCATTCGTCGCCCCAACCTGAAGCGGGATCGAAAGCGTGCGCGCGACGTTGAGAATCCGCTCGAGTTCGGCGGGCGGCGTGACGGAAGAGTTGTCGAGCGCGCGAATTACTGCGCCGCGACCGAGTGGCGCGTGCGCGAAACGCGTTGTCTCAACAGGAGAGTCGGACGAAACGAACGTATCGACGCTGTAGACCCTCTGCACCGACGAACCATAATGTCTCGCAAGCGCCATCGCTCCTTCGAGGCCAGTCTCCTCACGTACGGACCACGCGAAGATCACTTTGCGCTTCAGTGTTGAAGGCTGAATTTTTCTCGCCGCCAGAACGAGTGCAGTCGATCCGGCGCGGTCGTCGAGTCCGCGCGCTGTGAAGCGCGTCGCTCCTAAACGAGTCGCGTGTTTGTCCGCCGTAACTGATAGTCCACTTATGACACCGCGTTCTTTCAAGACGGCCGCGTCCACCCCAAACCACGCCGTTAATGCTTCCGGTTGTTTTGCTGTCGCTGTTTCACGAGGCACGAAAACACCGCGCAGCGGAGGCGCACCGGAGCGATCGAAGTGAAGCAGAGCCGGTTGACCTTCCCACAACGAAGGGAAGAGCCCGCCGCGCGGGCGCAGCGAAACAGTGCCATCGGCGGCGATGGATGTCACTTCAAAGCCGACCTCATCCAGATGTGCGATGAACATCACGGGATCGCGATCTGGTCCAACTTCGAGAATGAGGTTGCCTTCGTTGTCAGTGCGAGTGAGTGAACGCGCCCACGCGGGAAGTGCAGCACTGATAGCGTCGCGAACTTCGCGCTCGTGACCGGAGACGGAGTATATGTCAGCGAAAGATCTGAGCAGATCGGCGACGGATGAAAAAGGATCCGCGACGGACGCACCACGGACCCCTGCGCCAACAGGCACCCAGCGAGGAGTCTCAACACCAGCAGACTTAGCCACCGCGGCAAGAAGTTTCTCGGCGTCGGAGAGATTGACACTTTCTACGAGTGACCCGGCAAAGCGAACCGGAGGCGCAAGAATCGTGAGCGACGTCACACCAGTCGACGCCGGCAGGTATGACGGCTTTGCGTTCTCAGCAGCCGACTGATCCACAAGTGTGACTTCATCAACACGGCCCAGCGATCTCAACGCGGCTTCGAGTCCATCATGACCAAAGCTGCGCAACGTCGTTAGCAGAAATATCGTCTCGCCTTTACTAACCTCACGCTGCGACGCACTCGCCACCGCCGCACAGCCGACGCGCACGCCGGCCAGTTGTCCGGTCACAAAGTCGCCATACGACCAGCCGCTAACGTCACGCACCACCGGACTTAGCATCTCGATTCCGAGACGCTGCACCTCGGCTCTCGATCCAGCGCCAACATCAACCCACAAGTCGTTTAAGGTCGCCAACGGCGCATTCGCAACACGTCCGCCTTGCAGGTGTGTGCTCTTGACGATCACAACACCCGGAACCGCGCCGCCGCGTGTCAAAACCCTGATTCGCTGTCCTTCATGAAACTGGACCCAGAGCGGATGCTGCCGCCCAGCGCCAGCCTCGCGCAGTCGCAGGTAACCCTCGTCAGTGATTTCGGTGACCGCGAAGCCGGGACGATCGAGCGCACACGCAACCACGCGTCGCGGACTGCCGCTACCCTTCCGCAGAACGAGATTTCCGAGTGCATCACGTTTCCATCCGGGCATCGCTTGCATGATCGAGCCGGTCGCAACGTGCTCCCAACCAGGCGGAGCATCGAGTGCGATCCAGCCGCGCAGAGCCGTCGCAGTATCGCCGCCGTTTTGTGCTGCCAGAGTCGAGGCAAGTACGACGCTGAATAAGAAAGCCGGTGTCAGTCTGGTCCAAAAGTGAGTAGTCATAGGTGTCGGCGGAGTATTTTCCACGCAAAGCCGCTAAGACGCAAAAGGTATTTTCCTTGGCATCTTCTCGTTATGTTTCTCTTGCGCTCCGAAAAGTTTGGTGGCATACTGCGCGCCTCCCGTCCCAGACATTCGTCCCAAATTTTATAGGCAGTCTCATCCTCCCATTCCAGAACTGTCCTCGCAGACGTGCGGTTATCTATGCATATCGGATTTATCTCATCGCCGATGTTTGTCCATCCCGCTGTTTTCACGCCGGTGCGGGCGGCGCAAACACCCCCACCAACCCTACTTCTATCTGGAGGAGAAAAATA
>DAIOGT010000288.1:0-5435 GCA_036745095.1 Pyrinomonadaceae bacterium
TTATCAACTGTCGTCCGTCTGGTGAAAAGGCGAGGGTGTAGACCGGGGAGGTGTGCGTGCCGATCGTGGTTAGGAGTTTGCGGCGGTTTACGTCCCACAGTGCGACCATGTTGTCGTCACCGGCGGACGCGACCTGCTTTCCGTCCGGCGAGAAGGCCACCGCTTTCACGCGCGCGGTGTGCTGTCCGAGCACGGCGGTTTGGCGCAAGGGACTGGTCGTTCCGATGCGAACCGTCTTACCGTCGCCGCCTGTGACGATCTGACTTCCATCAGACGATAGACTCATCGCGACAAGCGGCGTGTCGGACCACTGCTGGCGTTCAATTAACTGCCACGTCTCCGTATCAAGCACGACTACGTATCCATCGCTTACTCCAACCAACCGTTTGCCATCCGGTGTGAAAGCCGCACTATAGATACCGTGCCAGCCATTCCGATCGAAAAGAATCGTGCTGCCGTCGTCCGCACTGTAAACGCCGAAGCTCGAGGCTATGAAACGCCCATTCGGCGAAATCGACACGCAATATAGTGGGGCATCCTTACTTCCCGTGGCGCTCCAACGCGGCTCAGCGCGTCCTGAGTCATGCCGGATAATATTGCCAGCCTGATCCGAAGATACAAACCAAGTCCCATCCGATGAAAACGCAACACCTCCGATCCGCGTCTGGTGCGGGGTCAATACGGCTTGTTTCTGACCGTTTTTAGCGTCCCACAGAATCACCGATTGATCGTCACTGCCGGTTGCCAACCGCTCACCATCCGGCGAAAACGTGACGGCGCGCACTGCGCCACTGTGTTGTCGCAGGTTGGCCTCTAATTCTCGATTCACGACGTCCCAGACGAGAATCGAACCGTCACCATGAGTCGAAACCAACCAACGCCCATCTGGCGAAAACGCAACCGACCAAACTGCCGAATCGTATTCCAGCGGAGCAATTCTCGTCATGGTCGATGCGTCCCACAACAACACGCGTTCTGAGCCGGACGCAACCAACTTCCGATCCGGAGAGTAGGCGATTGCCCGGCCGTGGTCGTGATGCGCAGGTTGAGCTTGGAGAGTTTTCGCATACAGCGAATCACCCGTCTTGACGACGCCGTGCGCATCGACGACCGCTACTTGTTTCCCATCGGGAGCGAGAGCGAGCCAGTTGCCGCCCCAGTCGGCCCGGCGAATTTTTTCTTCACCGGAGGCAATGTCCCAAACATTGCCACGATTGTCGGCAATCAAACGTCCGTTTTCGAGAAAGACGAAGTTGCCATGAATGCCAATACGTGACTGAAACTCTCGAACCTGGCGCCACGCCTTTGTTTCTCGAAGTATTGCGACGCGATCGGTTGCGTACACCAGAAGCGAAGCATCAGGCGAGAAGCTCGCTGTTAGTACCGGGCCACGTTGATCGTTCCAGGCGAGTTCTTTCGTTAGGGTCGCAGCGTTCCAGAGAATGGCTGCCTGGTCCTGTCCGCCCGTGAAAAACCACTTGCCGTCTGGTGAAAAGGCAACTGTCGTGACTGGACCAGTGTGTTCCGTGAGTGTTTTCAGACGCATGCGACGTTTGAAATCCCAAACAATCACCTGGTGGTCTTCACTCACGGACACGAGCAGTTTTCCATCCGGTGAAAACACCGCGCGCCGGACGGCTGCCGAGTGACCATCGCGCAGGACTGTCTCGACCCACGTTTCTTGCACGGACAGAAAAGCGGCGACGCCGGCAATCGCCAGGGCTATGACGAGTGTGACGGCGCTCAAACCCAGCAGTCGCCGCGTAGTTCTTCTTTCGAGACGGCTCTTAAACGCAATCAGATCGTCGAGAAACTCACCCGCCGACGCATAACGCTCTTCACGATTGCTGCGCAAAACGCGACGGAGAATACGTTGCAGTTCCTTCGGAACATTGCCGGACTTTAGTCCTGGCCCAACAATCTCCTCGCTTCGTTTCAGTCGATCGAGCACAACAGTTCGCGTGGCGCCGGTGACGAGCTGAACGCCGGTTAGCATTTCGTACGTCACGATGCCTAACGAAAAAAGATCCGTGCGCCCATCGAGTGGCTCACCCCTGGCTTGTTCGGGCGACATGTAGCTCGCCGTGCCCATGATCGCGCCGGGAATTGTCAGCGACGGCTCTTCCGATTGAAATGCGGCGGATGACATGTTGTCGCGGCTCGATACAGACGATGCGCGTTCGCCGTCAAGTTTTGCGATTCCAAAGTCGAGCACTTTCACAAGACCATCATCGCGGACCATTATGTTTTCGGGTTTGATGTCCCGATGAATGATCCACGCGGTATGCGCGGCTTTCAGGGCGCGGCCGATCTGAATCGCGATATCGAGCGCGCACTCCAATCCAAGAGGTTTGGGTTTATTCGACTCCGGATCACGCAGCAGCTCGCGTAATGTTTTTCCCTCGACGATCTCCTCGGCGATGAAATGAGCATCGCCATCATGCGTGATTTCGAAGATAGTAATGATATTTGGATGATTGAGGCGCGATGCCGCAAACGCTTCCTGTTCGAACCGGCGCACGCGGTCGGTATCAGACGTAAACTCGGCGGGAAGCATCTTCAGGGCGACCATCCGGCGTAACGTTTCGTCGTGTGCCTTAAAGACCTCACCCATTCCTCCCGACCCGATGCGCTTTTCGATTCTATAGTGGCTGATCTGTGAAGGTGGCTCGACTCGCGGCAGGGAAGCGATCGCAGGCGACTCCATGAAACTGTGTGCTTCAGTTTCGCGTTTCAGCAGAGCTTCGACCTCGGCTATCAATGACGCGTCGCCGTTACACGTCTGCTTGAGAAATGCGGGACGCTCCTGCGGTTGCAGATCGAGTGCTTGTTGCAACAGATCCTCGATTTGTAACCATCGTGGCTGATCCATTTTCTAAGCTCCGGCGGTCGACTGACTCAGCTCCTGTAGCAACCAGAGTTTCGCCGTGCGCCACTCTCGCTTGACGATGTCTGTCGAGATCCCCAACACCAGCGCCGTCTCTTCAATGCTCAGCCCGCCGAAGAAACGAAGCTCGACGACCTTTCCTTTACGCGGAGCAAACTCGGAAAGCTTGTCGAGCGCCTGGTCCAACGCCAACAGATCGAAATCGCGTGGTTCGCTGCTGACCTCTACCGCGTCGATGTTGACCCGCGTGTACTCGCCCCCACGTTTGAGATTGCGACGTTTGCGCGCCTCGTCGACGAGCACGCGCCGCATAAGCTGTGAAGCGATTGCGAAGAAGTGTGCGCGATCCTGCCATTGAACCCGGCTCGAGTTGACCAGCCGCAGGTACGCCTCGTTGACGAGTGCAGTCGTTTGCAGCGTATGCCCGGCGCGTTCGCCGCGCATGCAGTGCCGCGCGAGCCGCCGCAGTTCCTCGTAAACGAGCGGCATCAGTTGTTCGAGCGCGGATTGGTCGCCGCAACGCCACTGAAGCAGGAGCTCGGTGATGTTTCCGGTCACGAGGAAACGTGGACCCTCCAGTTTGGACGAGAATTACGCCTATTAAAGCAGGACAAGACCCTGAGAAGAGCGCCGCAATTTATCACCTCGCTCACTCTCATTCAATCAAAGTTGAGGACCCAATGATGAAAACACTACTCAAGAGCCTTCCCGCATTAGTTCTGCTGACCCTCATCGCAGTGCATCTGAACGCCCAGACCCTGGTCAGCCGCGCCCGCGTCGGCGGCTACGCCGAAGAGATCACTTTCGTCACTTCCGGCCCGTTGAAAGGCCAGTTGGTGATGATGAACGGATACGAGTTGTATGCCGTCGAAATGGCGAAAAAAGGGGTGCTGACCAGAGTTTGCAAACTCGAAAGCCCGGAGTTCGATCAGTTTGTGAATGGGCTCACTTTTGTGCCGTCTGAAGGACTGTTCGTGATGAACAATGCGCCGCATCCCGACAAGCTCTTCTTCTTCGATCAGGCCTGTGGCTTCAAAGGCACGCGAACGATTCAGTACCTCGATAGTAACTATCGGCCCGGGCATATCGAAGGCATGACTTACATCCCAAGCGATTCGCCAGTTTTCCCCGATCACTTGATCATGGTTGCCTGGGACGATCTTGGTGCGGCGAACGTTCGTCTCGAAATCATGACGCGCCAGGGCGTCGTCGTGGCGGAAATTCATCGGCCCGACTGGCCGACTCAATTGTTATTCGACGGCGGAACCGGTGACGTCATGTATCTCGGACCGAACCGTTTGCTACTTTCTGCTTACCATCCGGAGAGTCTTTGGATAATCGATTTCAACGGCAACATCGTGTCTGGTCCGCTGTCAACCACTGAGAACGGTATGGGTGAAGGCATCGTGCGACTCGACGATGGGCTCATTGTGGCCACCAGTTACCCGCAAGATCTCCTGGTGTTTGACAAGAACCTGAATCGTCAACCTCAGGATGACCGGCACGACGTTATCGGTGTGAATGTGAACGTTCCTGTCGGTATCGCATGGGACAGCGATGCAAATCGGTTCCTCCTGACTCACGACTCAAATCTAAATCTTCCTGCTCGAGTCTCCGGTTTATCGACGTTGCTTAACAGCGGCACGCCCGTTGTCAATCTGGGTTCAATTCAATTCACGCGACAGACCGTTTACCTGCCGCAGGAGGATCTGATCGGGATCTTACGGTTTGGCCCAGCAAATGACCGCGCGATCCTGCTGTTCAACACGAATGGAACGCTGAACAGTCAGATCAGTTTGAGCCCGACCGGTTTGGGTCAAAACTTAGGTACGCCGCTGGCATTGGCGTATTTACCGGGGACAGACGAATTCGTGGTCGGGTTTGCGGGCACACCCGCGACTCAGGTTCAGGAGAGACTTCGTCTGCGTGTCATTTCACGCACGGGGATGCTCGTGCGCACGATCGATCTCGCGCCGACCGGCACCGGGGGCATCAATGGTCTCGAGTACTTCGATGATCCGCAAGGCGGTGGTGGCCGTTTACTGCTGATTGCCGGCGGGGGCCGCATGATCGTCACCGATCTCGACGGCAACTCGCGTCGACCGAACGGTGTTCTGTACCGTGAGTTCAACAGCCGGGTCAAGTTTGGACTGATCACGCGCAACGATGTTGCCGCGATCACCTCCGGACCATTCGCGGGTGCGTTTGCGATTGTCGACTCGAATGGCGGAGAAGTCGTGATCTTTCGACTTGACTAATTCAGGCGATGACCGAACAAACGGTTGCGGGAGGCGACACGTCGAACACTTCGTCTGAGAGCCGGATCAAAATGTGGGACCATGGGGCGGCCACGGAGGGCCACCCCTACAAAAACTCCGCATTTCAATAATTCCCATTGCGTTTTGTAGGGGTGGCCCTCCGTGGCCACCCCATGGTCCATTTTTTGTGCCAAGCCCGTTCGAGTGGCTTTGCCCGAAAAGTTCTACATAGCCTGCGAAGCAGGCGTAAGCATAAAGCCTGGGGCGTGAGCCCCAGGTACCAATCGCAT
>DAIOGT010000289.1:0-1261 GCA_036745095.1 Pyrinomonadaceae bacterium
CAAGCCCGTGGCATCCGGAGACTCCACGGACCGGGCCGTGGCATCTCGACTCTTGAGCAAGCCGTTAATCGAGGTTGAATTTTGCACGCTGATAAGCGCACGTGTGGGCGATCAAGACTATCGCTGCTGTTATCAATAGCGGTGAGGAATACACACCAGACATCCACTCTCGCATATAAAGCGCCCCCGCGATATGAAGTAATCCGTTTGTCAGCATGAAGACTGCGAATACATGCGAAATCGGACGCATTGCCCATCGTCCTTTCCAAACAAAAAACGATGCTGCGATCAACATAACGATCGCGAAAATTAACAGTCCCAGCCAGACCTCGAACGTGAAGGTGGGCAGTAAAAGCAGTGGATACTCTTCTCGTAGTTCGCGAACAGCCGGGTTGTACAGATCGAGAAAACCTGTCGACGCCTCGTCAGCAACATGAAAGGCCAGGGCGCCACAAAGACCCATCCACGCCAGCCAGTGATTTCGGCGGAGTCGACTTCGGCGAGAAATATTCTCTGCGTTCATACAAGCTCAGTCGCCCACGATCCTACTATGAATAGACAAAAAAAGGGGTGGCCGACAAAGCCACCCCGAAATCTCCGACGTCTGATTTAATTCAACAAGCGCCTGCACAGTGGCGCTTTCAAGCCATATTGTTCTGTCTGGCACGGACCTCGGGCGTTGCTGCCCTCATTCGCCTCGGCGGGCGCGGCGCACACCCGAAGGTGAAAGCCAACGGCAATCGCCGACTTTTCAGCACTTGCTGCAGGAGTCCCATCGGAAACAGGAGCGCACCGTTTACTAAGGCCGCGGACTGGGTGGGCCATTCGCAGTGAGTTGACTGCGAATATTTGCATCCCGTGCTGCTACCCACGCGCGGAGTTGGGCAAACTCGTCTGCAGGAGAACCATCAGTCGTCGGAAACGGATCGCTGGCGAGCGCAGGCGAGATCACCGCCTCGACCTGATGAAGAAAAGTCTGAACGTTGGCCACTGACAATGGACCATTCAGCAGATCGCTCATGATTTGATTGTACTGCGCGCGGAAAACTGGGTGACGCAGGATCACTTCCTGGTACGGCGATAGCGACACTTTACGTCCCGAGCCGGAAGAATAAATGTTGCCCGACGTTGAGCGAAAGACCGCGTCCAGGTCCCACGGGAAATAAAGCCTCCTCGTATCTTTTCCCGTGTTGTTCGGGTCGATGAAATCAACAAACTGAAAATTTTTGCTGTGTGACAGTAAAGCGTCGGGATTGTCGGT
>DAIOGT010000289.1:1361-5434 GCA_036745095.1 Pyrinomonadaceae bacterium
TCGTACCCGTACGAGCCACTCGCAAGCCGATGAAGGTTCCACGCCAGTCCTTCCTGGATCACGCCCGAGTCGGTGCCGTTCTCGAGGCTTACCTTAGTTAAGTCTCTCCACTTCTGACCATCGACAAACTCGTTAATGTCGATCTTCAAACCGATCTTGATGGGATTTGATTCGGAAGGAAGTGCGCGTGATGATTTCCGGCGAACCGACACGAGAATCGGCGTCTCACCATCTGCCCAAAACCAGGCGGGCACCTCTATCTCGTTTGTTGTATCGAATCGAATAGTGTCCCAGTCCTGATCAGAGAGTTGTAAATTCAGAGTAAGTATTTGACGCGGATTGAATACATCCGGCCAGGCTTGAGCGTGAACCGCAGCGGTCGTAAGAACCAACACCAGCACCAGCGCTGAGACGCGAAGGATCGAATTCATCATGCAAACTTCTCCTTAGTCCAAAGAATGGATGAGCGTAAAACTATTTAAATTTGACTCGTCGGGAAATGGTGAGAAGGGGAATCGAATCTTAGCCTAAACGCTCGATCCGTGTCTACGTCGAAACTGCGCACGCATCCGTCGCGTTCACAATTTTGCGCCGCAATACTTGCAAAAGAGGGCGTCCGGATCATGGCCTTCGGCCGAGCACGAGGGGCACGACTGCCTCGTTAGTTCGTGGCGTCGCGCCGCTTGCGCGAGCTCAACCGTGACGATGCCAGTGGGAACAGCGATGATGCCGTAGCCGAGAATCATCACCGTCGCCGCCAGTATTTGACCGAACGGCGTGCGCGGCGAGAGATCACCGTAGCCCACGGTCGTCAACGTCACAATGGCCCAGTAGATACTGATGGGAATGCTCGTGAAGCCGTGCGCTTCGCCTTCGATCACGTACATCAGCGAGCCGATGACGACTACAAGCAGTATGACGGCGGAGATAAAAACGCTGATTTTGCGTCTGCTTGCTCGCAAAGCTAGACGTAGCGTGTCGGCTTCCGTTACGTACTCCGAAAGTTTTAGCAGTCGAAAGACGCGGAGCAAACGCAGAATACGAATCACCAACAGATATTGGCTGCCCGGCAGCAGGATGCTGAGATACGTGGGAATGATGGCGAGCAAATCAACGATGCCGAAGAAACTTGTCGCGTAGCGAAGCGGGCGTCGCACGCTCAAGAGACGCAGCACGTATTCAACAGTAAAGAGGAGCGTGAACAACCATTCGAGTGAGTAAAGAAGATTTCCATATTCAGTTCTGACGCTGCGCACGCTTTCCAGAACAACAGTCGCAACGCTAAGGAGGATCAGCCAGATAAGGGCGAGGTCAAAGACGCGACCCGCTCGCGTATCAGCCTCAAAAATGATTTCGTGCAGTCGGGCTCGCCGGCGCCCGGTCGATGGGGCTTCCGTCGCCGCAACTCTTTCGGACGCGTGCAGCTTCATCGGTAGATTGATAGCTTACCTATCATATCCGTGTCGAGTTGGTGAGAAGCGACGGAGGGGAAAGTCTTCTGCTTCTTCAACACCTACCTGGATAAAGCCGCATACAGGTTGTCGTATTCCTCTTTAATGAACTGATAGCACTCACAAGCTACTTCCTCCAGATTCTTCCGATCGAGGATTTGAATATAGCCGCGCCGGTAAGCAATCATGCCGCCAAGCCTGAGATTATTTGCCGTCACGCTAACACCAGCGCGGCGTACTCCCAACGTCAGTGCCATCAGTTCGTGGGTTAGACGTAGTTCGGCGCCGGTGTAATCGTTCATCGTCAGCAGCCAGCGGGCCAACTGCTGCTCCAGGCTGTGCAGCTTGTTGCAGGCACTCATGCGCCCGGTCATGGCGAGGAGCATTCGTGTATAGCTGATCACTTTTTGCAACAACTCCGTGCGGCCTTCGCCCAGTTCAGATCTAAGCACGCTCGCTTTCAATCGCAGGGCGTTTCCAGCCATATGCACCACTACTCGATCGGTGGTGGTTTCACCGCCGAGCGCGACGCCTAATCCCACAAGTCCTTCTCTTCCGACCGGACCAACCTCAACCGAGCGGCCGTCCTCCATAGTCGCGAGCATCGAAAAAACTGCCGTCTCAGGAAAATAAACGTCTTCAATACGATCGTCAGCCTCATAAACAAGAGCGCCGAGAGGGAATGAGACGCGTTCCAGGTGAGAAAAGAGGTATCGATAGGCAGTTTTATCTAAGGCCGCCAGTATCTGACTTTGAGTCGAGAAAGAAGGCGGAGACGGGGAGTTCATGGGCTATCGTTCCTTTGAAAGTGCAACGCCTCAACCGCAAGTGGCTTTATCTTAGCATGGACCGACGCCCTGCCTCGCAGAGGCGATTCATAGGGATTGATAGTGAGGCTCGATTCGTTCCGACGACACCTGTAGGAAATCATTACGGAATTGAACGGATTTTAAAAAACCGAAAGGCCGACGTGTGAACATCGGCCTCTCAAGGTTGGCGCGAGACATTCAGCCTCGATAGTTACTGTCCTCACCCCAGCAACTTATTCGCCTGTTGGGAGTATTTTAACCACTCTTGCCGTTGAGTCAACCGGCAAACCAAAGAAAGTTGCACAAAACGAGGGATCGGCTCACTGTGGCGCGCCGAGAAACGAAGCGAGCCTGAGCAGATCTGCAAAAACACCTGCTGCCGTCACCTCTGGCCCCGCACCGGGCCCTCTTACAATCATCGGTTGCACGTTGTAGCGTGCGGTTTGGAAGCTGACTATGTTGTCGCTGCCGGTCAGGTTTGCGAATGGATGATCGATCGGATAGCTGCGCAGCTGAGCTGACATCTGGCCGTTACTCTCAATCGTGCCAACGTAACGGAGAACCCGACCCTTGTCCCGCGCTGAATTCAACAAATCCGCTATGGCCTGATCATGTTTCCCGAGCGTTTCCAGATACTCCTCCACCGTGGCCGCTCGCAAATCTTCTGCAACCATACTTTCAACTTCAACTGAATCCATCTCGACTTCGAGTCCCATCTCCCGCGCCAGGATGATGAGTTTGCGAGCCACATCCAAACCCGACAAGTCTTCGCGCGGATCCGGTTCAGTCAGGCCCAGCGAGTGCGCTTCGCGGACAACCTCCGAGAAAGTCCGCCGACCGTCAAGCGAGTTAAAAATGTAAGAGAGAGTGCCTGAGAGCACGCCCTCAATCCTGATAATTTCATCTCCTGTCTCTACAAGGCCGCGAAGTGTGTGAATGATTGGCAGCCCGGCGCCCACATTTGTTTCGTAAAGGAAATATCGTTGATGGTGGCGGGCGGTTGCGCGCAAGCTGCGATATGCGGTTAAGGGTCCGGCATTACTCTTCTTGTTGGGCGTGATTATGTTGATTCCCCGGGACAGCCAGCTTTCGTAACGCCCGGTTAATTCGGCGCTGGCCGTTGCATCGATCAGGACCGCATGTGGCAGATGAGCGGCATTAACGTGGTTGATAAAACTTTCGAGGTCGGCTGTTATCGAGCTCTCTTCTAACTCATTGCGCCACTGGTCCAGCGCGAGATGTCGATCTGCGAGGATCATCCGTCGACTGTTCATGATCCCGCGCACCCTTAGGTCGATACCGCGATGATGTTTGAGTTCTTCGATTCGAGCCTGAAGTTGGCCCAGAAGCGTGCTGCCTATCAAACCCGTGCCGATCACGCCGATTGAGAGAGTCTGGTTCGAAAGGTAGAAGGCGGAATGCAGGGCTCGAAGTGCTTTAGTTGTTTCATCCTGTTCGATGACGGCGGAAATGTTTCGTTCCGACGATCCCTGGGCGATGGCTCTTACACTAATACCCGCTTTCCCAAGCGCGCTAAAAAATTTTCCGGCCATGCCCAGTCTCTCGATCATGCCGTCGCCAACCATGGCGATGATGCAACAACCTTCCGTCATATCCACGGTTTGAACCTCTCCACGCTGCATCTCGAGCAGGAACGTCTGCTCAACTGTTTTCCTCGCGAGTTCTGCATGTACACGCGGAACCGCGAAGCAGATTGAATGCTCAGAGCTCGCTTGTGAAATCATGACGACTGAGACATCGACCGCCCGCAGAGCACCAAAAATTTTGTGGGCCACACCGGGAATGCCAATCA
>DAIOGT010000290.1:0-5390 GCA_036745095.1 Pyrinomonadaceae bacterium
TGTTCCTGTTTTACCTGTTCTTCGAAGTGTCGCTCGTGCCGATGTACTTCCTGATCGGAATCTGGGGTGGCGAGAATCGTCTCTACGCTGCGATCAAGTTCTTTCTTTACACGCTTGTCGGATCGGTCGTGATGCTGCTTGGCGTTTTGAAGATGTACTTCCTGACGCAGGATACAGCGCTCACCAGCCAGATCGCGCCTGCAACACTGAACGCTCTTGCAGGTAATCAACAAGCAGCGCAACTGGTGTCGAACACCTTACAGGCAGCAGCGCAGAACGGCACTGGAACGTTCAACATCCTTTACATGCAGGCGATCGGATCGGTCCTGCCGATGGGAACTTTGCAAGTGCTTCTCTTTGGCGCGTTCGCTCTCGGCTTCGCGATCAAAGTGCCGATGTTTCCGTTTCACACGTGGCTGCCGGACGCTCACGTTGAGGCGCCGACCGCCGGCTCCGTGATCCTCGCGGGAATTTTGCTCAAGCTCGGGACGTACGGATTCTATCGCTTCAACCTGCCGATGTTTCCCGGGGCCTCGAAAGATCAGAGTTACTTCGGAAGTTTTGGCGTCCGCAGCGTCGTCGTCTTCCTCGCGATCGTGAGCATCATTTACGGGGCCCTCGCGGCGATGTATTTTGTCGTCAAAAAAGATGGCGACGTTAAGAAGCTCGTCGCTTATTCATCTGTGTCGTCGATGGGAATGGTGATGCTCGGGCTGTTTGCGCTGAACCCGAACGGCGTAAACGGCGGCGTGTTGCAGATGATCAATCACGGCATTTACTCGGGCGCGCTCTTCCTGCTTGTGGGAATAATTTACGAGCGCAGGCACACACGCAACGTCGCGGAGTTTGGCGGCCTGTCGCACGTGATGCCGGGTTACGCCGCGATCTTTCTCGGCATGGTGATGACGGCGATCGGTCTGCCGCTGCTGGCGGTATTTATCTCGGAGTTTCTCGCATTGCGCGGAGCGTTCGAGGCGAACCCGTACTGGGCGGCTTGGGCGGCGCTCGGCATCATTCTCAACGCTGGGTATTTTTTATGGCTGTACCAGCGAATGTTTTTCGGGACGATTGATAATCCGAAGAACGAGCGGTTGCTGGATCTCTCCGGTCGTGAATGGGTTTACATGACGCCGCTGATGATCCTCTCCCTGTGGATCGGCGTCTACCCGAAGCCGTTTCTCGAGTACATTCAGCAGCCGGTTAATGCGGTTGTGAAGCAAGTGCGACCGGATTACGTGATTCCTGGAGAGAAAGAACCGCAGATTACGCGGATCCGTTAATTACTGATGCTACTTCTACAAGCCAACACGACCTCGCTCATTAGCGCCACGGATCTACAGTTGATCGCGCCGGAGTTGATCCTGACTGCTTGCGCGTGTGTGGCCCTCGTGATGGAAGTCATCCTGCCGTACCGCAAGAGCAAGTCCACCGCTTACTTCTCGCTCCTCGGCGTGGCGCTCGCGTTTGTGTCACTCGGCGTGCAGTGGTCGTACCTGCGCCTCGCGCTCCCGGTCGACGGTTTCTACGGCATGGTGCGAATCGACGGCTTCGCAATCCTTTTCAAAGCAATCTTTCTGATCTCCGCTGCGCTCGCGATCGGCATTTCCACGCGCTTCCTCGATATCGAAGGCGAACAGCATGGCGAATACTACTCGCTCATACTTTTTGCCACCGTCGGCATGATGTTTATTGCCTGCGGGTACGACCTGATCTCGCTTTACATCGGCCTCGAGTTGATGGCGGTGACTTTCTACGTCCTCGTCGCCTTTACCAAGCGCGAGAGGAAGTCGAATGAAGCCGCGATGAAGTATTTCCTGCTCGGCGCTTTTTCGTCGGGCATCCTGCTTTACGGGATGTCTTTGATCTACGGCATCGCAGCCTCGACCAATCTTGGCGATATTGCAGCCAGCCTTTCCGAAACCGTGCCGCGCGTTCAACAGGCTGTGGAGACTGTCAGAACCCAAAGGGGTTCTGAACTTGAAGGACTGGCTGGTCTAAGGCCACTGTTGCTGCTCGGCATGATCGCGCTTGCCGCCGGTCTGTTCTTCAAGGTGGCGGCAGTGCCATTTCACATGTGGGCCCCAGATGTTTACGAAGGTGCGCCGACGTCAGTGACGGCATTTCTTTCCACGGGTTCGACGGCCGCGAGCTTCGCATTGTTTGCACGGATTTTCAGCGAAGCGCTCGGCGCTATGCGCGCTGACTGGGCGCCGCTGCTCGGCCTCGTCGCCGCAATCACGATCATGGTCGGCAACTGGGCTGCCGTCACACAGGAAAACTCAAAGCGCCTGCTTGCTTACTCTTCCATTTCAAACGCCGGTTATCTTTTGCTCGCGCTCATCGCCAACAATCTTTACGGCTACGTCGGACTCATCGTTTACCTACTGGTCTACACGCTAATGAACATGGGCGCGTTCGGCGTGATCATCAGTCTGCGACGACGCGGCATCATCGGCGACAACGTCGACGACTTGACTGGCCTGGCCCAAAAGGCGCCATTGATGGCTGCGATGATGGCCATCTTCATGCTATCGCTCGGTGGTCTGCCTTTCACCGGCGGCTTCATCGGCAAGTTTTTCTTGTTTTACGGTCTGTTCCAACGGGGCGATGCAGAGAAAAAGACGTGGTATTACTGGCTACTTGGCTGGGCCATTATCAATACCGTCGTTTCCTTTTACTACTATGTACGTTTCATCAAGGTGATGTATCTCGGCGATCGCATCGCCGACAGCAAACCGCTGGCGCTTTCACCCGCGTTGCAGACGGCGCTCATCGTTTCGGTCGTCGGCATCATCTTCATTGGTATCTATCCGCAGCCTTTCATTCAGATCGCACAGGAACTGATCGGGCCCATCGTATCGCTTGGCGCAGTCACGCCTAAGTGATCGCCATCGAGCTTGTGTATTTCTACTACTTCCTCGCCGCACTCTCCTGTTGGTTTGGTCTGCAATCGCTGTTAAGCGGTATTCGTTACGCCGCTTACGTGCGGCGCGAGACGGGTCGCCCGCTTCCGGATTACGTGCCGTTCGTATCGGTAATCGCGCCTGGCCGCGGACTAGAGCCTGGACTGATCGACAACCTTCGCACTCTCGTGACGCAGGATTATCAACGTTATGAATTGCTTTTTGTTTTCGACGCAGCAGACGATCCGGCAATCAAGATCGTTGACGACTTAAGAAAAACAGCGGCCGTTGCGACGCGAATAATCGTCGCTGGACCAGCGACTGACAGCGGTCAGAAGGTGCACAACCTGCGGGTCGCGGTAAACGAGATCGATCCGCAGTCAGAGGTGCTGGTTTTTGTCGATACTGACGCACGGCCAACGAGGAATTGGCTGCGACAACTCGTCGCGCCGCTCGCAGACGAGACGCTTGGGGCATCGACAGGTTATCGCTGGTTCATTCCCGAGCGTGGCGGCATTGCTTCTCGGCTTCGTAGTGTCTGGAATGCGTCAGTCGCGTCGGCGCTCGGCCATGACACTGCCAAAAACTTTTGCTGGGGCGGCTCAACTGCGATCCGTCGCACGACGTTCACGCGCCTGAACGTTAGCGAACACTGGCGTGGAACTGTCTCCGACGATTTCGCGCTCACGCACGTTCTCAAACAAGCACGACTCCCGATCCACTTCACGCCGAATTGCCTCGTTGCCTCCGTTGGCGATTGCGACTTTCGCGAGTTGCTCGAGTTCACGACGCGTCAGATCAAAATCACGCGCGTCTACGCTCCACATCTGTGGCTGCCGCTTCTCCTCGGCTCGTTTCTCTTTGCCATTGCCTTTTTTGGTGGTCTTATCCTGTTAAGTGTTTTTCCCCTCATTATCTTCGCGCTCGGCGCAATCAAATCCTTTATTCGGTTCCGTGCAGTTTCGCGAGTCCTTCAAACGTCACGGCGTGATTTGGTGGCCCACGTCTTCCTCTGGCCCTTCGCGTCGTTGCTATATCTCTACAACGCTATCACGGCCGGTTTTTCACGGCGCATCAAGTGGCGTGGCATCACCTATGAATTGAAATCACCAACTGAAGCTGTCATTATCTCCCGCGATTCCTGATGCCAAACAAAGCCTTACAGTTTGTGCAGTTGTTGCGATCGACAAAGCGCGAAAAGCGTCTCGGCACAGTGATTCTCTTTGTCACCTCGCGCTGCAACGCCTTCTGCCAAACGTGCTTCTATCACGAAGAGTTGAACCAGCCGGGCGACATGAGCTTCGCGCAGATCGAGAAAATCTCGCAGACCATGCCGGCGATCACAGACCTCTGGCTTTCCGGCGGCGAGCCCACCTTACGACGCGATCTTTCAGACATCATCGATCTCTTCGTTTCGAACAATGGCGTGAATCGCATCATCATTCCCACCAACGGGCTCATCAAAGCGCGCGTCTGCGATGTGGTCGATCGCGCTCTCGGAAACAATCCGGAGATCGATCTCTACGTGAACATCGCGCTCGACGGCTATGGCAAGACGCACGATCGAATTCGCGGTGTTCCCGGTAACTGGGAAAAGGCGCTCGAATGTATCGAGTCGCTTTATCCGTTAAAAGAGAAGTACACCGATCGTTTTCGTTTGAACGTGAATACGGTAGTGTGTGCCGAGAACTACACCGAGATCGAGATGCTCTCGGAGTTCATGTGGGCCAATTACCGTTTGGACGGGCAGTACTTCAACATCATTCGCGGAGAAACGCTCGCAGGTGAAGAGATCAAGCAAGTGCCGCCGGAAGTTCTGCCCGCGATGTACGCACACGTTTCGAAACTAACGAAGCGCTACGGCGAGCGAATGTTTGCCGCAGACGACGCGAGTAAACGCTTCGTGAAGAACGCCGTCTACGCCGGGACGATCATCACTCACTACCGCACACAGCACGCAAACTTCCAACAACCAACTCCCTGGGCTTTTCCGTGCACGGCAGGCGAAACGACCGCCGTCATTGATTACAACGGCGATGTCCGCGCGTGTGAGCTGCGCGAAAAGTTTGCCTCACTGACAGACTTCGATTACGATTTTCATGCTCTCTGGAGTGCTAACGAGCGCCAGCGGGAGCTGGGCGCGATCGACGGCGGAAAGGCGTGCTGGTGCACGCATGTCTGCTTCATTCACGACTCCATGCGCCACTCGCGGCGTGCCTTGCTTTACGACGTTCCCAAAAACTACCTGACGCGCGAGAGTTGGTAACGTTCGTGGCCAAGAAGGAAGATCAGGAAGAGAATCGAAAAGCTGGATTCGCTTACGCAGCCGGTATCGCGCTCTTCGCCTCCGTGGTCACTTTTTGCGCGGGTGGCTGGCTGGTTGACAAGTGGTTTGACACGGCGCCCTGGGGCCTCATCCTCGGAATCGTTCTCGGCTCCGCCGTCGGTCTGTATGAATTCATCCGTTTAAGTTCTAAAACCTATTAG
>DAIOGT010000291.1:0-5335 GCA_036745095.1 Pyrinomonadaceae bacterium
GATCGAGCGGTGATCAAAAACGCACATGGCATCCCTGTTCCCTGTGCCTCTGAGGTGAACCGCGACTGAAAAAGAACTGGTTAGTCCAGCGCACGTGCGAGCGCGGTCGAGTTGATCCGCAACAACGGCACAATGTTTTTGCGCTCGACGCGTTCACGAATTACGCGCATAGCGTCTTTGTCCGGTTTGTCCGGAAGATTTGCGATGTCGATCAATATCGGCTCGAGGTTCTCAAGCAGCGATGAGATCTGGACGTCGCCAGCCACGTCAGCCTCACGACGCAACATCATGTTTTGATAGACGAGCTGCTGGGCGCGCTTGCGCTCATAGGCGACTTCCCTCGTCGCGCCAGGTTCGTTCACGCGCACGTTTCTAAACGCGACGAGCAGCGTTTCAGACTTTTCGAAGTGAATGGCCGTCATTGTTTGTGCGTCCGCAGAACGCACGACATCGGGAACTGACGGCAGGGAAGCAAACTGCTCGCCCGGTTTGGGCTCACGAACAATAGGTCGCTTTGCCGGCGCGGGAGACGGTGCACGGCGCGGAGTTTCTTCGCCGCCTTTGTTTGGTGCAGGTGACGGTTCCGCATCGGGCTGCTTTGGCTGTACGGACGCAGCCGGCACTGGCGCCGGGTTCTGGGAATCTTGGACCGCAACGTGTTGCTCATTCGTCGGCGCGCTCTTGTACATCAGTAACCCAACAATCGCTGCCATGATCACGAGTGTAGCGAAGGCAATGGCTTTCGGGGCGAAAGCCCATCCGAATCGAGGCGCGGGAGCGCGACGCTCTGTCGCCAAAATCTTTTTGAGGGCGCGATGCTGAACCGTGGGTTGTAGCGACGTTTCGAAGTTCGTGATTTGGCTGCGCAGGTTGAGAAAGTCAGCGCGCACCTGTTCACACTCGCGACAGTTCAAAACGTGACGCTCTACTTCGCGTGCTTCCGACGTTGATAACTCGCCGTCGATTAGCGAAGAGATTTTTTCAGTAAAACTACACGTCATATTAAAACCTTGATTCAGGATCAAAAGGATCCCGCAGCGTTTGATAATCCCGACTTTTTGGTCCAGCGGTCTCTCAGCGACGCACGCGCGCGAAAGATGTCAACCTTTACTTTGCTTTCGGAGACGTTCAGCACGTGTCCAATCTCGCGGTAGCTCAACTGTTCCTGTTCGCGCAGCAGCAGGGCGGTGCGCTGGTCTTCGGGCAGAGTCTGTAGCATTTCCAGCACCAGCGTTTTCCGTTCCTGAGTCTCGTATTCCTGCTCCGGGTTTCGTGTTCGCGGCCTCATCGTTTCCACTACTCGATCAAACAGGCGGTAGCGCGTGTGCGACTTGCGAAACTCGTTGATCGCGAGGTTGCGCGCGACCCGGTAGAGCCAGAAGCGCGCCTCACCGACCGGCATAGTTCCCCAAGCCGTGCGATGTAGTTGCAGGAAACTCTCCTGTGCCAGATCCTGCGCCAGCGGCGCGCGGCCTCCCAATAAACACTCCAGAAAGCGGCATAGGCTAGGGTAGAAATCCTGAAACAGCATGGTGAACTCTTCATCTTCGCTCGCCATAAGCTGCGCTACGTCTCCTAAAACACCTGGGTTCGGGAAAAGTTACAAGAAATTTCATGTAACATCACACGTTTGTGAAAGGCCAACGCGTCATTTTCGTCCTCGGCAATCTGGAGCTGGGTGGGGCGGAACGCCAGGCGCTGATTCTTGCCCGGCATCTGGTCCGCGAGGAACAAGCCACGGTCGAGGTTTGGGGGCTCAATAAATCTGGCCCAGTTGCTGAGATCTGCGAACAGCATGGCATCGGCTGGCGCGTCGTTCCATGTCACACGAGCAGTCTGGAGAGCATCAGCGCGGTTGCCCATTCGCTGCGCGAAGCTCGTCCTGACGTGCTTCTGCCATATACATGGATTCCGAACGTCGTCTGTGGTCTCGTGTGGAAATCGACAGGCGCGCGACTATGCGTCTGGAACCAGAGAGACGAAGGTTTATTTTTTCCGAAGACGACGTGGGAACGTTGGGCCGTGCAACGAACCCCACGATTCATCTCAAACTCGCACGCCGGCGCCCGTTTCTTGATCGAGAAACTGAAAGTTGATGGCGCGAAAGTTCGCGTGGTCCACAACGGCATCGAGCAATCCGTCCCGCAGCTGGACCGAAATACCTGGCGCAAACGGCTCGAGATTGATGATACGACTTTCGTCGCCTGCATGGTCGCCAACCTCCACACCAACAAAGACCACGAGACGCTTTTGAAAGCCTGGCGCACTGTGATGACTAAGCTCGAGCAACACGGACGCAACGCTGTGCTCGTGCTCGCCGGCAGACACGACGGCGCGTATGAATCGCTCGTCGCTTTAACGCACGACCTGGAGATCGAACGTGGCGTTCGCTTTGCGGGTGCTGTAAAAGATGTCGCGGGACTGTTGACTGCGGTTGATGCCGGCGTGTTTAGTTCACGGTCCGAAGGCTGTCCGAACGGCGTTTTGGAATGCATGGCGGCGGGACTGGCGGTGGTAGCTACTGATATTGAAGGCGTGAGGGAAATGTTAGGCCGTTCAAATCTTCTCGCGCCAGTGGGCGATGTCGCTACGTTGTCCGATACAATCTTGAAGCTAGCTGCTGATCTATCAATGTGCGTGACCGTTGGCGCAGAAAACAGACAAAGAATTATCAAGAAATTCGATGCCCGTCGCATGTGCGAGGAGCTTGTAGAAACAATTGCAGGGGCGTGACGCGCCCGTGATACAAACTTGTAAAAAGTGGAGGATGCATGCTCAAAACACGTCTTTTAGGGCTTGTGCTGGTTATTCTTTTTGCGGGCATGATCTATTACGGCTGGTACCAGCTGCGAGAAGAGGGAATTTACTATATCAAGATGGCAGCGTTTGCCCCGCTCGGTGTCATCGGAGGTATCTTTCTGATGCTCTTTCCGAGCATGGCCGGAAAGCCTGACACGACGAAAGAAAAAGTCGTGGTGCTGTTTGTGTTTGTGATCGGATTAATTGCTGGTCTGATCAATTGGTTTTTAATGGACCCGGCGTATTTCGGATACTGACGGCGGGGTTCAGCGGCTAGACGATCAAGCGGGATCAAGAAGGGACGGGATTGATGGATCTTTTGTGGCAGGAGTTGACATACGGTCTACAGGACCGCGGGCATCTCGCGATCGTGATGCTGCGCGTGTTCACTGCGATTCTTCTCGGCGGGATCGTGGGGATCGAGCGCGAGCGCGCCGGCAAACCTGCCGGGTTGCGAACACACATGCTCGTCAGTCTTGGCACGGCCGTGGTTGTCCTCGCGTGTTCGGGAGCCGCGATGAGTATGGACGGCCTGTCTCGCGTGATCCAGGGTATTGTAACCGGCATCGGGTTTATCGGCGCCGGCTCAATCCTGAAACTCGATGAACAGCGTCACATCGAGGGCCTGACAACTGCCGCAGGTCTTTGGATGACCGCCGCGGTCGGCGTTGCCGTTGGTCTTGGTGCGCTCGGGGTTGCGGTTATTGGTACTATCGTGACGTTGATTGTGCTCGCTCTCGAAGGCGTAATCGACAGGCGAATCAGCAGTAAGCCCAGTAAAAAACAAGACAACGCAGATAGATAACAAAACAATATGTGTCGAAATATCAAAACACTTCATAATTTCAAGCCGCCGGCGACAGAGGAAGAGATTCGTGCGTCGTCGCTGCAATTTGTGCGTAAATTGAGTGGATTCAACAAACCTTCAAAGGCAAACGAGGCGGCTTTCAATCGGGCCGTCGATCAGGTGGCCCAAGCCGCAAGAGATCTTCTTGAGTCGCTCGTGACGACTGCTCCTCCACGCGATCGCGAGGAGGAGGCGGCTAAAGCGCGTGCACGGTCCGCGGAACGTTTTGGCACGGCCGTTCATACGTCTTGAGCCACGAAGAAGCACAAAACATCTGGCCCGATCTTTTTGTTGTTCCGCAATTTTTTGAGCCAGGCTTGTGCGATGCGATTGTTGCTGAAATGAAAGCTGCCGAAGGCAGTGCTGCGACTGTCTATGGCGTCGCGAGTTCGGGAACGATCGATGAGATGGTACGCAGGACGGTTCGAGTTAAGCCTTCGCCACCGACTGTCGAGCTCGTAATTCAAAAACTCCTTGCTTGCAAAGACGCTGTCGAAAAGCACTTTGCCGTCAGCGTTAACGAGTGTGAAGAACCTCAATTTCTTCGTTACCGCGTGGGCGACTTCTTCGTCGCGCATCAGGATGGAAACACCGGCCTCATGCGTCTCGATTCTGAAAAACGACGGATTTCGTTAGTCATATTTTTGACTCGGGAGTCGGAATCGCCTGAGCCTGACACGTTTTGTGGCGGCTCGCTCGTCTTCAGCAATCTTCGCAACAGCTTTCGCATGTCATCCGAGCCCGGCACCCTCGTCGCATTTCGCTCGGAAACGACTCACGAAGTCACGCCGGTCACGCACGGTGAACGTTATTCGATCGCGTCGTGGTACAGGTGACAATTCGATCTGACGGGAGAACGTGATGAGCAGTATGTGGATGGTACTCCGTGCACTCGTTCTTAACTTTGCTGGTGCGTTTACCCAAACCCAGTCGCAGCCGAAACAAAACAGCCGTCTGAGGCAGAGAACCGGTCGTGAGTAGTTAATTCATCGAACATCTCACGGTTGATCCCCAACCGCGTATTGAAGAGCCCAACCGTTCGCGAGATGGTAGTTGAGATTCGATAGGAGTAGTATTCGCTCACAAAAAGCACTGATGCACAAGGCGTTGCTTTAACAAAAACACGAAGGTCTGATTGCCGCGATCATCATGTTCGTCGCCGACGGTTTTACCCACGAAGCTATTGCCAAGAAAACCCAGGCCGGCAATAGCATAACGTTCTGACTGACAGGATAACTTTATGAACCTTCAGCCAATTTTATGGGGCGGGCTGATCGCCGGAACTCTCGACATCTGCGCGGCCTGCCTCACTGCGTGGTTGCGCAGGGGCGTCAGTCCCGCTGCGGTGTTGCGCTTTGTCGCGAGTGGTTTGCTCGGTCCCGCAGCCTTCAGTGGCGGCGCTAAAACTGCTGTTCTTGGTCTTGCGCTTCACTTCCTGATCGCCACCGTCGCTACGGCAGTCTTTTACTTCGCGAGTCGCAAATGGCTGTTTCTGGTCGAGCGGCCGATCCACTTCGGACTGCTCTATGGCGTCGCTGTGTACCTGTTTATGAACTTTGTCGTGTTGCCGCTTTCTCTCGTGCCACGAGGGCCGATCACAGTCTCGGGTTTCGTGATTGGTCTACTCACAATTATGTTCTGCGTTGGTTTGCCGATCGCATTGATCGTGCGCCGCTTTTCTCGTTAACG
>DAIOGT010000292.1:0-5302 GCA_036745095.1 Pyrinomonadaceae bacterium
GCCTTTGTGGCACTACTTAACGAGGGTACCGGTGCGGCTCCAGCGCGTATTCATAAAGAAGTCGACAATGATGCCGAAGGGACCGGCTCCTTCGGTCGGCGCCGCGCTCTCATCATAGGACCAGTAAACAAACATCGCGCGACCAATAACGAGATCGCGAGGCACGAACCCCCAGTAACGACTGTCCTCGCTATTGTTCCGGTTGTCGCCCATCACAAAGTAACTTGCCGCGGGTACGACGAGCTCGTCCTTGCCTTGAAACGCATCGTACTCCTGATCGTCATCCTCCGGACCAGGCTTGTAATAGACATCGTACAACTCACCCGGCTTTCGTTCCGGATTATCGACAATCTCCAACGGATCTTTGCGGTTGTGATCTTTCGCGATGATCCGATGCTCCGGAACTACCTCGCCGTTCACGATGACCTGGTTTCCCTGAATGCGAATACGATCGCCGGGTGTACCAATCACGCGTTTCACATAGTTCGTAAGTATTGGCCGGTTGTCAGGTCTGTCGTCGCGCTTGGGATCGTAAGGATTGCCGGGATATTTGAAGACGATGATGTCGCCGCGTTTGATCTCACGTTGCGGCAGAAACGGTAGTGACTCTCCGGGGGCAAAGATAAATTTGTTTACGAGCAGATGATCGCCAATCGTGATCGTGTTCTGCATCGACCCTGTCGGAACTTTGACCGCCTGCACGATGAAAGTCATGCCAAACAGCGCCATGATGACCGTAACCACCGCGGATTCGAAATATTCGCGCCAGACAGACTTCGGCGGCCCCTGCGGTTTGACCGGCGGCAACGGCTGCTGGTCGTGGCCGTTACGATTGAAGAACCGCGACCACGGAGAAGGCTTCACCTCGGTCGTGACGTCCGTGCTGGTTGTTGATTTATTAGTGGTACGGTTAGTCGCCATTGAAAAACATCCTAGATACGTTACTGGCGGCGGTCAAGTTTAGATCGATTCCAGTGCGGCCCTTGCCGCAGCAGCCTCTGCCGCTTTAATTGAGGGGCCTTCTCCGCGAATACTCCCACCGTCCCACGACACCTCGACGTGGAAGATACGTTGATGCGGCGGACCGTGAGTTTCGATCACTGCGTAACGAGGTGCTGAGCGTCGTTCCGCCTGAAGACGCTCCTGAAGCATGGTCTTGTAGTCGGCTTTAGCCGCCGTCAGCGGATCGGCGCCTGCCAACTCCTCGCGCAGTGCATAACAAACAAAACGGGTTGCAGCTTCAAGACCGCCATCAATAAAAATAGCGCCGGTGATCGCCTCGAACACGTCTGCCAGCAATGCATTCTTCTGGCGCCCGCCACTCTTCTCTTCACCACGCCCGAAACGAAGAAAGTCGCCGAGGTGCAGTTCCTGTGATGCCTGCGCGAGGGTTGGTGCACTGACGAGCCGGTGCTTCATTCGCGACAGCTCGCCTTCTGTCCCGCCGGGATAAGAGCTGCACAAGTAGTTCGCTACCACCAAACCCAAGACGGAATCACCGAGAAACTCGAGCGACTCATTGTGCAGTTTGCGCGCTTCGAGCTCTTCGCCCGGCGCGACTTTTTCATGCGCCCACGAGCGGTGCGTGATGGCACGTTCGAGCAGCGCACGATCTTTGAACTTATAAGCGAGAACCGTTTCGAGGAGGTCCAGGTCGGGAATCGTTTCGGGATTTTTCAAAATACGCTGAATTATAGCAAACGCCGGAAGCTTGTCGAAAAACGACTTACTTCCGGCGCAGGAGTGGAGACCAGAACAGCTTTAGTTACGATAGCGTGGTCTATCCGGTTTTGGCGTACCGGTGGGCTTGGCCGTAGCCGGTGCAGTTGTTGTTGGCTTGGCCGCAGCCGGTGCAGTTGTTGTGGTAGTCGCACCGTTCCCGGTTCCCGTGTTCTGCGGCGTTGCCGTAGTGCCGGCTGGTGTTGCAGTAGCCGGCGTCGGCGGCAACGAAGTCAGCGGTGTCGGCTCGGGCGGCAAGGGCTTCGACAGAATACCGGCGACCAGCTGGTCCATTCCGTCGGTCTTGTCGGCGTTTCGGAACTTGTACCAGGTGGTCAGGCTGTCATTCCACGTAGACTTTGCGGTCGCAAACTGAGGATTCGAACCAGCCAGCGCAACGGCACGGGCGTACGCATCAATCATTCGATCGACGAGCTGGTAGATGTTTGCGAGTGCGAGCTTGCTTTCCGGAGTTTCGTCCTTACCCGCGTAGATCTTGTACGCTTCTGACTGCTTGAAGTAGGGACCAGTTTCATATGCGCCCGCTATGTAAGCGTACGTGTAAGGCTCTTTCTTCAAAGGAGTCTCAAACTGCGCTACCTTGAGCAGGTTCTTGAGTGCCGCGCTTGGATCTTTTTCCAGCGTGAGCGCGCCGATACTGTAGTTCAAGTAGGCAAGGGCCACATCTTTGCTTCCAAGCGGGTCCCAGTTCTCGAGCGTCTTGCCTGACTCGAGCAGTTGCAACGCTTTCTGCGCGTAACCCAAGCCGTCGGCGGTCAGCGCGGCGTCCTTCAGCGGCGGAAGCAGGTACGCATTGGCGCCCAGGTCGACGAGCACTTGCAGGTTTTCGGGCTCGGTCGCCAGGATCTCCTTACCCATGGCGTAGCCTTCCGCCAACTTCTTCTCGTTGTAAAGCTTGATGCGGTAGTTAGTCTTCTTTGTCGCCGCCTCGTACTTGTCGACGAAGTTCTTTAGGTAGTCGATAATCTTCTGCTGTCCTTCAGTGACCTCACCGGAAGCAGGGCACGCCAAATACTTCTTCGCATCGTCGTAAGCTTTGGCTTGATCCGCCTTCAGATTCTTCAGAAACGCCTGATACAAAGCGTCCTTTGTTTCCTGAGTGCAGGCAGCAGCTTGAAAAGCATTATCCGGTTGCGCGATCAGATCACGCGCTGCAACGGGCAGAGCGATTATCGCGACTGTGGTGCAAATACTTAAAAACGTAATTAGCTTTTTCATTAGTTGTTCCAAACCTCCAAAATCATTTCAACAGTCGCGCCAAAAGGCCCAGCCCTTTCACGGTCGCCACGGCGTTGTTTTACGATGCGATTGACACAAAGACCGGTTGCCGATCCTTGCAGACAAAGGGGATGCACTTTCCGTGCGTTAGAACCTGGGTAAATAGAACGAGCGCAATATTCCTGCAACTCTATGAAATGTGTCAAGGCGTTGTATACCGAACGCAGAAAAAGAACACAAAAAATTGCGCCGGAAGAAAACTCCGGCGCAATCAAGAAAGGAGCAGATCAAAGTTTGTGTCAGGGTTGAATTCGCCTGGGCCGTTGTTCACCCGGGGCGACGGTCGCGGGAGTGTGATTCGTTGTGGTTGATTTGGTGCTGTTCTTTGGAGCTTCAACCGGTTTCTTTTCGAGCGGCATCAGCACACGCTTCACCGTATTGCGTGGTTCAGGTGTGGCAGGTTTAGCGGCTGCGGGCGCAACAGGGGTTGTCGTTACGGGAGTTGTTGTTGCGGTTGCCGCCTGTGTCGTTTGTCCGTTTGTTGTTTCCGGGGTTTCGCCGTCTGCTTCAGCGTTTTCTGCTGCGGCTTCAGCGTCGGCCACTTCCTTCTCTTCGTCATCGAGTGTAGATGCAACCTGCAGATTGATTGCAGTTCCGAAGCGATGATTCAGTCCGCGATAAATCGCTCCGGCCACGGCTGCGGGGAAATGACGGCGAGCATCAGTTCCCTGCGTGATCACGACCACTGCGAGCCTGGGATTCGCGAGTGGAGCGTAAGAGGTAAACAAACCGACCCAACCGCCCTGGCCGATGCAGGTTCCCGTTTTGCCGGCGACAGTTTGCGTTGGATCATAAGACTTGCGGGCCGTACCGTAATTAACGGCGCCAACCATTCCAGGGACCATGCGCTGCCAGACGTCAGTCGTGAAAGGCAACTGGCGTCGCACTTTGACGTTCATCTTGTTCAGCTCTTTGGTGCTGTGCGCGATTTGCGGCACGAGCAGCCTGCCGCCGTTCGCCATTGCCGAAACAAGCGTTCCGAGTTGTACCGGCGTTACTTCAAAACCGTCAGCATGTGAAAACATCCGTCGCTCGATAATTCCGGACTTCACTTCCGGCAATCTGCCGGGGAACTCGAATGGCACATTGATGCCAGTCTTTTCACCAAGACCAAGCTCACGGGCGTAATCGACCATCTTGTCCGAGCCAATCTTGGTGCCCACTTGCTGGAAGAACGGGTTATTGGAGTGGGCCAACGCTGATGTCAAATCGAGGCGATATCCATCACCTACGGTATCGATCTCCGGAATCGCGTTCTCTGACAGTCCGGCGACGCCGGTAACGAGCTTAATGGTCGAACACGGTTTGAAGCCGCGACGCAGCGCCCATTCCTGATTAACCATGGAATAAACGCGACCCGTCATCGGATCCATTACCACGACTGTGCCCGCGTGATTGCCGAGCGCATTGACGGCAACGCGTCGCACTTCGAGGTCTTCACCAGTCAGGTCATCTTTAGAGATGAACGCCTGAACCTCATCCCGCATAGCCTTGTCGATTGCCATTTGGCGTGCGATGGCAGCGCGACGAGCGGCTTCCGCGCGACGGCGAGCTTCAAGCAGTGCACGACGATTACGCGATCCAACACGACGCAGCTCAGCCGCACGTTCACGCCTCGTCAACGGACGACGAAGCCGTCTCTCCAGTGCTCTGACTGCTGCCGATTGTTCGCGGGCTATGTTTGCTCGCTGACGACGAGCTTCACGCGCCGAGACTCGTCCGCCACGGCTCCGACGTGAGCTTCTCGCAACCTGGCGCCCTCCACGTCGTGACGTGGCACGATTTCTGGCGGTGGCTTTTTTGCTTTTCTGACTGCGGGCGCTCCGGCCCGATGAGCTTTTCTTTTTCCCGAAGGCTGTACCGGAAAAAACCAGACAAATTAGGATAAATGCAACAAATAGCAGCCGGCGCGACTTAGGGGATTCGAAATGCAGAGTCATCAGGCCCAGTACCTCTCAGTCTAGATTCGTGGAAATCTTATCTTTCAATCCTGCTTGCAGTGTCGAGCTCTTTCAAAAACGCCTCTTTTCGTATTTTCGATCAAACCTTCTGCTGCAACTTGAGGGCGGGAAGAGTTTTCCCTAACGGGCGGTCTCTGGGGACATTGATTTGAGACCGCCGCAAATATAACATCACTCAGCAGTTGTGGGCAATCAAAAAGTAATCGATTTTACACAATTCGCTGGAACGCCACGTGCTTGTGTCTGGATGTCGTCCAGAACCATTTGCGAAATTACCGACGAATTTTTTTGCACCTTCAAGTAGAGATAAACGCGCAAAGCGT
>DAIOGT010000293.1:0-5287 GCA_036745095.1 Pyrinomonadaceae bacterium
AGCGTTTAGGCTTGCTGCATCGAACGCACCAGCTAAAGATTGAACTCTAGACTGTATTACCCGTCCGTACTCAACCCCGTTACGGTTTGATCCTGATTGTCCCTGTGTTGCTCGTCAGAGAATGAGCGGTGAGTCTTACTGCGCACGTTCCCGGCGCAATGTTGTTGGGTAGCCGGAAGGTTACCTGGGTGAAGATCGACCCAGGCGTCGTGCGCACGTCTTCGGCGGTCAGGTTGTGAACAACGCTATTCGCATCCGTCAGCGTGATCGCCACGGAAGCCGGCGTTTCACTCGTCAACAGTTGGAAGTTTGTAACAAAGAGAATGACTCTCGTGTTCGGATCGGCATCATTCTTCAGCGGTGGATGCACCGGAGAGATTATTGAAAACGGATCTCTGGCGAGGAGCAGCGAATCGACTGCCGCAAGTTGTGAAGCGACTGGTCCATTTTCCTCAAGAGTCAGCTTCGGCGGTGTCAATTGAATGTCGTACTGCGCGAACGTGATGCTGCTCGGAACCAGCCCCGGTTTCCACGCGCGAGCGCGCAAAAACATGAAGCCGCCCACCTGGACCGTACCACCCGACGCTATTATCGGATCCTCCTCCGTAGGCTCCTGACCATTCGTCGTGTAGTGAATAGTCGCACCGGCAGTAGCGCAGGTAATCGTGACACTGAGAACAAAGTTGTAGGTGCCGGCCGGTGGATTGAAAGATGGTGAATTCACGGCTTCGAGCCCGGTCACGCGCACTGGCGAAGTGCGCTTCGTCAGAGAACCGTCACCAAGCTCACCTTCGAAGTTTCTGCCCCAGGTCCAAACTGATCCATCGCTCTTCAGAGCCACACCATGCTCGTAGCCACCGGCAATTGCGACGATGCTGCTGAGGTTTGGAATCGGTTGCGGAGTCGGATTGGCGCCGAAGTCGGGGCCTTGTCCGAGTTGGCCGAAGCCGTTGTTGCCCCACGACCAGACGATGCTGTTATTCGCAAGTGCGAGGACAAACTCATTGCCTGCTGAGATCTCGGTAATCTCGGTGGAGAATCCGGTAACTTTGATCGGATTCGGATGAGGCGTGAAGTCGTTGCTGCCGCCTCCTGGTCCAAGGGCGCCGTTGAAGTTGTTACCCCAAGCCCAGACAGTGCCGTCGTCCTTGAGCGCGACGCTAAAGTCACCGCCCGCCGCAATGCGAATGACATTTGTGAGTCCGGCAACCTGCACCGGCGACTGTCGATTGGTGGTAGAGCCATCACCAAGTTGGCCACGATCGTTGGCGCCGAGGCCCCAGACAGTCTTGTCCGCTTTAAGCATCATGAGGTGATTGCCGCCGGCGGCGATCGCGGAGACACCTGTGATCCCCTGCAACTGAACCGGCGTCGGGTTAGTGCCAAAGAGATTTGAGACGAGACTCTTAGATGCGCCCCAGTGCCAAACCGTGCCGTCATTCTTGACGGCAGCGCCATAGAAATCGCCGCAGTCGACAGCCTTAACATTCGTCAGTCCTGATAGCTGAACCGGAAAAGAACGACTGGTCGTCGTGCCGTCGCCGAGTTGGCTAAGCGCATTGTAGCCCCAGCCCCAAACTGTGCCGTCAGCTTTCACAGCGTAGACGAACCCATTGCCGTCTGCGATTGCGTTGACATTCTCAAGACCGCCGACCTGCACTGGCGTTAACGCTTGCACACCGATCCCAGTGTTGCCGTCGGCGAGTTGGCCGTCCTGGCCCGTTCCCCAGACCCAAACCGTGCCGTCAGTGCGCACACTCGTGGTATGAGAACGACCGGCAGCGACGGCGCGTCCATTGCTGAAAAATGATTCAGCGACGATGAAGCTGGTGACGCTCGCAGTATTGTTAGCCGGATTTGGATCGGGACGGAAACTCGTCGCCGAGGCAGTATTCACCAACTGTGATCCAGGCGCCGCGGTTATATTCACAACTATGCTGAAGACGATTGACCCGGTCGATTCCACGGTCTGTAGCGAGTCGATTTTTCCGGTAACGGTGCCGCTGGTTCCGACTGCGGGACCAGTACAGGTTGCGCCGATAAAGTTGCTCGTACACGAAACGAAGTTTGCCCCCGAAGGCAACACGTCCGTCATCACGAGATTCAACGCGAGGCTGTTTCCAAGGTTCGCCACGCTTACGTTGTAAGTGAGGCTCTTGCCTGATATCACCGGATTGGCGTTAGCAGTAATCTTCACCTGTAGATCTGTAGTTGGTGGAGGTGGCGGATTACGAAGCGCAAATGTAACAGTCTGCGCATTCGTCAGACTGAGCGCTCCGGTTTCCGATGAGTGCGTGTCAACCAGGTAAGACTCCGGGTCGCCACTCGAGATGCCGACGATAACGGGCAGGAGATTCGCATTGCCGCTGCCATAGCGCGTCTCGATCGTTCCGTCGCGGCGGAGCTCGATCTCGAAGTTCACGGGTGTTTCGCTGCCGAAAGTTACGGCCTGCCAGCGAAAGATGACACGATCGGGATCGGGTTGGACCATGTAGACGTTATCAGTCGCATTCCGGTCTGTACGCAGATCGGCCCACATGCCGGCAACCATCGAAAGAGTGTCAAGATTCGTGGCGGTCGCGACGGCGAGATCTGCCGACCCGATGGAGGGGTTGGGGAGCGTGGTGTTGTTCCCAAACGGAATGTATAAGGCGCCGTTTGAAGAGGGGACCACTGTCGTCGTAGTAAATCCAAAATACGGAAACGGGAAAGGCAGGCTGACAAAGTTTACGGCGGTTTGATCGTCACCTTTTGGACCAACTGGAGTGCCTGAGTTCGGGGCGGTTAAACCGGACGGCGCACTCAAACTCACGACATACGGATCCGCTACGTCTGCGGCGACGGTGACGTTGATGGTGGCGATGCTGGTGTTGCCAACGTTATCGAAAGTGCGCAGGACCAATTGACCGGACGTATGCTTAACGGGGACGGAAGTGAAAACACCTCGCTCCGTTCCGGGATCGCCCGCCACCGATGTGTTTAGTCGAAACTGCTTGGCGGTTCCAGAGTCGATGAAACGAAGCTCGGTGAACGAGGCGCGCTGGGTTGCGCCATCGTCGCCAGATTCGGTCCAGCGGACGTCAATATTTCTTCCGTTCTGCGTGTTGATGCGGAAGTTCGCGGCTACGGCGGGCGCGGTAGTGTCATTCTCCTGTGCATATTGGAGCGCTCGGTTGGCGTTGAGACGGCCGGCCGTCATCACCTGACTGGCGAAATTTCCATGTTGGTCGACGCTCGACAGCAACACGGTTCGCAGCTTGTCCATCGAGATGTTTGGGTTCGCCGCGCAGGCAAGCGCGGCCGCCCCGGCGACATGAGGTGATGCCATCGAAGTGCCGGTGAAATTTGAATACGTAGAGCCGTCCGATTCGGTGTAAGCGGCTACCAGTCCGTCATCGGTATAACCGCGCGGCGTGGTGCTGAGAACTTCCTCGCCGGGTGCTGCGAGATGAACAGTCTGCTTGCCTTTGTTGGAGAACAACGACGCGAATGAGCCAAACTTCGTCGACGCTGCGACCGAGATCACGTTTGGCAAATCGTATCCGGCCGGGTAATGCTGGACGAAATCACTGTCAACACTCTCGTTGCCGGCCGCGGCAACGAAGAGTATGCCAGCGTCGCTGAGCTGTTTGATCGCATCGCCTAACGACTGTGAGAAGCGTTGGCCGCCGTAGCTGTTATTCAGCACGCGCAGGTTAACGCCGCGCTGCTTCATCATCCTGGCGTAGTTGTAAGCTTCCATCAGGATCGAGTCAGAAGTTCCCAGTGGACCAATCGCCTTCATCGGCAGGAGCTGAACGTTCCAGTTAACGCCGACGACGCCGGTCGAGTTGTTGCCGCGCGCTCCGATGGTGCCGGCGACGTGCGTACCGTGAGCGTCGTCGTTTGCGTTGTCGAAGACTATGCGATCGTGGTTGATGAAGTCCCAGCCGTTTACGTCGTCAATGAAACCGTTGTTGTCATCGTCGATATTATTTCCCGGAATTTCACCAGAGTTGACGAAGATGTTGTCTTTGAGGTCTTTATGTTCGATATCGATGCCGGAATCGATCACGCCCACGACGACGCTGGAGCTGCCGGTGGTAGTGTTCCAGGCGGACTCGGCACTGATCGCTGGTCCACCCGCGGAGCCATCGTGAAGTGCATAGAGGTCGTTGTAACGCGGATCATTCGGAACCGCGTCGAGGTGGCGGATGTAGTTTGGCTCGGCGTAAACGACATCGGAGCGGACGCGCAACGCTCTGACTGCGACCAGCGTGTCTTCGGGCGCGACACGAGCGAGCATCAGTCCGTCGATCAGATCAGAACCGCCGAAGTGATTAACTTCAACGCGCAGCGTTCGTCCCGGAGTGGCAGTGACGTTGAAAGAGGCACGAGTCTTGGTGCGTGCGTTGGTTGTGCCGGATCGAAATCGGACCAGCAGTTCACCGGGGACAAAGTCCACACTTTTCTCGCGGGCGCGGCTCGGGACAAAACTCGTCTGATTTTGGGCCCGCGCGCCGGACAAGTGATTTACAAAAACACAGACCAGCGCTAACACCAAAACTAAAGCAATTGGCAGTGTGGGACTGGTCCGGAGATGCGCAATTTTACGCAGTCGGTGACGGGGGATATTCAAGGGTTAGGTCTCCTGCGCTGGGTCAAATTACCATTTTTCAGGCTTCGAAAGCCAAACTCGATAGAGCAATGAGCGAGGAACTCAGCTGTACTGACGAACCTATGAACGGTTTTCGCGGGAAATATTCACCCACAAAGATGCACAAAGGCACAAGCAAAAAAATTTGTGAAGCTTCCCTGGTCCATTCTGGGCCCTTGCTTTTGCGCCCAAATAGCCACTTTACAAGACAAAAGTGCAACGTCCGCGAGGACTGTTGCACTTTCCATACCTTCTCATCGAGCGAGTTAGGGACCATCGGTTCGCCTGCCCCTTCATCGTACCAATGCTGAGCGCAGGCGCGCGAATGGGGGGCGCCAGCATCTGTTTGCTGTTCCTTGGAGAGCAGGGACCGTGCCAGAAATATCGAACACTTGGAGTCGTGGCCAAGTTCCCGCTGGCATGAGAAATTGTGTTGATTGATGGACTGTGACTAGAAGCATGAAGAAGTGTGCAAAATCGCGGTGGCAGATTGAACCAACCACAAAGTCGATCGGAGCTCCAATGTAAATATGCCAAAATTTTGCCACTTGATACGGCTTCGTTATAACATGCGTTATAATACGTGCCCCGCCTTTAGGGCGGTAGATGGAGGTTCAAATGAGCGTTTTGAAGGTAACGACTGTCGGCAAC
>DAIOGT010000294.1:0-5246 GCA_036745095.1 Pyrinomonadaceae bacterium
GCCTGCGGCGTTTGTTCCGGTTGTGATGACACAAACAACTTCCAAGGAAAGATTGCTCAACGCTTCCGTCCTGCATTGGATGCATGATCTGGCGGCGCAGGGCATCATCACGACTGACGCTGAGCTGAATGTCGTCGAGTGGAACCACTGGATGGAAGAGCGCACGGGAAAACGCGCGAACGACGTCATTGGTAAAAACCTGCTCGAGCTGTTTCCCGAACTCGCTGAACGGCGCCTCGATCGTAATTACAAGTGGGCACTCGAAGGACAGGTGCGAGTGTTGTCGCAGGCCCTGCACGGCTATTTGCTCGCCCTGCCAGCCGTTCCCGGCGAGCATGATTACACGTTGATGCGGCAGGCGGTCAGAATTTCTCCCCTCTTTTACGAAGGTCGAATAATCGGAACGCTGACGGTTATTGATGACGTGACCGAGCGCGTCGCCCGTGAAGCTGAATTGCAGGCCCAGCTCGAAGATCGATCGCGACTCTTATCGAGTGAGAAGTTAGCGCGAAATGAAGCTGAACGCGCGAACCGTTTGAAGGACGAGTTTCTCGCCACGATCTCGCACGAGTTGCGCAATCCGTTGAATGCGATTCTCGGCTGGTCCCATATGATGCGGCTTGGCAACTTGACACCGGCTAATGCAGAACGCGCTGTAGAAACTATTTATCGAAACGCCAAATCGCAGGCGCAATTAGTCGCCGATCTCCTCGACGTATCGCGGATCATTTCCGGCAAATTACGACTCGATGTGCGAACAGTAGATCTGATTTCCATAGTCAACGCGGCGATAGATTCGATTCGTCCACCGGCTGACGCTAAAGGTATTCGTTTGCAAACGATTCTGGATCCTGGCGCTGGTCCAATATCGGGGGATGCCGATCGACTGCAACAAGTCATCTGGAACCTGTTGACAAACGCCGTCAAGTTCACTCCAAAAGGCGGTCGCATACAAGTCAAAGTTCACCGCATCGAGTCGCACGTGGAAATCGTGGTGAATGATTCAGGTGTGGGTATCAACAAAGAGTTTCTTCCTTACGTTTTTGATAGGTTCCGCCAGGCAGATGCGAGCACCACGCGGATACATGGAGGCCTCGGACTCGGCCTTTCTATCGTTCATCAACTGGTAGATCTTCATGGTGGTACCGTGACCGTGTCCAGCGAAGGAGAAGGGAAGGGAGCTACTTTTACCATCAAACTGCCGTTCGTTGGCGTGGTTAGTACCAACAAGGAAACTGACGCTGTGAGTCCGGCGCAGAGTGAAGAGATTCTTTCTTTCACCGACTTGCCATCGCTTGAAGGCCTCAAGGTGCTGGTCGTTGATGATGAAGCTGACACACGGGAATTGATTGGCGAAGTGCTTAAAGAGTGTGGCTCAGTGGTGATAACCAGCCCTTCCGCTGCAGACGCATTAGTGGCACTTGAACAACACAAGCCAGACGTTCTCATCACCGATCTGGGAATGCCAGATGAGGATGGTTACGCATTGATCTCCAAGATTCGTGCCCTCCCTTCGGAGCGTGGCGGACAGATTCCGGCGGCCGCGCTCACCGCGTATGCGAGGGCCGAGGACCGCATGCGCGTGCTTCGTTCCGGCTTCCAGTTTCACCTTCCCAAACCGGTGGACTCCGCGGAACTGGTGACAGTGGTCGCCAGCCTTGCCGGCCGAGCCTACAAAACTAAAGGTCATTAGCCACGAAAAGGCACAAGCAGCACAAAGGGAATGCATTTTCTTTTGTGCTTTTTGTGCCTTTTCGTGGCAAGATCCGCCTCCTATGTCAACGCAAACATCACCGGTCGCATTACACTGCGCCGGGCTCGTGAAGAGATTTACTGATGTGACTGCGGTTAACGGGCTTGATCTGGAAGTATACGCGGGCGAGTGTTTTGGTCTGCTTGGTCCAAATGGCGCCGGCAAAACAACCACCGTCGAAATACTCGAAGGACTGACCGCGCCGGATCAAGGTACGGTTGAGCTCCTGGGCCAGCGCTGGGGTAAAGGCGACGATCGCGCACTCCGCGAACGTGTCGGCGTCCAACTACAGGAAACACAACTTGCTGAGAAAGTTACCGTCGTCGAGACTTTGCGTCTGTTTCGCAGCTTTTACCAACGCGGGCACGACGTTGATGAAGTTATTCAAACGGTCGCGCTCGAAGAAAAACGAAATGCACGCGTAGGAAAACTCTCGGGTGGCCAGAAACAACGACTCGCAGTTGCCTGTGCGCTCGTGAGTGATCCGGAGTTGCTGTTTCTGGATGAACCGACCACCGGACTCGATCCGCAAGCGCGTCTCTCCCTCTGGGACATCGTCGAAAAGTTTCGCGCGGGCGGCGGCACGATTCTCCTGACCACTCATTACATGGAAGAAGCAACTCGTCTTTGCGACCGCGTCGCAATCATGGACCATGGAAAGGTAATCGCGCTCGGTACACCGGCCGAGCTGATTGAATCCCTTGGCGCGGATCAGATCATAGAATTCAGCGTTACAAGCGCAATCGCAGACGAGGCGTTAACGCAACTGCCGGCAGTAAGTCATTTGCACAAACGTGGCGAGGTTTACTCTTTGACAGTTTCGGAGATCGGTGTCGCGTTGCCGGCATTGCTCGCCGAGATCGAACGACAACAGTCAGAGCTCGTCACGCTCACCACGCACCAGGCGACACTCGAAGATGTATTCGTCAGTTTGACAGGGAGAATGCTGCGCGATGCCTGAGGCAAAGTCATTGCATCCGCTGTTAGAGTTGACCTTCATGCGGATGCGCGAGTTCCTGCGCGAGAAAGAAGCCGTGTTTTGGGTGTTCATTTTCCCGGTGTTAATGACGTTCGCACTTGGAATAGCCTTTCGCAACACCGCCCCCGACCAAACTCTCGTTGCGATCGAAAATAGCAGCGCGGCGGCCAATGAGATCGCAAACGCGTTGTCTCGCTCTTCTGAGATTACTGCGACTGTGTTGAGTCCAGACGAAGCCGCACAAGCGCTGCGAAGTGGAAAGGTCGCGATCGTCGTCAAACCCGTTGCTGAATCGTGGGAATATCGGTTCGATCCAACGAGGCCGGAGAGTCGGGCCGCGAGACTTCAAGTCGACGATGTTTTGCAACGGGGAAAGGGACGAGCGGACGTTGTGACCGTCGGGGAATCGAAAATCACAGAACCCGGTGCGCGTTACGTGGATTTTCTGGTTCCAGGGTTGATTGGAATGAACCTGATGGGCAGCGGATTGTGGGGGCTGGGATTTACCGTCGTGATGGCCCGTTCGCGAAAACTCCTTAAACGGTTTGCCGCCACACCGATGCGGCGTTCGCATTACCTGTTTTCGTTTATGCTCTCGCGTTTGGTGTTCCTGGTGCTTGAAGTCGCGGCAGTTGTCGTCTTCGCTTGGCTTGCTTTTGGTTTTACGGTGCGCGGCTCGTGGCTCAGTGTTGTTTTGATCACCGTGCTTGGGGGTTTTACTTTTTCCGGAATCGGATTGCTTGTGGCTGCGCGACCGACGACGATCGAGGGCGTGTCGGGTCTTATGAACTTCATCATGCTTCCGATGTGGTTGCTGTCCGGCACGTTCTTCTCGTCGGAACGATTCCCACAGTTTCTGCAACCGTTTATTCAGGCGCTGCCGCTGACGGCCCTCAACAACATACTTCGCGCATTGATGAACGAAGGGGCAACCCTCTCCTCCAACTGGCTCCCCATCGCGATCCTGCTCGTGTGGTGTGTGTTGAGTTTTTTGGTGGCATTGAAAATATTCCGATGGCAGTGAGTGTTTGAGAGAAACGCTGAACAAATCAGCCATGATCAAGTATAAAAATATTCACATCTGTGCAGTGTTTCTACTGGTGATCTTCAGCGGCAACTGTAGTCGCAACCAGCAACCAGTTCAGAAATCAATCGCAGAGTCCGAACAGCCGCTCGTGATCCGCACAACACAATCGCCTACTGACGGTGACAGTCGTGAACCCGATCTCACAACCACCCCCGACGGTCGCGTGATTCTGAGTTGGGTCGAAAAGCTGAACGACAAACGTTATGCACTGCGTGTCGCCATGCTCGATCAAAAGGGATGGAGCGACGCACAGACGGTAGCTGAGGGCAACAACTGGTTCATCAACTGGGCCGACTTCCCATCAGTCATTGCCCTCAAAAACGGCACGCTCGCCGCACACTGGCTGGTCAAGAGTGGCTCGGCAACGTACGCATACGACGTGAACATTTCACAATCGAACGATGGTGGTAAGAGTTGGACCAAATCGATCGTGCCACACCGCGACAATACTCAAACTGAGCACGGCTTTGTCTCTCTCCTGGCTTTGCCCGATGGACGACTCGGCGCGGTTTGGCTCGATGGTCGCAACATGAGAGACATGAAGGAAGGCGACGACCATGGCCCAAGCCCTGAGAGCATGACGCTACGTTACGCCGCCATCGATGCCGGCGGAAACTTGTCAGATGAAGCAGAACTTGATGAGCGTGTGTGTGAGTGTTGTCAGACTTCTGCGGCGGTCACGAGCGATGGTCCGATCGCTGTTTATCGGGACCGTTCGCCGAGCGAAGTGCGTGATGTCTACATCGTGCGACACGTGAACGGCGGTTGGACGAGGCCGCAGGCGGTATTTGCGGATGACTGGCGGATTAATGGTTGTCCTGTAAATGGACCAGTGGTGGCCGCTGAGGGAGCGACGGTTGCGGTCGCGTGGTTCACCAGTATCAGCGAAACACCACGCGTCAAAATCGCGTTTTCGCAAGATGCCGGCGCCACGTTTAGTCAGCCAATCGCAGTAGATGATGGTGAGACTGTGGGGCGCGTTGATGCGTTGTTATTGCCGGACGGGTCAGCTCTCGTTTGTTGGCTGTCGGGTAATGTTGATGGCGGCGCGATTAAAGTGCGGCGCGTGCGTGCCGATGGCGCGGTTGGACCACCGGCCGAGATAGCTAAGACCGATATTTCACGCTCGAGTGGCTTTCCGCGTATGGCTCGGCTCGGCAACGATATACATTTCGCGTGGACCGAATTCGGTAAACCATCGCGCGTCCGCACGGCCGTGACGACGATAGATGGCCACAAAGACGCAAAAACACAAAATTAATAACTTGTGCGTTTGTGTTTTTGTGCTTTTTGTGGCAATGAAGCAGCGGAACAGTAACAGCAAAATATGTTAGATAATATCGGCTCACTGAGCATCATGGGGGTCCTGACCATCGGCCTCGTGTTCGGATTGAAACACGCCACGGAAGTCGATCACGTCGTCGCCA
>DAIOGT010000295.1:0-1825 GCA_036745095.1 Pyrinomonadaceae bacterium
TCAAATTCGCCGCTATCACGGTGGCGTTTGTCGTCGTACTTCTGATCGTCGCCTATACGGTACTGGCGGAGCGTCGCGTGCTCGGTTTGATCCAGGGTCGCCTTGGTCCAAACCGCGTCGGTTACGGCGGCTTCCTTCAACCCTTCGCAGACCTCCTGAAATTTATCCTTAAAGAAGACATCGTCCCCGATAAGTCGACACGATTCATCTACTTCCTCGCGCCGGTGATCGCCACGATGGCTGCGCTAATGACGATGATCGTGTATCCCTTCGGCCCGGAAATCAGAATTCCGTTTACGTCGATCACGATTCCACTCGTCATCGCACGTTTCGACGTCGGTTTGCTGTACGTGCTCGGCATCACTTCGCTCGGTGTTTACGGCATCGCCCTCGCCGGCTGGTCTTCGAACAACAAGTACAGCTTGATGGGCGGACTCCGTTCGGCCGCGCAGATGATCTCTTACGAGCTCGCGCTCGGACTGAGCCTGATCGGCGTCATCATGCTCGCGGGCACACTCGATCTCGCACAGATTGTCGAGCTGCAATCGGGCTGGCACGGTTTTCGATGGTTCATCTTTTTTCAACCACTGGGGTTTGTGATTTACCTGATCGCCGCGATCGCGGAAACGAATCGCGTCCCGTTCGATCTTCCTGAAGCCGAAACCGAGCTCGTCGCCGGTTTTCACACGGAATACAGCGCGATGAAGTTTGCGCTGTTCTTCCTGGCTGAATACATCAACATGTTCACGGTCTCGATGCTGGCCACCACGCTGTTTCTCGGTGGCTGGAACGTGCCGTTTGCAGAAGACATTTTTGGGCGCGGGACGTTTCTGTTTGGTCTGGTCAGCGCGATCGGTTTTCTGGTCAAGGTTATTTTCTTTCTTTTTCTTTATATCTGGCTGCGCGGGACGCTGCCGCGCTTTCGTTTCGATCAGTTAATGAATTTTGGCTGGAAGATACTTTTACCGCTGGCGCTGCTCAGCATCTTCATTACAGCCACGTTGATATTTTTCTTCCCGAGTCTCTGATGCTGGCGCTTCTTTTTATCCTGTTCGCTGGAATGGCCATTGGCTGTGCTCTCGCGGTCGTCGCGCAGCGCAATCCACTCTACAGCGCGATCTCTTTGATTGGCGTGTTTATCTCGCTCGCGTGTTTGTATGTGATGCTGGCGGCGCCCTTCATCGCGGCCGTGCAGGTGATCGTTTACGCGGGCGCGATCATGGTGCTGGTCGTGTTCGTCATCATGCTGCTCAATGTGGAGCAGGAAGAGCGTAGCCGCAGGCGTCTGCGGTTTCTCGTGCCAACCGCTGTCGTGCTCTCCGCGATCCTGATCGCGGAGGTCGCGTTCATCCTTGTCACCGTGCAGGAGTTCAGAGTGAATCCCACTTCGACTCCGTCGAACATCGGGCTCACACACTCGATCGGCACGCAACTATTCACGGCATATCTTTTACCTTTTGAGATCACTTCAATACTGCTGCTGATGGCGATCGTCGGCGCTATGACACTGGCGCGTCGCGGTGGTCTTTTGTCAGCAAACGCACGCGTGATTCCGGGGACGCAACAGTTTCCGAGGTCGATGGTCGATCCACACGCCGAACCAGACGACTTGCGCGCGGTGGAAACAGAGTCGACTACAGAAGCCGCACGACTTTTGGGCATTACTGATTTTCGGAATCAACCAAAGCGAGACGACTAAGATGGAACCACAGCTTTCCTGGTACCTGGCGCTTTCCGCAATCCTGTTCACTATCGGCGTGACCGGCGTGATCATCAAGCGGAACGTGATCGCGATGTTTATGTGTATCGAGCTGATGTTGAACTC
>DAIOGT010000295.1:1925-5229 GCA_036745095.1 Pyrinomonadaceae bacterium
GTTTTTCGAGATGGAGAATAATCTTCTCAGTTTGATTATCTTTGCTCCGCTGGCGGGGGCGGTGATCAATTGGTTTGTGGGCAGGCGCGTGCGCGATGAACGCTTCATCGGCCTCGTGGCTTGCGGGGCGGTGGCGATCTCGACGCTCGTTGCTTTCTACCTCTCGTTCAAGTCAGGCGGCGCGCTGCGTTCTACCTCGCCTGTGCTCGATCACGTCTGGACGTGGCTGTATGTCGGTACATTCCGCGCGGATTTCGCGCTCGCGATGGATCGTCTGAGCGGAACCTACGCGCTCTTCGTCACGTTCGTCGGTTTTCTCATTCACGTGTTTGCCGTCGGCTACATGCACGGCGAAGCCGGCTTTTATCGTTTTTTCGCATTTCTCAACCTGTTCATGTTCTCGATGCTGACGCTCGTCCTCGCCGACAACTTCGTGTTGATGTTTGTCGGGTGGGAAGGCGTGGGCCTCTGCTCGTACCTGTTGATCGGTTACTACTTCGATCGCAAGGAAGCAAGCGACGCAGCGAAGAAGGCATTCATCACGAATCGCATCGGCGACTGGGGCTTTCTGATCGGCATCCTGCTGACTTTCTTTGTCACTGGTTCGGTCAGCTTCTTTGCGAATCCGGCCGCCGGTGAAGCCGCGCAGACGGCGTTATCGTTTTTCAAGAATCAGCCGGTCGAGCCTTTCACAGCCGGGGCGATATTCGCGGGTGGCGCGACGTCGATCGCGGTGCTTCTCTTCATCGGCGCGGCCGGGAAAAGCGCGCAGATCCCCTTGTATGTTTGGCTGCCTGACGCGATGGCGGGGCCCACGCCGGTTTCGGCGTTGATTCACGCCGCGACTATGGTAACCGCGGGCGTCTACATGATCGTGCGTTGCTCGGAGATCTTCGTGCACGCACCAACGGCGATGTTTATCGTCGCAATTATCGGCGCCGCAACCGCGCTTTTCGCTGCCACGATCGGGCTCGCTCAGAACGACATCAAGAAAGTCCTCGCTTACTCGACGATTTCACAGCTCGGTTACATGTTTCTCGCATGCGGCGTGGGCGCGTTTATCGCCGCAATCTTCCACGTCATCACGCACGCATTCTTCAAGGCCCTTCTCTTCCTCGGCTCGGGCTCAGTTATCCACGGCATGCACCACGAGCAGGATATGCGGCGCATGGGCGGGCTCAGGAAGTACATGCCGATCACGTTTGCGACGATGATGACGGGCTGGCTGGCGATCAGCGGTGTGCCGATCTTCGCGGGGTTCTTCTCAAAAGACGAGATCCTTTGGAAGACGTGGAGCGCTCCGGCGTTCAGTCTTCCTTCGCCCGGGTGGTCCAAGTTCCTGTGGGCCATCGGTATGTTGACGGCATTTTTGACCGCTGTTTACATGACGCGCATGATGGTCATGACGTTCTGGGGCAAAGAACGTTTTCGAGAACCAGACGCGGCAAAACAGCAGGAGCCGGATCATCATCATGGACCAGTCGAGCCGCACGAGTCGCCGTGGCTGATGACTGCGCCGTTAATCGTGCTGGCAGTGCTCTCCACTGTCGGTGGATTTATTGGTGTGCCTTATGCCCTCAGCTCTTTGTTTACCGATAAAGATATCAATGTGATCGAGCACACGCTCGAACCGGTGGTTGCGAAAGCCGGCGCGAGTGCAGCTCCGGCGGAAGATTCGCATGGCGCGCCTCCGGCTGAAGGCGCGCACGGCGCAGTTCTTGCTACTGAAGCTGCACATGCAACTCATTCGAGTGAAGAGATAACGGCGGAACGCGCCCTTGCTGGAGTATCGGTTCTCGTCGGACTACTCGGCATCGGCGCCGGTTGGTACATGTTCCAGAAACGCCCGCTGCTGGAGATGCCGCGGCTACTCGAGAACAAGTACTACGTTGACGAAATTTACGATGCGGCGCTTATTCACCCGATTGAAACGGGCTCGCGCGAAGGTCTCTGGAAAATATTCGATGTCGGAGTGATTGACGGTCTGCTACACGCGATTGGTGAAGCGGTAACCGAGATGGGAAGGCTAGCGCGATATCTGCAAGCCGGTTTTGTGCGTGGTTATGCCGCGATCATTTTGTTTGGAGCGTTGATTTTGATTGGACTGTTTGCGGCGTTCGGATTTCCGTCGATGACACAGTAGGTGAGCCGCGGAAAAACGCATTATGTTGACTACTTTAATCCTCTTGCCGGTTGTCGGCGCGCTTGCGCTCGTCGGTTTCGGATATCTGTCGAAGCGTGAGGAACACTACCGTTGGATCGCACTGATCGCGACCGTGGCGACGTTTGCATTGTCACTGTTGCTGCTGCGCGGTGTCGGCGGGAGTGGCGCCGAGTTCCGGTTCGAGGAGAACGTAAGCTGGATCGGCTCGATTGGCGCGCGTTATCACGTCGCCGTCGATGGCATCAGCCTGTGGCTCGTGTTGCTGACAACGCTGCTGATGCCGGTCGCCGTGCTTTCGAGTTGGACATCCATTCGCAAGCGACAACTCTCCTACTACGCATTCCTTTTGATCCTCGAGTCGGCGATGATCGGTGTCTTCGTTTCGCTCGATTTACTGCTCTTCTACCTTTTCTTCGAAGCCTCGCTCGTGCCGATGTTCTTCCTGATCGGGATTTGGGGTGGCGAGCGTCGCATTTACGCCGCGGTGAAGTTTTTTATTTATACGGCGGTGGGAAGCCTACTGATGCTGGTCGGCATCATCACGCTCTACTTCCTCTTTCGCACGTTTGACTATACGACGCTGGTGCAGTTGATGACAGCAAATCCGCTCACTGAGCGCGCAGAGTTCTGGCTGTTTCTCGTGTTTGCACTCGCGTTTTGTATCAAGGTGCCGCTGTTTCCGCTTCATACCTGGCTACCGGACGCACACACCGAAGCACCTACGGCAGGCTCGGTCATTCTCGCGGGCGTGTTGCTTAAAATGGGGACGTACGGACTGCTGCGTTTCAACCTCGGGCTGTTTCCGAGTCAGGCGCGGGCGTGGGCGTGGCTCATGATCACACTCGCCGTGATCGGCATCATCTACGGCGCACTCGTGGCGATGGTCCAGCCCGACGTCAAACGACTGGTGGCGTATTCGTCGGTGAGTCACATGGGTTTTGTCGTGCTTGGCCTGTTCTCGTTTACCGAGCTCGGCATGCAGGGCGCGCTCTACCAGATGCTTAACCACGGCGTCTCGACCGGCGCGCTGTTTCTCTTCGTCGGTTTTATTTACGAGAGACGCCACACGCGCATGATTAGTGAGTTTGGCGGGCTCGCTAAACCGATGCCGTGGTTCTCGACCTTGTTTGTGTTTGCTTC
>DAIOGT010000296.1:0-2880 GCA_036745095.1 Pyrinomonadaceae bacterium
TGATGTGGTAGGTCGGCGGGCTTGCATTCTCGCCGGCTACACGGCTGTAAGTGGCTGTCACGTTGTCGGCGGCGACGAAGTTCGAGCCGCTGCCGGTCGTCAACGGAGACGGATCCGCATCGCCGTACGTCTTGCTCGCCGCGTTCGTGGTCCACGTTGCCGCGCGCTTCCTGATCTCGAAGTCTCTGGAGACGAAGGTGAGGTTGTAGTTGTCGCCGGCGTGTACTTTGTTGACCGCCAACGTACCGATGGTAATCGCGTAAAGTCCGGCACTCTCGCCAGGCGCTCGGCTTAACGCGCCGCTGAAAGAATCCGGGTGTACGAGAAACCCGTCGGTCACCGTATAAGTGAAAACCGGATCAGCGTCACCGTAAGTCTTGAACTGGCCCGCATCCGCGGTGATCTCGACGGAGCGCTTGTCTATGGTCAAAGTGCCCGTGCCGTTACTTGCATTGAAACCAGAGCCGGGCGTGTAAGAAGCCTCGATTGTGTAAGAACCGGCTTTCGTGCCTGCCGGCAACCCGTAAACGACGCTGGCTGCTCCAGCTACAACCGTTTCCGTCGTGGGCGAGCCGATAAAGTTAACGCCGTCCTTAACGGTGAAAGTAACCGAGCCGTTATTCACCGCAGGTCCAGACGCTGGGGTGACAGACGCGTTGAGTATCACGGCCACATCGCCGAACGTGGTGTTGGCATTCGTGACTGTTGTCGTAGTGTTGATGGTCGCTGCCTGAACGATCAGAGTGAGCGTGCTGCTCGGAGTTGCACCAGGACCCTGACATCCAGTTCCACTATTACTGGCGTTAACACGGAACGTGTAAGTTCCTGGCATGGTCGCCGCCGTTGTTGTGACACTAAGAGTGCTTACAACATCTGCTCCGTTGGTTGTAGCGGACGGAGTGCCAAAAACAGGTGTCGCTCCTACTGGAAGACCAGTCGTTACGCCGAACGTGACAGTGCAGGGGTTGGTATTGCCGCCTACCTGGAGCGTTACGTTTCCATAACTGGCAGTCCCGCCCTGTATAACCGTGGCACTGATGGGCGGCGCGGCGAGAATAATCTGAGGATTGGAGTCTGTCATCGTCGTCTGCGCTGTGGCACCCGACGTCAATCCGCGCGCACCGACGACGAACTTCATGTCGAGGTCGTAGTCCATCACGAGATACTCGCCGCTGAAATTACCATCCGCGTCTGCAGTCGCATCGAAACCGCGCTCCTGCGGTGTGTGCGGATCTTCGTGAATCTTGACGCGTACAACTTCGCCGGGCTGAAAACCACGGCCTATGATCCGCGCGATCTCACCCGGCGCGTAGTCCATCTTGTCAGTGCTGATCGACGCCGCAGAGCTAGCCAGCACGGCACTCGAACTGAGCACTGCGCCGCTACTGTTTGCACCACCAAGCACTAACGCTTGACCATTCAACTCCGTGATCGTATGACCGGATCGATCGAGCAGTGCGTCTGCCTGGTTGTTGTGAAAGAGCGCGGCACGCGTTTGTGAATTGAGGACTTGACCCGCGAGACCGGCGCAGGGATCGCTCTCAGGAAGCACATGCGCATAAGCGCCGAATCCTTCGTAAAGGGGATCGTAGATCTCCATCGAGCCGTCGTTGTTGCCCCCGATAATTTGAACCTTGCCATCAAATAACACGCGAAGGTGTGCACGCACGCGCGCCGCTTTCAGCGCGTTGCCGACGTTTGAAAAGACGCCCGCGGGCGTATCAAAAATTTCACCCGAGAGAAGCGCGTTGCCACTGCCATCACGACCGCCGACGATCACGACACGCCCATCCTGTAGCAATGCCGCAGAGTGCATCGAGCGAACAGCGCCTAGATTCCCTGCTGCCGCAAAGGTTCCCGCGGTTGCGTCGAAGATCTCTGCCGTTCCAGCAGAGTCGCCACCGGCGATCAGAACGCGGCTGTAACTAAAAGGTGTTGCGCTGTGTCCTGCACGCGCCACAGTCAGCGATGGACCATTCGAAAAAGCACCACTGGCTGCATCGTAGATCTCGGTGGTTGCGACCGGTGCTACGCCATCGTGACCGCCTGCGATCAGGACGCGCCCGTCTGCAAGCAGCGTTGCAGAATGATCTGCACGCGCAGTGTTCATGTTGGCCGCTGCCGAGAATGTTCCCGATGCGGGATCGTAAAGTTCGGTTTGATTTAGTATGCCGGAGCCGTTTGCACCTCCTGCAATCAACACGCGACCATCTGCAAGTCGAGTGGCTGTGTGGCCACGTCGCTCGACGAGCATCGTCGTGCTAGCGGCAGGCGCTGCGGCTTCTTCGGCTGAAAGTGTGTGGCGCTCTGACGCGAGGTGCCCGCCGCCGGTAATCATTGCCGCGGCGCGGGAGAAAAATTTCTGTCCGATCGTGCTCGCCGTGGTGGTTGAGGACAAAACACTCGCGACAACGACGACGAGACCGAGTAAGAGAGAAATGCGAATTGTTCGGGTAGACAGAGAATGGGAGAAAGGTGTCGGGCGGTTCGGGGCCATGTCAGTAAACTCCTGCTTGAAAGATAGAAATACTTACCTCGGCCGGGCGCATCCGCTTCCGTTGAAACGGAACAACACCAGTCAAGGCTCTGGGCACGTATCTATTTTGTTCTTACAAACGCTGGATTGAGGATGATCCCGCACGGTGGCCCCAATTCCGTCGCGCGAGACGAAGAACAACTCCGCGAGTGCAGTTTCGTGCGCCGCGAAGGGAGCAATCGTCGGGCCAGAGAACCATCGCTGACGCGTGGCAGTACAAGCACAGGGTTATGAGGAAGTTAACGGTGGGCCAACGTTGTTGATGTGTTGTTTTGAGTGCTCGCTGGCGAGCAGGTGTGCGCAATCGAAGTGAAAATTGGGTACTGGTTCAGGGTTGAATTTAT
>DAIOGT010000296.1:2980-5167 GCA_036745095.1 Pyrinomonadaceae bacterium
GTTAAAAAAGAGGGCTCAGACTACGCCGAGCCCTCTGTGGAAGGACCCGGTCGGGTAGACTACCGGAAACCGCCCTCTCATTAACCAGTCTCCGGTGAATCCGCGGTAGCCTTCCAAAACGCAGGACCCAGAGTTCTGGGCTGGCCGGATCCTGCGTGTGCAAGTTTGTGGGCCGCGACGTGGGTGCAGGTGTTAGCCGCGCTAAACGGCTGTCGCCCAGTTCGTGGGCTGAACACCTAATTGTTCGTGGCGTCCTGGGGTTTGCGCCCCAGGCCATTTGCTGACACCTGCTTTCGCAGGTTAAGAAAACTGAGCGACGCTACACACAGATCTGTTTTGCAGATGTGTGCGAGCGGGGCGATTCGATCAATCCCTGAATTACCTGAGCTACTTGTGAAAGCGGCTTCGGCTTGCGCAGGAATGCGTCTGCGCCCGCGTTGCGAGCCTCCACTTCCGCTTCGGGCGAACCATACGATGTGAGTACCACGATGCGGGTGTCGGGATTCCGCTGGTGGACCATCTTGATGATGTCTATCCCTTCAGGATGGCGAGCCGGGCCGAGTCGCAAATCCTGAATTATGACCTTGTAATCAGTCTTCTTAATAAGGCCCTCCGCCTCCTCCATTTCACGCGCGGTATCAACTTTGTATCCATGTTGTGAGAAATACTCACGCATCGAAAAACAGATCGATTCTTCATCATCCACGACCAATAATTTTCTTGGAATCGATTCATTGTTGAGGCTTTGTTCGCGGCCACGGAAAAGTTCTTTGAGGCGGCCAGACACAGATTTGAGTTTCAGCATTGAGTCGTGTTGAGTCCGCCGAATGTAAATGGGGAGTTCGAAGTTCGGATTAAAGCGGTTTGATTATGATCGTGTTACAAATTAGCCACAACGGAGGTCCTTGCCCATTTTTCTGGCAGTAATACACGGTTTTTAGAGGCTTAAAGCATGGCAGGATCCTGCCATTAGGAAAAAGGACCACAAAGAGGCACTACACGCACGAGCAGCAGTAACTGCGTCGCTCGTGGTTGTGCCTCTTTGTGGCCGAATGCTCGGCTACGGGCATAAGCTAACGAGTCGCCCGTTGTTGTAATTGTCGAGCTGGGTCGCCAAACAATTCGCGAGATTCGTATCCGCGCCGGAAAGCTTCGGACTGTAGCTGAGTCCGTTGAACTTATACTTCCCGTTCAAAAGCACGGCGCGATCGATGTTCATGATCGTCGTCCCATTGATGCCGGCGCCCATAAACCGGTTTAGCTGAGCAGCGACCAGTTGTGCTGACATGTTGAAGAGCGGGTCGCTGGCATTCTTCTTTCTGCCGTCGACAGACGTCTTATTAAGCAGATTCACCGCATGAGTGCAGTTGGGCGCCGGCTTAATGTTGTCAACGGTACTCGTTGCATCGCCCTTCAGGACGAGGTACCAGAGCGCCGCGTAGTTGGGCCAGAGTGAACCTGGGTTTTGGGCAGAGACAACGAGTCCACCCGGCGGGTTCGTCGTGGAACCGGTCGCAAGGCCGAGAGCGAGATCGAGCATGCTCTTCTGCCCTTTGCCATTCGAGTTTGCGCAAGACGCCCAGTTCTTCCAGAAGCCGATAGTCAACGCGCGTCCACCAGGCGGTGGCGTGTTGTTTACCGTGAACGTTCGTGTCTCTCCTGGCTGCACGCTGAAATCAGCGCAGACGGTCAGATTATTGACGTTTGGATTTGGAAGCGATGGCGGGATAACGCTGTTTGGGACAAACAGTGGCCCATCGCCAACGAGGTTCGTGTTCCAACCCGGGAAAACCCATTCGCAAATCTGATACGTCTGACCGGCAACCAGCTTCGTGGTGAAGTTGAGATTACCGTTTGCATCAGTGGTCTTTGATTCCAGGACGGTGCCGTCAGAGACAGTCGAAGCTCCCTGCCGGATCTCAAACGTGAAACTCTGACCAGCCGCCGGGGCGACTCCGCTTACGGTCTTCACGATCTCCGCCATGCCACGTTGCGTGTTAGTGAAGATGCACTTCACCGTCTCACCGGGCTCTAACCTGAACGTAGCAGTACGGCTTGGTACGTCGCCCGTGCTGTTGCCGTCGCTACAAGTGATCGACGTCAGATCGAAGTTCGGAGCTGGATTGTTTTCCGTGGAGGTGTAAGTTCCCGGCACGAGATTGTTGACGGAGATGTTACCGCCGTCGC
>DAIOGT010000297.1:0-5136 GCA_036745095.1 Pyrinomonadaceae bacterium
ATTGCCAAGTACAGTTCGAAGCAAGTTTTCAAAATGCCGGGAATCGGTTTACTAAATGAAAAGGAACTGCACGCTTCACTGAAACAGTGGTATGCGCGGCCCGGCGACCGACTTGAAGTCCCGGTTGACGGGTTCGTGATCGACATCGTTCGAGACGATCTGTTGATCGAAATCCAAACTCGCAACTTCGCATCCATCAAATCAAAACTTAATACTTTAGCGCACCGCCATCGGGTGCGATTGATCTATCCCATAGTTCAGGAAAAATGGATCGTCCGATCGGCAACTGGTAATAGCAAAGGACCTATTCGACGCAAGTCACCCAAGAAAGGTCGGATGGAAGATCTTTTCTGGGAACTGGTCAGTATCCCGCAGTTGCTGTTGAACCCCAACTTCTCACTCGAAGTGTTGATGATCAGAGGCGAAGAAGTGCGACGTTACAACGAGCGAAGGGTGCGCAAAGGCTGGCTTATCGAAGGACATCGACTCCTGGACGTCCTGGACCAGCGTTCGTTTGGCCACTCAACAGACTGGCTGCGCTTTCTTCCAGAGGGACTGGAGTCATTCACGACCAGCGATCTCGCCAGCCGCATAAATACGCGCCGGGAGCTGGCCCAAAAGATGGCGTATTGTTTACGCGAAGCGAAGATGATCGAGTTGATTGGCAAGCGCGGACGAGCCAACTTGTATCGTGTCCCGTCTAGTATTTAACCAGCCGTTGGCGTACTCCAATTCGGAAGACGTAGCTGACGGACCACCTCGAGGAATCCCGCATCTGTCCGCAAGTTTCTGTATTGCGGCCAACAGCGGGCGGTCATAATGAATAAAGGATCTCTGATATCCACTGCGTGCTGAGCAACTAAGATTGCTTGTTTCCTGTTGCCGGCAGCGTCAGCGGCGATTGTCATCATGGCCGGCTGGATGTATTCACTAACACTTCGTGCTTCCAGTTCCGCGTACACTGCTTTGGCCTTGTCTGGTTTATTCCACGCCTTGTAGATCGATGCCAACGTTGTGAGTGCCCAACTGTGACGTCCTGACATTGCGATCGCTTGCTGTGCAGAGCTCGCGGCCGCTTCATAATCCTCGCTTCCTTCGAGTGAGACTGCGAGACTCCAATGTGCGAGGTATGAATTCGGATCCAGCTCAACGCCGGTACGACTGTGCTTCACCGCTTCCGAAAAGTTTTCACTGCTTGAACAGTAGAATGAAAAGATCACATGGGCATAAGCTGACAAAGGATCAATTTGAATTGCTCGTAAGAGCTCTTCTCTTGCCTCTGTATCGCGTCCCGAGACCCAGTTTAGGAAGAACAGTCCATACCAGGCGATGGCTTGCGGATACTGAGGATTTAGACTTAACGCAGCCTTGAATTCCGACCCCGCTAGTTCATAGTTTCTGTCATATAACAAAGTTGCACACGCCAACGCGTTGTGGGCCTCCGCGAGGTTCACATCCAATTCGAGTGCCTTTCGTGCCGCCTCGAGCGCCAGCGGCATAACCTCGGCCGGTGGTTTGAAGCCGGAATAGCCTGACGTCGTATAACCATCGGCTAAACCCGCCCACGCTTGGGCGTAACCAGGATCGATCGCAACAGCCTGATTGAAGCATTCGATTGCCTTCGCGATACTGAGTCCTCTTTGATACAGCAGGCCGCGGCCTTTCAGATAAAGCTCATAAGCCTCGATATTACGAGTCGGGGGTTGCTCCGGTGTGGGTTCTTCGCTGAACGACAACTGAAGCCGATTAGCGATCGTCGAAGCAATTTCATCCTGGACGTTGAAAATATCGTCGATAACTCGATCGTATCGCTCGGACCAGAGTTGATAGCCGTTGCTCGCATCGATTAGTTGAGCGGTGATCCGGAGTCGATCACCAGACCGTCGCAAGGTTCCCTCGAGGATCGTTCCAACGTTTAGTTTTGCTCCCACAGAACGCAGGTCTTCGTTCTTACCCTTAAAAGAAAACGCAGAACTTCTTCCTGCAACGCGAAGACCTTTTATTGGTGCGAGCGCGTTGAGAATCTCTTCAGTGATTCCGTCTGCGAAAAACTCCTGCTCTGAGTCTCCCGACAAATTGTGGAAGGGAAGCACTGCGATGCTCTTAGTTAGTGAACCCAGTGAGTTATGACTGGAGCGATTAGGGGAAGCGGAGTTGTTTTCGTTTACGATGACGCCATCTCTGAGGCCGCGCGTTTCCGCAATGCCCGCCTTTCGCAGTCCATCCATTAGATGTTCGACAAGTGCGGGCTGAAACCACTTACTCAATTCGTCGCTTGCGACCTCCTTGAAGTCTGGTCTAATCACCAACAGTTCTGTTAACGCCTTAGCCGCGGCCTCACGATTACCAAGTTGTCCGTGTGCGGCGGCACTCATTACGAGTGTCCAAAAATATCCCGGGATATTCACTCTTAGTGCTCCCTCGAGAGCCGCGTGGTAGTTCCTTTCCTGATACGCGTTAAAGATTGAAGCTAAGCGATACCAACCAGGGAAGTGCGGATTGAGTTGCATTGCCGATTCTGTAACCGCACATCCTCTCGCCCAATCGCCCGAACAAGCGATGAACAGACCCATGACGTTGACTGTCGAGCCATCCATCGGGTTGAGTGCAATCGTCCGCTCTGCTGCGGCCCGAAACGAAATGAGATCGCGACGGAAGAAGTAAGCTTGAGCCAGCGCTTGTGAAGCGAGATTGCTTGAAGGCGCCAGTTCAACTGCGCGTTGCGCTGCCGCAAGAGCGCGACCCAGCGGATCGGGTTTCACGTTGAATCCGAACATATGTTCGTCGGCGTAAAGCGTCTCGAGCATGGCCCAACAATTTCCCTGGTCTGGATGATCGCGCACCACTCGTTCCAAAAGGTCTCTTAATGTCGCGTGCTCTTCAGGCGTCATGCGTTCGTGAAAACCGAACACGCTGATTACGGCCTCGTAAGGTGTAAACCGGTCCTTGCTCTTAGTGCGCATTACTTCGGCAATGCTATGGATCAGGACGCCGTGTTGGTCGGCAACGGTGGCTACGATGCGCGGGACAAGTTCGTCCTGCAACGCAAAGATTTGTTCAGACTGGAAAGGACGATCGTAGCTCTCGGCCCAAAGATGCGCGCCGGTGACAGTGTCAACAAGCTGTACTGACACGCGCAGCGTCGAACCGGCCTGTCTCAAACTTCCCTCAAGCACATAACGCGCACCGAGTTCTTTCCCGATAGAACGCACATCAGCAGTCTCGCTGGTGAAGCGCAAAGTCGAGCTGCGCGCAACTACGCGTAAATACTGAAAACGAGAGAGCCCGGTGATGATGTCTTCTGAGAGCCCATCTGCGAGTGCTTCTAAATCGCTGTTCGAGCCGCGGTATTTGAATGGCAATACTGCAATCCAGAATCCTTCGTCACTTGAACTTTGCTGGGCCACTGATTCGGACTTTGAGGTTGCAATCCGAATCGGCAGTGTTTTACTCGTTCCGAACTTCTCAATTTCCTGCAGCGCTTGCGCGACCTCGTTCGCTCTGGGGCGACTATTCGCATCCTTCTCGAGCATTCGCAGAATTAATTCATCAACTGCTGGGGGCAGATCCGATTTGTGACTCGTCACCGAGGGCGGTGTTTGGGTAGTGATCGCGTGCAGGTAGCCAACCATCGACTCTGATTTGAACGGATGTTTTCCGGTCGCGAGCTCATACAAAATAATGCCGAGGCTGAAGACATCTGACGGAGAACTTGCCGTTTGTCCGCTTGCTTGTTCAGGCGACATGTATGCAAGCGTCCCCATTACTGTGCCCGGTGTAGTTTGCTGCGCAAGCGTTGCAGCTTCGGGATCATTCGAGCAGTTAGGAAGTAAACGCGCGAGACCGAAATCCAACATCTTGAGGTAACCGTCGTCGCGGACCATGATGTTGTCAGGCTTAACGTCACGGTGCGTAATACCGGCGGCGTGCGCAGCGCTCAAGGCTTTTGCCATCTGCGCACCGAGCGTGAATAGAGTGTCGATCGAATTGTCGCGGGCAATTACTGAACGCAGCGTCTTTCCCGCAACCAATTCCATGACGATGAATCGGCCAGTTTCACACTCGCCGATGTCATAAACAGTGATGATGTTCGGATGGTTGAGCGCGGACGCAGCCTTGGCTTCCTGTGTGAAGCGTCGAACCCGTTCTGCATCTCGTGTGAATTCTGCCGGTAGAAGTTTGAGAGCCACTTTGCGGTCGAGACGTGTATCTTCAGCGAGCCAAACTTCACCCATACCACCGGCACCGAGTTTAGAAACGATGCGATAGTGTGAAACGGTTGAGTTGGGAGATAACTCGGCCATCTTTTCGTTTTTATTTGCTGGGCTTTGCCCGGTCAGATTTGGGATGGCGGCAAAGAAGCCACATTGATCCTTGTCTGGGTCTTCCTGGATGCGCGATACGTTAACACAGGAGGGGCTTTGATCATAAGGAGAGGCAAAGTTCAGAATTATTCGTGCGGGTGCGGCTTCTGTCGCTTGCAGACTCTTAGATCAACTGCCGAATTCGCTCCTGTAGGAATTGTCGCTCTGGTTCCTGTTGCGTCAGCGCCAGGGCTTTCTCATAAGAGGACCGAGCCTCAGCTGTCCGGCCGAGCCGACGGTACATATCTGCACGGGTTGAATGCGCGAGATAATAATTTGCCAGTTCGCCGTGTTCCAATACCGCGTCGATATGCGTCAGACCAACCTCTGGACCATCGCGCATTGCAATTGCCACTGCCCGATTTAACTCAACAACGGGCGAAGGCTGAATTCTTAACAATTGATCGTAAAGCGCAACAATCTGTCGCCAGTCCGTCGCAGAGACTGATTTCGCCTCCGCATGAACAGCAGCAATCGCAGCCTGCAATGTGTATGAGCCGAAGCGATGGGACTTCAACGCTTTCTCAAGCAACGTCACTCCCTCCGCGATCTGCTCCCGATTCCAGAGCGAGCGATCCTGGTTCTCCAGCAAAATCAGCTCTCCGGTCGGAGAGGTTCTCGCGGCGTGACGGGATTCCTGTAGCAACATCAGGGCAAGCAGCCCTATGACTTCAGGGTCCGGCTGGAGTTCGGTAAGCAACCGGCCCAGTCGAATCGCCTCGCCGGTTAGCTCGGCCCGCGTCACCTCTGCTCCCGCCGCAGCCGAATAACC
>DAIOGT010000298.1:0-5105 GCA_036745095.1 Pyrinomonadaceae bacterium
CTTCGAAGGTCGCCGTCGCATGCAGCAGGCTGATCAAGGATTGAGAGAGTTGCGCGAGTGTGTAGACACTGTCATCACGATCCCTAACGAACGACTCCTGCACACAGTCGATCGCGGAGTGTCGCTGTCTGACTCGTTCAGAGTTGCCGACGATGTGCTGCGCCAGGCAGTGCAGGGCATCAGCGATCTGATCACCGTTCCCGGTTTGATCAATCTCGACTTCGCCGACGTGAAGTCGATCATGCAGGGAATGGGCATGGCGCTGATGGGCGCTGGTCGTGCGACTGGAGAAAACCGCGCCATCGAAGCGACTCAGCAGGCGATCTCCTCGCCGCTCCTGGAAGAAGCCACCATTCAGGGAGCGAAAGGTGTTTTGATCAATATTACCGGTGGGCCTGACCTGACCCTGTTTGAAGTGAATGCTGCTTCATCGATCATCCGCGAGTCGGCTGACGATGATGCGAACATTATCTTTGGTGCAGTGATCGATGAGACTCTCACTGACGAGATGAAGATCACTGTGATTGCGACCGGATTTGACAGAGAAGCCGCATCAGTTGTGTCTGCCGCTGCGACCACGGCGATTCCCGCGCCGCCGCCACGTTTCGTAGCAAGGCCGGCCGACGATCTCCCGCGGCCGATGATGGGCAATCCGCGAGTTGATGATCTCGACGTGCCGACTTTCATTCGAAAGAAAGCTGACTAGGGATCATTTTATCGCCCACTTGAAGGGAAGGCCGTTCGGGGCCTTCCCGTTTTTTTGACAGGATTTTCACGATTCGCAGGATGTGCATGATGGGGTGTTAATGACGCTATCTTGTACATCCTGAAAATTATGTGATTCCTGTCTCGTTTCTTGCATGTAAATCTTTGAAATCAACCAGTTTTTCCCCTTTGCTTTTTCTTCTTTTGTTGTGTAGCATGTCGGTCATTCCTTGCAGGAAATTCCATTACGGGTAATGTTCGTTTCCTCTCCTCGGATGGGCCGCAGCCTGCGAGAAGTTTTGACACTGATCTGACATCTAAGCCCTGTGTCCATACATCGCTAAGTTTTCGACCGGGTGAAAATTCACCCAGTCATTTGATTTTTTGGAGGTAATAATCACCGTGAATCGTAAACTCATCAGAACCACACTCGCGGAGGTGAAGGGCAAAGCCCGAGAAGTTCCGCAGCCCAGAGAGCGTTCGAATGGGAGCTCCCGCGCCTCAAACGAAGGCGGCCAGGCACGTGCCGCACAACAACACGCATCGGTCCAGGTAAAGAAAAGAGTTCCGCCTCCCAACGAAACCAACGCGGAGATCTTTTATTACAAGAAACAGATCGACGCTCACACTCCGATGGTCATCGTGCTAACCGACGGCGAAGAGATTGAAGGCACGATCGAGTGGTACGATCGTGGCGCGCTGAAGGTTAACCGGAAGGGTGCGCCTAATTTGTTGATTCTCAAACGGAACATCAAGTACATCTACAAGGCCGACGAGCGGGTTGAAAAAGCCAGCGCATAGAAAAGATAACGCAGCCTCGCCCTGAGTTCTCGCTCTGGACAACAGTGCGTCGCCTCAAGCCATGCGACACTCAGACCAAAGCTCAACGAATCCTGGACCTCGACCCAGGCGAGTTTTGCCGCGCATCGGCATTACGATGGGCGACCCTGCCGGGATTGGGCCTGAGGTCGTTCTTAAAGCTGTTGCCGAAGAAGAGATCAGACGAGTTTGCGTGCCGGTGATCATCGGCGATGCACAGTTGCTCGCACACACCGCACGCACTCTTGATCTTCAGTCCGGTTACGACATCATCCGTACCGGAGAGACTTTTCCGGACGAACTCACCGAACCCGTCATCTATCATCTCGACAATATCAGTGGCTTCATCGAGCCTGGCATCGAGTCGGGCGCCGCGGGTAAAGCTGCTGCCGGTTACATCGAAGCGGCAGTGGAACTTTGCGCCGCGGGCAGCATCGATGCGATAGCAACCGCGCCGATCAACAAGCGCGCGCTATTTCTCGGCGGTTATAGTTTCCCTGGTCACACGGAGTTTCTCGCACATCTCACGGGCGCGGAGGAGTATGCGATGGCGTTTGTCGCTGCAAACCTCCGTATCGTGTTGTTGTCGACGCACGTTCCGTTATCCGAAGCGATCAGGCTCGTTGAACGCGATCGCATGATGAAGGTGATCAGTCTTACGCATCGCGAGCTCCAGCGCTGGGGCATCGAACGGCCGCGGCTTGCCGTCGCTGCGCTGAACCCGCACGGAGCCGAAGGCGGGCTGTTCGGAGTCGAGGAGGCTTCGGAAATCATGCCGGCCATTGAGGCTTCTCGCCGCAGTGATGATATTAATGTGCATGGTCCGTTCTCGGCGGACACGGTTTTTCTACGCGCTTCGCGTGGAGAGTTTGACGCCGTCATAGCCTGTTATCACGATCAGGCGATGATTCCGGTAAAGTGTTTGTCGTTCGGTGAAGCAGTCAACGTAACTTTGGGACTTCCTTTTATCAGGACTTCGGTCGATCACGGCACTGCTTTCGACATCGCAGGCAAAGGACTCGCGGAACATTCGAGTATGGTTGCCGCGATCAAACTTGCAGCCGAGCTTTCCACACAAGCGGGTGAGAGTTGCCGGGCAGTGGAAGTTTGAAAAGTTGAGAAGAACACTCACATGGATAATAACGACGCAGCTACAAACCAGACTGAAAACCGGCGCATGCTGGTGGCGGACGACGATCCCGCCATCCTGCGCCTGATAGCCACCATCCTCGAGAAAGAAAACTACACCGTGGTGACCGCGCGCGACGGGCGTGAGGCTTATAAGATCCTGCAGTCAGATCCAAACTTCACCGCGGCGATTCTCGACGTAGTTATGCCGCACATCTCCGGACCCGAGCTCGTTCGTTTCATGAAGAACGAAGAGCGACTGCGAAAGATTCCGGTGATGATGATGACTGCCGAGCAGGACCCGAAGTTGTCGTCTGACAGTTTCTCAGCAGGCGCGATGGTGTTTCTGCCAAAACCTTTCACCACCGGACAACTCCAGATCATGTTGCAGATGCTGATCGGGAAGAAGACTGCCGAGTGAGTCGCCTTCGAACACGCCTGTGGCTTTGGTGCCTCATTGTGACTTTACTGGCGCCTGTCACAGCGCGCGCTGATCTCAGCCAGAGCAACGCTCGCAAACTCATTCGGACAATGGGTGGCTGGTCACTGCCGAGTAGCGCGGTTCGCATTCAGTCGTTTAGATCGAATGGTGCGGATGCCGCGGAGGCCAGTGCCGAAATTCAGGCGGTGTTTCGCTTGCGCTTGCGCGAAGGCCGTTGGGGATTGCGCGAGATCAGGGCCGGGCAGGATCGCTGGGAGCGTTTGGATGTGATTGCGCGGGCGGCCGGCGCTGAGTTGCCGCAATCGGAATGCGATGCGCCGGCGCAGTTCACGAACATCAAGTCACCTTCACAACTGACCAACAAACGCGCGCGTTGTCTTGTGGCTGGGTTGCTTGGCGTTCAACAGCCGTCGGACGACGTGAGGATTCGCGAAGTGTCGCTGTTTGGGTTGTCGCTTGGGGCAGAGTCGTCGGCGCTCGTGACGGCTTTGATTCAGGTTGACTTTCGTTTTGTGCGCGAAGCGCGCCGGTGGCGCGTGGCGGAATTCAAGAGTGGTAATCGTGATTGGGTGAGTGTCGCCGGCATTCCAGCGGCGATGGACCAGATCAAACGCACTGAGGCCGCGGAGGAGTTGTCGACAATCGCGAAGGCGCTCGGCGACTTTCGACGCGATCGTGGTTATTTTGTAGTTTCAAAAAGTGAGTCGGTGCTGATCGATCACCTCAGCCCGAAATATCTTGCGCGTGTAATCCGCATAGATCCGTGGCACCGTCCTTACCACTACGAAGGCCGGCAGGATCGTTATTCTCTCCGTTCCGCCGGACCTGACGGGAAACCGCATACGGCAGACGACGTCGTCGTCTCCGGTCCTTAGAACACGCGTGGTGTTATTAGCGAGTCCACGTTGTTGCTGACGCGCATCACGCGTGGCATCACCGAGTAGTCGCCGCCGATGTATGCGGCGAGGGAGTCTTTCGACTTTAGAACGTCCCAGACGTAGTGGGTACTGACGATCTGCTCCACCATCAGCACGAAACGTTCATCGCCTTTGAGGCTCAACCTGACGGGTGTTTTGAAAGTGAAGGTTTTTATCTGGTAAGGAGCGAGCCGGAAGCCTTCGTTCCGACTGACGATGCCGCTGATTGTGTTCATCGAATCGACGATGGCCAGAGAGTATCTCAATCCGAGCTGTCGAAACTCAGAACTGTTTGAGAGCAGACACTTTAAGCGGTAACCGTGCCTGGTTTTTACGAGGGTGGCGTCGCTGGTCGTGATCGGCATTTCCAGGACCTGAAACACCTCGATCGGAGTCTGTTCTGGTTGCTGCTGGGCGGCCGCGATGCGCGTGACTGACGCGAACGAGAAAACCACGGAGAGGACCACTATCAATCGTCCGGCCTGGTTCATCATAGCGCCCTCATTCTTCTCCCCTGAGCTTTCCTTGTCAAGATTTACATGTCAATCCTGAGAGTCCTGTAAATCCTGTAAACAAACTTCTTGACGCCCGCTTCCCACGGGTGTTAGGTTTTCTGTCGGGACCTCTTGTTGAGGTCCCGCTTCGTGACGGACATGCCCGCGCCATCCGTGCATACGCACAAGGCCCCGCCGATGGTGCAATTCAGCTAAAGGGATTGGCTTTGCTAGCTGGACGCAAACTCCTACTTGCCGACGATTCGGCCACCATTCAGAAAGTTATCGACCTTACGTTCGCTGACGAAGGTGTGCGGGTCGTCGCTGTCGACAATGGCCAGGACGCCATTGACCAGCTCCTGGAGGTGCAACCCGATATAGTTCTGGCAGACGTCTTTATGCCGGCTCGCAACGGCTACGAGGTCTGCGAATACGTCAAAACAAACGAGAAGCTGAAACACATCCCCGTAGTGCTGCTCGTGGGCTCGTTTGAGCCGTTCGACGAAGCGGAGGCGCGCAGAGTTGGCGCGGATGACATCTTGACTAAACCATTTCAATCGATTCGACGACTGATCGATCGGGTGGGAGCGCTCGTTAGCA
>DAIOGT010000299.1:0-5095 GCA_036745095.1 Pyrinomonadaceae bacterium
CGAGTGAGTTCAGCGCCTTGATTGATTCGAGAGAAGACTTCGCAGACAACTGGGCCGCCGCCGGTGCAACAGAAGAACTCTCCGAAGAGCCGGAAACCACTACCAGCAACAAGCGCCGCTATCTCGTCTGGCTTCAGACACTCGCCTTCCTGCTCGGCCTCGGCCTGCTCATCTACGTAATTAATCGCGTCGGAGTGCAACCACTCTTCGACGCGCTGCTGCGGATCGGCTTTGGCTTTTTCGTGATCCTTGGTCTAAGTGGGCTGCGTCACTTCCTGCGCACGATTTCGATGCGAGCGGCTGTTCCAGCTGAGCACCGGCGCATCACTTTTCGCCAGGCATTTGCAGCGAGACTCGGTGGCGAAGCAATCAGTTTTCTTACGTTCACTGGTCCACTGCTTGGCGAGGCGACCAAAGTCGCGCTGCTGAGAAAACGAATACCGCTGACTTACGGCGTTCCCGCCCTCGTCGTCGATAATCTTCTGTACAACTTGTCAGTGGTCTTTTTCGTGCTGAGTGGCGCCGTCGTGATGCTGTTGCGATATCCGCTGCCGCCGGGAGTTTATCTCGTTCTGCTCATCATCGCCGCGGTTGCGGCATTAGGAATACTGATCGCCGTAGTCGCCGCAAAACGTCGCGTAATGCTGCTCACGTGGATCATCGATCGCCTGGCGCAATTGCGACTCAGTCCCAAAGTCATACTGAAGCGACGTCATTCGATCTACCATCTCGAGTCGAAAGTCTACGACTTCTACAAACATCATCCCGGCGCATTCTTTTTGATGGTCGCGTGTAACCTGCTGGCCCACGTCGCGAGCGTCGCTGAAGTCTATCTCGCGCTTCAAATGCTGGGCTTTGAACCGCAAGTGGCCCAGGCTTACATCATCGAGTCGCTCACGAAGGTCATCAACTTCGCTTTTGCATTTGTTCCCGGAACAATCGGAGTCTACGAAGGCGGCACCGAAGTGATTCTTCAGAAGGGACTCGGCTTTACGCCCGCGGCCGGTCTCGCGCTCGCTCTCGTACGGAAGGCGGCGATCGTTTGCTGGACGTCAATCGGACTTCTTGTGCTTACCTGGCGCACGCTTCCCAACGCGTGGCGTCGCATCCTGGATCGCAGCCCGCGTTTACAACGACTTATGGATAGCCTCGTACTTTCAAACATCGCCCATCGACCTGCTCGTACCGCCGTCAGCATTCTCGGCACCGGTGTCGGAGTGTTGCTCATCGTCTTTACTGTCGGTCTCGCTCACGGCGTTCTGCATGAACGTGGCCGGCGCGAATCAAATATCGGCGCGGAGATCATGATTCGCGCTTCGGGCACCATGGGTCTCGGTGGTGGTTCTCAATTCAGACTTCCGGCATCGCACGCGGCTGAACTCGCGTCGATACCCGGCGTTCGAGCAGCGACACCGATCGGTCAGACGTTCGATAAAAGTGACTCCGGTTTCGGACAACGACTGCTCGACGGAATTGAATACGATCAGTATGCGACTCTCGCGCGCATCACGATGCGTGAAGGACGAAAGCTGGAGTCCGGCGACGAGGCGATCATCGATCCTGAATGGCAACGAAGCCGCAACGCGAAGGTCGGCGACACTGTCAAACTCTTTGAGCGCCCTTTCAAAATAGTCGGCGTGTACGAACCGCCTGGCGGTGGTCGTATCAAGATTCCACTGAAGACAATGCAGGACCAGGAAGGAGCCGCTAACAAAGCGTCCGCGATCCTCGTCGCCTGCAACGATCCGGCGAAACAGGATGAGGTGGCCGCAAGCATCCTTCAACGTTTTCCTGACGATCAGCTTATCTTCACGCGCGACCTTCCCGAGATTTATGCGAGCGGAGTTCCGGCGTTGAATGTCTTCATCAAGGTCGTCGTCGGTGTAGCAGCGGCGATCAGCGTGCTCGTGATCCTGCTTGCGATGTATACGACAGTGACTGAGCGCACGAGGCAGATCGGAATATTGAAGTCGCTGGGGATGTCGAAGACGGCGATCGCGTGGGTCATCGAGCAGGAGGCGATCATCGTCAGTGTTCTGGGTGTCGTTGTCGGTGTGTTGCTGACGATGCTGGCGAAGTTTGCCGTGATGCGTACGACGAGTTTGACGATCGAGATCGAGCCACGTTGGGTGTTGATTGCGCTGGCTGTCGGGTTAGTGGGCGGCACCATCGGAGCGCTCTACCCCGCACTGCGCGCGGCGCGACAGGATGCCGTTGAAGCGCTAAGTTACGAATAGTTCTAAACAGATTACACGGAACCAAATCCACGAATCACACGTTACGGAGATCATGTACTGTCCCCAATGCGGCACCGAGTCTCAGTCAACGCAGTATTGCCGTACCTGCGGCGCGAACCTGAAGGTGATCGGCAAGGCGGTGGCGCTCAGCGAAGCAGTAGCGAGAAGCGATCGCGGTCCCTTGCCGAAGATCAAACAGATGATCCAGGAGTTTAAGGTTGACCACGTCTCCGACGAGGTCTCCGGCGCTCTTGATAAGATGAACGAGGAGATTGCGCGCATCTCTCCCGAAAAGGACCGCCGCGAAACGCGCCGCGCCTGGATCGAATTTCCAAAGAGAAAAACTCCTGCCGAGAAACGTGAGGATCACATTTCAAAAGGTGTGGTGTCGGTCTTTTCAGGCGTGGGACTCACCATCTTTCTTTACTATCTTTCAGCCGTCCTCGTGCTGAAACTGCCGCCGGACATCATCACCCAGATTCCCTTCGAGGTTGATCCAGTCGTAAAGGTTCTCTGGTTGCTCGGTCTGCTGCCGGTGACAACAGGAGTCGGACATATCATCGCAGGACTCCTGATCCGTCCGCAGCGCGAACAGTTTGAGGCCCAACAGATCGATCAGATGGTTTCTCCACCGGCCATCAGTGTCACCGATCACACGACTAACTTGCTTGAGCCACAAAAAAGAATTTGAGCCGCGGCTCAATCTGCTTATTCTTTGCGTGGCCTGACGCGGATCGCGTAATCCGGCCAGCAATCACGAAAGTCGAAATCCTCCAACTCGATCGAGCCCGAACCTGAGTTGAACCTAAAGTCATCATCGAATCCAAACGGGTTCGGCGGTGTCGTTGGCGCAGGCGCCGCAAACTTCGGATCGAGTGCCTTCGCGATCTGATCGCGAGCGTCCGCAAGATGCGCACGCGTCTGTCGATCGGTCGCACGTGGCAGCGCGGCAGCGATGGCCGTGCTCAGATCTCGCAGCTCCGCTTTGATCAGCGCCCGATAGTCGTCTGTCACTGCAGGTCGCACGTTCAGCTTGTTTGAAAGCAAGTCGATGTAGGAGTTCTGAAGATTGCGGCGATAGACGTCAATCCGGATCGGCCCACCTGCGAGCTCGCTCCAAATCCCTTTGCGCACGTCCGCCATGAAGTCTGACGGCCTGTACGCTAGGGCGCCGTCAAGCGCTTCCTGCTCGACTAGACGATCAAAGCGGGCGTTGCTAAACAACGAGTTCAGAACACGCTCCTGCGCGGCATTCACTCGCGCGAGCGCGCCGAACGGCTCGATACGACGGACTATTTCAGGCTTGACTGCCCACACCGGCGTCGCAAAGGCGTTCTCGTTCAGGAACCGTACCGCGGCCGCCTGACGTTCTCGGGGAACGATAACGAATCGCACGCCGTCCTGGCCGCCGTGTTTCTGTTGCGAGTTGAAGCCGCCTACGATTCCCGTCACGTGATTCAATTCGAGCGTCCACTGGCCCAACATGCGGCTGTAGAGCTCTTCGAGATCATCGTAAGGTTCACCGGTGTGTGTCGTTGCCGGCAAAAGCATGTCGGCCACGCGCTTGAGGTTTTTGAGACCGAGTGCAGTGGATGCGATTGCGTCAGCATCGCCAACCGCCTCGGTGTTCTCACCGGGATCCGAACCGCGTGCGTCTGAAGTGGAGAAACGCAACCACGGATTCGCGTCCTGTCCCCTGGCCCATTCATCCAGCGTCTTCTTTTCATCGTCCGCGGTCTTTGCTGCTGGAATCGGTTTGTAACCCCACATCGTCGCCCATTTGTCATATGGGCCGATGCCGGGAACCAGCGCTTCAACCGGAACGTTGTCTTCAGGTTGGGCCACGTAGTTGAAACGCGAGTAGTCCATCAACGTTGGCGTGTGGCCCATCGTCTTCAGCCATTGCGGATCACGTATCTTTTCGGCCGGGTACGTCGCACTTGCTTTCATATTGTGTTGAAAACCGAGCGTGTGCCCGACCTCATGGGCGATAACGTACTGGACCAGCCGGCCCATCAGATCATCCGGCAGCGGCAGTTTCTTCGCGCGTGCATCGAGTGGACCAACCTGCACGAAGTACCAATTGCGGGACAAGTTCATCACGTTGTGGTAGTACTGAATGTCCGACTCGAGAATCTCACCGGTGCGCGGATCGTGCACGTGCGGGCCGGAGGCGTTCTCGATCGTTGACGGCAGGTAACGGATAACGGAATAGCGGGCGTCCTCGGGATCCCAGTACGGATCTTCAGCTTTCGACGGTGCTTCTTTCGCGATAATGGCGTTCTTGAAGCCCGCAGCTTCGAAGGCAGGCTGCCAATCCTCGATTCCCTTCTTGATCCAGGGAATCCATTTGGTCGGCGTCGCCGGATCGACGTAATAGACAATTGGCTTGATCGGCTCTGAGATTTCAGCAGTCGGGTCTTTCTTCTCGAGCCGCCAGCGGGTGATGTAGCGGCGGGTTGGGGCACGGTGCTCGTCAATGCCGTAGTCGGTCTTGCGCACCGTGAAATAGCCCACGCGTTCATCAAACAAGCGCGGCATCATCGGTTTTTCGGGGAGCTTCACCATGCTGTAGTGCATGACGACCGTCGCGTTCGTTCCCGCGCGCATGCCGGCCGCAAACGGATTCGGCGCCGGCTGTGGTCCACCGCCGCCTCCGCCTGGTGTCATGTCTGGTGGTGACGTGTAAGTCTGCGAAACTTCGACTTCGATGTTTGTCGGAAACGACTTCGTCTTCTCGATAAACGAGCGGGAGGCGTCGAAGCCGCGAGCACGCAAACGAGTACGAGCACTGAACTCCGTGACTTCGCTCGTGAAGAGTCGCGTCGCATCGATCACGGCCGAGTCGTCTTTGCCGA
>DAIOGT010000300.1:0-2826 GCA_036745095.1 Pyrinomonadaceae bacterium
GAAGCAAGTTAGAACGCGGATTACAGGAATTTTCGAAGACGATCGAGGGCACGTTTCAGAGATTTCTTCTTCGTCAGCATTCCGGCCCACAAGTCGCCGGCGTCAGCAATGCGTTGGGCCATTGTTCGCAGAGTGAACGTTCGTGGCCCAACGTCCCCGCTTTCAATTTCGTCCCACGTGCATGGCGCAGACACGGGCGCGCCCGGCTTTGCGCGTACCGTATAAGTTGCGGCGTAGGTCGCGCTATAACCATTGCGACCAGTATCAACGAGGATGCGTCCACCTCGATCCACTTTGTGAAACTCCTGTGTCAGGTGATCAGGATCGCGGCTCACGAGAACTCGTCCAACTGTGTGCGCGAAACGCGCAACCTCGCCAAAGTCAGATTTAGTATCGAGCGGAACCGCGATATGAAACCCCTTCGATCCGGAAGTCTTGATCCAGCTCGGCAAGCCCAACTCATCGAGCAGGTCTCTCAATAGCAGCGCCGCCGCACGCAACGTATCGAGATCCTCCTCGTTCGAGGGATCGAGATCGAAGATGCAGATGTCAGGGTTGTAAAGGTTCGGCGTGCGCGACGGCCAGACGTGAATCGTGATGCTGTTCTGATTAGCGAGCCAGAGCAGCGAGCGAACGTTGTTCGCGATCGGATGATGGACTGTGCCGCCCTGCTTCGGCACCTCAACGCGCTTAAGCCACTCTGGAAATCCTTTCGATACGTCTTTTTGAAAGAAACCCTGCGCTGCGATGCCGCGGTGAAAACGCTCCATCGTGATCGGGCGACGGCGGAGGTGCGGCAACATCACGGGAGCAATCGCTTCGTAGTACGACGCCAGCTCGCCTTTCGTAATCCCGTCATCGGGAAACAAGATCTTTTCCGGATGTGTGATCATGATACGACGCTGAGCAAACGCGGGTGACGCAGCTTCCCGTTCACAGTCCACTCGATGAAGCCGACCTGGACCACGATCTCGGGTTTCACCCAGTGTGCGCGCAAACGCGGTAACCCGATCGCTTTCGTGAACGGAGACTTTGGTATCTCGAGCTGGTTGAGGCGGGCGCGTAGATCCAAAAGCAGTTTCGTGTCGAAGCCGGTTCCGATCTTTCCCGCGAAGACAAAGTCGTTGTCCTGGTGATGGCCGACGAGAAGCGCGCCGAGTCCGACGCGCTTACCTTGCGGATCCGTGAAGCCGCCGACGACGAAATTCTGCGACAGCTCACACTTCATCTTCAGCCACGCTTTCGAGCGGCGATGCTCGTAAATGGACCCACGTCGCTTTGCAATAACACCTTCCCAACCTTCTTCCTGCGCACGCTCCCACGGCGACTCATCTTCAACTAACGCGATGCGATGCAGTGGTTCTTGAAGCGGCAAGTTGGCGAGCAGATCCTGGCGCTCTTCGAGCGGGAGGGTAGTGACGTTACGGCCGTCCATCCACATGATATCGAAGACGTGATACGCGACTTTGCCGCCACCCCACGTGATCTCGCCGTCAAGGATCAGTTCATGGTGCGGAAGACGTTCGATCGCGTGTTGAATCGCTGGAAGATCCTGGGGCAGATGGTTGCGGGAGAACAGCTGCACATCGTTGCCCTTTTTGTAAGCGAGCAAGCGTATGCCATCAAACTTACGTTCGAAGATCCATTCCGGCCCGCTGAAACGCTCCTGCGTCAGAGTCGCCGCCATCGGCACGAGCCATTCCGGAAATGCGGTCATGAGCCACAGATTACGCGGATTGCGAAGACGAGTAAATCTGCGTAATCTGCGTCAGCGATGAATAGATCGATTAACCGCCGCGATTTTCTGCGTGGCGCTGCAATGACGAGTGCGGCACTAATTGCCGCCCGCTCAACATTCGCGCTCGCTACGAAGCGACATTTCGCACCCGTAAAGGTTGCGCGTAATCGCATCATTCGCGAAGTCGTCGGACTCAGACCATATCGCCCGAGCGGTTTTGTCGTCGAAGCGCAGCGATTCGGCAAGAAACTGCTCGTTCATAACTACGGCCATGGCGGCGGCGGTGTGACGCTCTCGTGGGGTACTGCTTCACTCGCCTGCGATACGGCGCGAGATTTTCTCATCGCGCGCAGGCAAGCACGCCCGACGCGGTTCGCCGTGCTTGGCTGCGGGGTGAGTGGACTCTCAACCGCACGACTGTTGCAGCGTCGTTTCCAGAATGGACCAGGCACCGTAACGATCTACGCGAAAGACTTGCCGCCTGACACGACTTCAAACATCGCCGGCGCCTGGTGGTCACCGACTTCTGTTTTCGAAACTACGACTCCGAAGTTTTATGAACAGTTTCAACAAGCGTGTCGCATCTCAAACAGGGCTTTTCAATTACTCGTCGGCGCCGAATACGGTGTGCGTTGGATCGACAGCTTCGAATTGATTCGACACGAGGCCTCGCTCGGACGAGAGCTGGCTGGCGGCAATGATCTCTATCCTCAACTCGAAGTGCACCGCGATCCGGAAAACTATTTTGGCTTCCCGTTCGTGCGGCAGTTCTCGAGCATGCTGATCGAGCCGTCGATCTATCTCAGCGCACTGTTGCGCGACTTCTACGTCGCGGGTGGCAGAGTTGTGGTGAAGGAGTTTCGCAATCGTCAGGAGATCGCGAGGCTACGTGAGCCTGTAGTCTTTAACTGCACGGGACTCGGCTCACGCGTCCTTTTTGATGATGAAGAGCTCACTTCGGTGCGCGGGCAATTGGAGATATTGCTGCCGCAGCCTGAGATCGATTACTGCTATCTGAGCAGTGGCTACATGTTTCCGCGGCGCGACGGAGTCGTTCTCGGCGGCACGTGGGACCACGACGATTGGTC
>DAIOGT010000300.1:2926-5080 GCA_036745095.1 Pyrinomonadaceae bacterium
TAGCGCCAGCTCTTTACATCCGCGCCCGGCGGCGCACTCTTCAAGATACGCTCCACGATCTTCGGTGCGTAAAACTGGTGATACCGTAGACGCGAGAGCGCATTTGGTCGCGTGTGATCGCCGTTCCAGCAATGTTCAGCACGTGGTTCGTAATCCACTTCCCCGCCATAGTGCGGGTTCTTCGTAGTCTTCAGAAAATCTTCAACCAGATAGACAGCGTTGTTTAGAAAGTAGTTGTCAGCTTCGCCGACGTAAATGTGCAACTTGCCTTCGAGCTTCGGACCAAGCTTCGCCCAATCACGTTTGAGGATATGGCCCAGGTCGTAGTTCTCACGCCAGTACTCTGCCACCGAGCGATCGATCTTTCCCGTCAGCTTGTCCCAGATCGGTTTCGGATAACCATCGCTGCCAACCGGTGAATACACTGCTTGCCAGATGTCCCACTGACCGCCGGAGCGACTGTTCGTTCCGAGCGCAAGCTCCATCTGGTTCATGTCTGCGATCGTCGCCGACAACTCGCCGAGATAGTTTCGCTTGCCTGGCCGTGGCATGCGTTTCCATTTCGAATCCGCGTAGTAAGCATTTTCGTGCTCGTAAATGTTGACGACTGTATACGCGCGGAAATCGATCGGATCGGGACACGCGATCCACGCGCCGTTGTACTCGTCCGGATAGAAAACCTGCACGGCCATCGCTTCCCAACCGCCGGTCGATCCGCCATACACAAAGCGCGACCAGCCTTTGCCGATGCCACGAAAGCGTTTCTCAATTTCAGGAATCAATTCGTAAGTGATTGCATCTCCGTACGGACCGAGGTTGGCTGAGTTCACTGCGTACGAATCGTCGTAGAAAGGGTTCGCATGCTGGATCTCGACGATCAGGAACCGCGGAAAATTTGGGCCAGTCCACTCTTTGTAAAACTGGTGTGCATGTTCCTGCTGGATGCGGTTGTAGCCGGCGAGTTTGAAACGCTCACTGTAATCCGGTTTGAGATTTGGATCGGGCGGCGTCTCGCGAAAACCGCTGAAGTCCGAGGGAAAGTGTCCGTGGAAGATCGCGAGCGGATAACGAGCTTCGGGATGAGCGTCAAAGCCTTCGGGCAAGAGCACGTGCGCGCCGAGATGCATCGGGCGGCCCCAGAACTTTGTTAAGCGTTCGCTCTGAATCTTGATGTGCTTGATGTACTTCGTGTCTTTTGGCGGCTCGATTGGTGGAATTACTTTGTCGAGCGTGATTGAAACCGGTTGCGTGCCGGCGTCGATGCGGATCTGTTTGGGCGTGCTGTAGAGATTGCCGGGCGCGCGGCTCCATTGCTGGCCTTCACCGCGGTCCATCGGCAGCTTCACTGTGTGGCCGTCGGAGCGCTTGAAAGTTTCGTAGCGATGAAGGAGCGCCTGAACCCAGTATTCGCCGGGTTTGATCTCGGAGAGATTGCGGACTGGATAGCCAAAGGCGGCCTGGTCCATCGTCTTTGTTTCGCCGGCTTTCCACGCGTCGACGTCGATGCCGAAGACTTGTTGCGTCGTTAAGTCTTCGCTGATCTGGAAACGGGGCTCAGCCGTGTTGTTCGTAGAGATCAGCAGCAGAAGGCGACCGTCGAGTGCATCTTTGCTCGCACTCGCCGGAAAGTTGATATCAAAGCGCAAATTCGCTGGTTTAACTTCCGCACCGCTTGTGAACCACGGAACACTCAAAAAGGCGATAGTGATGAGCAAAATCGTTTTTTTCATCTGTTTAATCTCTACACTTCGACGGGCAAACCTTCAAGACGCATGATCTTCAATGCGTTTGTAGTCGGACATGGGCCAGGACGTAGACGATAATCGAACACCATCCTACTGTCGTACACTTCTTCGCGGAAGTGATAGTTTGTCACACCCTTAATCTCGTCCGCCAACTTGATCAGCTCGAGATCGTGCGTTGCGACCAGGCCCATCGTCCGGCGTTCCGACAATTCTCGAATGTAAGACCGGCTTCCGATCAGCCGCTCGCGACTGTTTGTGCCGCGAAAGATCTCGTCAATCAGAAACAGCACGGGCAACTCGTCGTCGGCGCCTGTTGCGGCCAGCAGTGCCTGCAATCTTTTCACTTCAGCATAAAAATAAGATAGTCCGTCCTGCACTGAATCGCTCACCTTAATACACGTGAACATTC
>DAIOGT010000301.1:0-5074 GCA_036745095.1 Pyrinomonadaceae bacterium
AAAATTTGCAAGCTCTGTTAGACTCCATGATCGAGACGTACGCCCGCGCGGCTGGCCTTGCAACCGGACGTGCGGAGTATCAAACTCTGCTGCAGCAAGTAATTCCCGATCTCACGGCGTACTACAAGTACAGGCATAATCAGTCGATCCAGGGGTTGCAGCAACTCATCAACCGTTACCGAGTCAGGCCATAAGCCTTAATGTGGTCGCAAAGATACGCAAAAAATACGAATAATCCCCTAAAGAGGTACCCCTATGAACTACTCAAAAAGACTCTCCCTTCTTTTAGTGCTGGCCGTCCTGTCGATTCCGTTTCTCATCGCACACGCCGCGGGCGGCCGGATCGAGGGAAAGATTACTGACCCGAAAGGCGCCGCCATCCCCAACGCCGCGGTCACTATCACCAACCAGGCCACGAAGCAGGAGTTCACCGCCACGACCGACGCCCAGGGACGATACAAAGTCGAAGGTCTACCGGCGGGGACTTACACCGTTCGGGTCGCAGTCAAAGGCTTCAACGAGGGCCGGAATGACGAGGTGAAGGTTGCGGACGACGGTGCCGCCACGATCGATGTTCGACTCGAAATTGCGCCCGTCGAAGCCCAGGTTAAAGTTGCTTCCGATCTGAAGGGAAACGCCGATCCGATTTATCAATCGCTCAGACAACTCGGCAAAACTGATCAAGATTTTTCGGGCCATTACGCGGTCGTGAACAATCTCAAGCTCAAGCGAGATGCGGGAAACTTCACGTTGAAATCCGGAGAGTTGTATTTCATAACACCCGTCGAAGATCGAGTGACGGCGGCAGTATTCATCGGCGATGGCGAGTTGTCACTGACGCCGCCAACACCAATCGAAAAGCACAGTCTCAGTATTTTTACGGGCGAAGGCAGCATCACCGAACCATTCACAAAGCTCGTGCTGCGCTTTACGGATAAGACATTCGACGAGATTAAATCGTCGCCCAACGCAACTATGAAGACTGGTGGCCCAGGCGCGAGCCAGGCGCGTTCCGCGTATCGCGACAACCAGGAGCTGTTACGCAAACGACTACGCGACAATCGCGAGGCGCGCACGTTGTATGACGTCTACAACCCTGCAGGCGAAAAATTCTTCATGGCCTTCATTGACGGCAAGCGTTTTGGCAAGCTCGTGTTTTTACTCGAACCGTTCGGTGTGCCAAATGCAACGCCTGAAGAAGTCGCGTTGTTTAGTTACGGCGAAACTGACGGTGGCATGTGGACCGCTTTCCATCGTGAAGAGGAATACCAGAAAGGTACTGCCTCCAGCTCTGAAGACAACCGGTTGATCGATATCACGCGTCACGAGATCGACGCGGCGATCAAGGGAACACACCTCGCGGTCATTGATCGTCTGTCGTTCCGCAACCTGCACGCCGGCACGCGCGTCGTGCCTTTCGAGCTTTTCCGCACCTTGAGAGTAAAATCAGTTCAGGATGCGGAAGGCCACGATTTGAGCTTCGTACAGGAAGGCAAAGACGAGGATGCGGATTTTGCAGTCATCATGCAGAAGCCGCTCGAAGCGGGAAAAACGTACCAGATTACGATTCAATACGACGGTGATGGAGCGTTGCGCGACTCGGGCGGCGGAAACTACATTCTGCTCCCGCGCTCGACGTGGTATCCGGGCAATGCAAACACGCTCTTTGCCGAGGATCGAGCAATCTTCGAAATGACCTTCCGTTATCCGAAGAACCTGATATTCGTCGGAACCGGCACGCCTGCCGGGCCGGAAACGCGCGAAGGAGATCTTACGGTCGCGAAGTGGTCCAGTGGTCAAACGGAACTGGCTGTGGCTGGCTTCAACTACGGCAGGTTTAAAAAGAAAGTCATTAGTGACAAGGAGAGCGGTTACGACGTCGAGTTTTATGCAAACACGGAAGTACCCGACGAGCTGAAAGCGATCCAGAATCAAATCGACCGCTTAGAGTCGCAGGGCATGAAAACGATGACTACGCTCGGCTCGATCTCAACCACGGCCATGGCCGATGCCGCACTCGCGGATGCTCAAAACGCGACGCGCATATTCAACGCGTATTTCGGAAAGCTTCCTTACACGCGTATCGCAATGTCGCAACAGCCCGCGGCCGGCTTTGGACAAGCATGGCCCACGCTTGTCTACATGCCCTACCTTGCTTACATCGACACTACGCAGCGTAACCAGCTGATTGGAACCCGCGGAGGTACGGACACGTTCTGGCGCTACGTCGCACCGCACGAGGTCGCGCACCAGTGGTGGGGACACATCATCGGTTGGGATAGTTATCACGATCAGTGGATGAGCGAGGGGTTTGCCGAGTTCTCAGCTTCACTTTATGTGCAGATGACTCGCGGCAACGACAAGTTTGTCGATTTTTGGGAAGACCAGCGCAGGCAGATAGTCGAAGCGTCGCCGGCCACCAAAGATCGCAAACCTTACACGGTTGGACCAGTCACCCAGGGTTATCGTCTTAACAACGCCAAGACAGGCGGCGTCGCGCGGTTTCTCCTTTATCCCAAGGGCGCCTACATCCTCCACATGCTGCGGATGATGATGTACCAGCAAACCAAAGGTGGAGACGCGCGCTTCCAGCAGATGATGAAAGACTTCGTCCAAACGCATTTCAATCAACCCGTTTCGACGGAGGATTTCAAAGCCGCGGTCGAGAAGCACATGACGCCGGAGATGAATGTTGATAACAACGGCAAGATGGATTGGTTCTTCAACCAGTGGGTCTACGGCACGCAGGTTCCGGCTTACAAGCTGGAGTACAAACTGAGTTCGGAAGGCGTGCTGAATGGAAAAATCACGCAGTCAGGCGTGTCGGACGACTTCGTCATGCTCGTGCCGATTTATATCGACACCGGTAAGGGTTGGGCCAAGCTCGGCTCCGCTCGAATGGTGGGGAACACGTCGCTCGACATCAAGGACGTTAAGTTGCCGATGGTGCCGAAGCGCGTAGCAATTTGCGCTATGAACGACGTGCTGGCGACGAGTATCGAGAACACTAAGTAACGGCCGCGAGCCCGCAATCGCGGGCTTTAGGCGTAACTTGCGTAGACCGATTTGACCTTCTCGAGGAACTCGCGGCGGTCGACGATGTAGTACAGTTTTAACTGTCCTGAGCCAGCGACTTCATCGAGGAGCTTTTCGAAGATCTCAAACTGGTCCGTGGCTTCGATACTGTGCGCGACGAGGTAACCGCCCTTGCGCAAGCGGCGGATCAACTCCATCAGCGTGAGCCGTCCTTCGAGCGTGCGTCCGCCATGCTCGTGCGATCTGCTCACAAGGTACTGCACTAACAAACTCTCGTTATAAAGCGGCGGCGCGAGAAACAACCTCGAGCCGTCGCGTTCCCAACCATCTTCCAAACGTGACGAAGGTCGCACCGCCCGCAAACCTTCAAATACTTCCGTCCATTTTTCTTTCGGTGATTTACGCTCGAGATAAGCTTTCGTTGCTTCAAGCAACCACGCCGGATCGTTGAGATCGAGCGTGATGCGCAGCGTATCGAGCCAGTCGAAGAACGCGCTGCGACGATCGGATTTGAGCTCGACTACGGCGAACTGGTCCTTCTTCTTCTCGATGCTCTTGACGAGTTTCCGGCGTGGCGCATCGGTGGTCTTTCCTCCTTCAATGCAATGCGTATTGAGTCGGGCGTGCCAACGTTTGGCGGCATTGCAGTAGGGGCAGCGCGGATGTTTCTCGTCGCTGTCGAAGAAGGGCCGCACAGCTTTCCGTGATGTTAGCTCCTCAACGGTTGGGCTGTAGCGTTTGATTTCCGTGTACGCGGAACGTGGCGCGAGACCGATTTGTTTGGTGAAGATGTCGAAGATGCACGCGAGGCAAACGAGAGTCGCGTATTCGGTCACAGTGCCGGGCGGGAAGTCGGTAAAATCTAATTCCTTCATAGCCACGACAAGGTACAAAGTCACAAATGTGATTGTTGCAGCATCACTAACGCCGGACGGAGATCCGTATCGGTGTGGCCGAGGGCGAGGTCGAGCTCAGCTTCGACGTCGCCGGTGGTCGCCCCAAGCGATTTGAAATCGAAAAGCTCGCGGTCAAGCAAGTGCGACGGCAGTGCGTTGCCCAGCGCATTAAGCATCGAAGCACGCACGTGTGGAATCTCCTTTTCCAGTTCGGCGATGAGGTTCTTGATTCGCACGCGTTTTAAGTTGCTCTGCGATCCGCACAAGTCACACGGAATAATGGGAAACTGGCGCTCCGCGGCATACGCGCTGATGTCTTTTTCAGAACAGTAAGCCAGTGGCCGAATCACCGTATTGCGGCCGTCGTTGGAACGCAGCTTTGCCGGCATCGCTTTCAGTGATCCGACGTAAAACAAGTTCAGCAAAAGGGTCGTGATGATGTCGTCGGCGTGATGACCGAGCGCGATCTTGTTGCAGCCTTCCTCGACTGCGATGTTGTAAAGAATGCCGCGACGCAGCCGCGAACAGACCGCGCAGTACGTCTTACCTTCTGGCACGAGTCGTTTGACGATGGAATAGGTGTCGCGCTCAATGATTCGAAACGGAACATCGACGTGACTGAGATAAGATGGCAGCACTTCTGCGGGAAATCCGGGCTGTTTTTGGTCGAGGTTCACCGCCAGCAAGTCGAAATTCACAGGCGCTCGGCGGCGAATGTCGATCAAAAGGTCCAGGAGCGTGTGGCTGTCTTTACCACCCGACAGGCAAACCATTATGCGGTCGCCGTTCTCGATCATGCCAAAATCCGCGATCGCTTCACCCATGTGCCGCAGTAATTTAATTTGAGTCTTAGTTTCGGAGTTCATTCGTGCGTCAGAATGCCATGCAGAGCGGCTGTTTTCAATCGCGCCAAAGATAACCAATTGCAATTTAATTACAAAGCTAGACACAGGCCGCGGAGTTTGTCTATGATGGGTAGCCCGCTCTGTGCGGCGATTCATTCGTTGCCTAGCATTCTAGCTAGGAATCCACTAACAAAAGGCAAGCGCGTCGTTTTGTTGCTTAAAGGTTCCGACGGCCGGTAACCAAACTTCCGCGCCCCCATATTTACGGAGGTAAAAATGCTCAGGATAGGAAAGAAT
>DAIOGT010000302.1:0-5069 GCA_036745095.1 Pyrinomonadaceae bacterium
GTGATGCTCAACCGGCTTTTCATACGCGCCTGCCACTTGCTTCGCGGTATATCCAACGCCTCGAACTGCTCGCTCGCGTCTCTTAACGACTCGCCGCCCGCCTTTCGCGTCTTCAGATATAGCAGCGACGCCATGATCGCAGTCACGGGAGTAACGAACACGTTCAGTAACTGGTACAAAGCGGAACCGCCTGACATCGAGAAGCTGAATCCAATCTGCCTGGGAGAGTAGTCGTCGTTAAACTCGAGGGTAAAATCGGTTGTCACTGCTGCCTTCCAAACTAAAACCGGCAGTGCGAACTGAACGAGGGTTATAACGAGCACGGTTCCTACTGCCCTGCGACTCAAGGTTCGGCTGCGCCGCAACGTGCCCCGCACGCCATGTTGCTCCATGATCGCTACCGGCGCATAAAGGCCATACACAACTGCCGCGATCAATCCGGGTACAAGAAACAGAACGGAACCGAAGAGAATTAATGCCAGCACGAGCAACGATGTGAGTGCAAAGATTCGCCAGCGTCGTTTGAGTGACGTCATCGCGGTGGCAATTCGCACGGGTCGCAAGGGTGCGATCATCAGTTGGACCACCACTGCCACCGTCGCTGCCGAAACAAGAAAGTACGCAAATAAAAGTGACACTACCATCGTGATGAACATCGCGACCGCATAGACGGTGAGTTGCATTGGTGTGAATCGTTCGCCATTGACCAGATCGAGGACGTTTATGAGCGCGAATGCGATGAAGGGCGCATATCCTATAAGCGCGATCTTGAAGAACACCGGGAAGTGTTCGCTATAGAGCGCGAATGCCTGTCGTAACAAATGAGTCGGGCCTTCCCAGCTCGCACGCAGCGCTGATGCAAAGCCGGCCGCGCTTTGTGGACGCTCAGCGGGGTTTTTAGCCAGAGCCGACATCACTACGCGCGCCATCTTTCGCGGAAGCTTACGATTCTTTTCGCGAATCTGCGGAGGGTCGGCAGTCTTGTGCAGCTCCATAACTTCGTGCGGCAAACCCGCGAACGGCGTTTCACCCGTGAGCAGCCGGTAAGCAACAACACCGAGGCTGTAGATGTCTGAGCGAGTGTCGAGGTTTTCGCCACGACATTGCTCCGGTGACATGTAGAAAGGAGTCCCCATCACGGATCCGACCGCTGTGAGTGTCGCAGAGTCGTCGGTGGTTAGACGTAAGAGTGTTTCTGCCTCAGTTGCTTCGGGAAGATCGGCCATAATCCGCGCCGATCCGCGGCCACTTTCTTCATGTTGCGCAAGTTTCACCAATCCGAAGTCGAGCACCTTAACGGTGTAACCGCCCCGACCGTTTGGCTCGAGCCAGATATTGTCGGGCTTTAGATCACGGTGAATGATTCCGGCTCGATGCGCTTCTTCCACGGCCGCACAGACCTGTTCCAAAATGTCGATCACCCACGGAATCGGCAGCGCGCCCTCCTCGGAAACAATTTCAGCCAACGTACAACCATCGAGATACTCCATCACGAGATAAGCAACTGGACCATTCGTCGTGTGTGCGATGCCGAAATCGGTGACGTCAACAACGTTCGGGTGTCGCAGCCGACCGGCGGCTTCGGCTTCCCGTCGAAAGCGCGCCACAAACTGGTCGTAAGCCGAGAGCTGCGGATGAATAAGCTTGACTGCAACAGTCCGTTTTGTGCCGAGATGCGTTGCGCGATAGACGGCGCCCATTCCGCCTTTTCCGAGGAGTTGTTCGACCTGGTATTTGTTGTCGAGTATTTCCACGTTAGTCCAGCTCAGGGGCAGCGCGACGCGCGATCACAATGGGCTTTAAGTCAAAGCGTCGCCAAAAGAACTCGACGACGCCAATCAATAATGCCGGCAAATAAATCACCGAGTTGATCCCAAACATTTCATCCGGCGAGTCGCCCAGCCACGTTGCGTAAAGAATAAAGCTGGCAATTGTTAAGTAAAGAATTGCGAGCCGCGGCGTGAAGCAGAGGAAGTAAACCAGCCAGCAGAAATACCAGGAAAAATGCGGTGCGAACAATACCGTCGTTGCCGTCGCTAACACGAGGGCGTGTTTCAAAGTGTCTTCGCTACGGTCGCCTCGGAAAAGGACCCAGAGCGCGATCGCGCCCATCACGATCACGGTCGTAATCATGTAGGCGATTGCAGGCAACTGCAGCCCGAATAGCTTACGCGTTAAGCTCAAGGCATAAAACTGTTGACCGCTAACCACTCCCATCTCCTGCGTGTATCCCGGAATTGAACCAAAGATGGCAGTTGGACCAACACTGATATAAGCGAGATAGCCGGCGATGATCGTCGCTGCAAACACCGCCGCTATTCTCCACCGCGCCTGCTTGAGTATTGCAGGAACAAGAACGATGGGAAAGAGCTTTACGAGTGTTGCGCAGCCCAGCATGAAGCCCGCGCCGAGATCGGACCTTTTTTGCCGCGCAAGAAATGCCAAAGCGATAAAACTGATAGCAATCGCGTCGAGATGTCCGCTACCGGCAAACTCCCAAACGACAAGCGGATGCCATGCATACATCAACACAAGCTGTCGCGCGCGGCCGAGCACGGTAAGCAATTGGACCACAGCCCAGATTGTGACGAGCTCAAAGAACAGCATCGTGAGTTTCATCCAGACCACGCTTTCGCTGATTCTCGTCGTTAAGAAGAAGACCACTTGAGCCGCCGGCGGATAGATGGTGTGGGCCCAGTCCTTTCGATTTATGCGCGGGTATATCGCGTCGTCGCGCAGGTGGGCCAATTCGGGAGCCGCGGGTATATAACGGTAAGGATTTATGCCCGCTGCTTGTACACGGCCGTCCCAGACGTATCGATAAATGTCGTCTGACAGGTACGGCGGAGCAAAGAGTATGCTTAGACGAAATATGACGGCGAATGCGATCGCTATCAGCAGCGTTGAGCCCGAAGAACGACTGCGCCAGACAATCCATGCAGCTCCCAAATAGATGCCTGACTGGATGAAGGCGATTGTCATGAAAAAACGAATGCCGCTGACGCCACTTGCACTCAGCCCGGCCCGGTACAGCACAACCGACACGCAGCCGAGCAGCAAAAGGGCAATGCCACTTCTCAGGTCTACCCTCTGGTTAAGTTGCATCGTTCCCAAGGTATAAAACAGTAGCGATAGAGTTGTCGATGGCGCTTACGGAGTTGGGCACTGCCCGGGCGCAGCGATGAGTGATATTATTCGCGAACTGGATTAAGGACCTCCCAAATTTGGTTCTCACGTGATGCTCAGCACGTCAACCTGGACACTGAATTCCCCTACTAGATCGATGTGCTATGCAAAAGGGAGCATACTATGGTGAGGTCACAAGCCACGAAAATGTTGTTTCTACTACTAATCACATTTCTATTCACCGCTGCCGCTCAGGCTGCTGCGCCTGTAGGCCAGACTATCTGGATACGCGCGTCTGCTACCGGTCTTTTCGTGTCGGCGGATCAGAACCGCGGAACGTGGGCGCCACTCGTTGCAGATCGCTCGACTGTGGACGCGTGGGAGCAGTTTCAGGTGATTGATGCGGGCTCGGGTTTTATTGCTTTCAGATCTGTTGGCACAGGTCTGTTGGTATCGGCGGATCAGGCTCGCGCGAGTTACGCGCCGCTCGTCGCCGATCGCGCGACGATCGGCACATGGGAGCAGTTTACCTGGTCCGATCTTGCAGGTGGCGCATTCACTCTCAGAGGAAGAGCGACGAACCGTTTCGTCTCGGCGGATCTTGCTCGCGGTTCATTTGCTCCGCTGGTGTCTGACCGGACCGCCGTAAACACGTGGGAGCAATTTACGTGGGGCGCAGTCGGCGCCCAGCCGCAGCCCGGAGCGCCTCCAGGATTTTCTCGATTGGTTTGGTCCGATGAGTTCACCGCATCGTCGATCAACACAGCAAACTGGGGCTTCGATCTTGGCAACAGCGGCTTCGGCAACAACGAGCTGCAAAACTACACGAGCAGATCGGAGAACGCGCGGATCGTAAATGGAATGCTCGTCATCGAAGCGCGCCGCGAGAGCCTCGGCGGTAGCGCATTCACGTCGGCGCGTCTCAAAACGCAAGGGAAACAATCGTTCGGCGTCAACACGTGGGTTGAAGCCCGCATCAACGCGCCTGAAGGGCAGGGAATCTGGCCTGCTTTCTGGATGCTCGGAAATAGCATCAGTACGGTTGGCTGGCCTTCGTGCGGAGAGATCGACATCATGGAGATTCAGGGCCAGAACCCGTTTAGAAACTTCGGCACGATTCATTGGGCCGATGCGAATGGACAACACGTCTCGTTTGGAGGAATTTTTAATTCGTCTACTTCGCTTACGGCGGGCTTCCATACGTACGCGATTTCGCGCACGGGAACTTCGATCAAGTGGTACATCGATCGAGTGCAGTATGCGGAAGCAAACATCTCGGGCGGAATCAATAGCACGTCCGAGTTTCAGGCACCGTTCTTTATCATCCTCAACGTTGCAGTTGGCGGAAACTTTGTCGGCAGTCCTGACGGCAGCACTGTTTTTCCGCAGCAGATGCAGGTTGATTGGGTCAGGGTCTGGGGAAACTAGGCGCGCGAAGTCAGCCACAAAGAGGCACAAAAGCACAAATGTTTTCTGTGCCTATGTGCCTCTTTTTTTGGCTATTTCGGATCGAGTGGTAAGCCCGCTTTAACCCACGCATCGAATCCGCCGTAGAGCGGATGCGCATTCTTCCAACCACGGTCAGTAAGTTCCTGCGCCACCCGGGCGCTGGATGCTTCGTGTGGTCACGTGCAGTAGGTTATGACCGTGCGGTCTTTTGGTATTTCGTTGAGATGTTGCGCGAGTTCGTCGGCAGGTACGCGGATGGCGCTCGGCAGTTTCTTATCTGACTCGCCCCACGCCGTTGGATTCCTCGTATCAACAAATGTGAATTCCTCGCCCCGATCGAGGCGTTCTCGAATCTCGTCGGTAGTGATTCTGGTCGCTTCCATTGCCACCTCCTTGTTAGTCGGAACCATTCAACCAGAATCATTTGCGGTATTTGTGTGGTTTTGTTCCAAAGTCATGCGCCCTGCTCAAGAAAGTCTCACTATCTTCCGTAA
>DAIOGT010000303.1:0-5068 GCA_036745095.1 Pyrinomonadaceae bacterium
CCAAAAACTCCAGATTCCCGGCGCTCGTGTACCGCCCCAGATCTCCGGTCTTGTAAAAGCGCCGATGGTCCAGTGATACATATTTCTCATCCGTCAATTCGCGACAATTCAAATAGCCGTGCGTGACGCCACCACCCGCAATACATATTTCACCGATGAGGCCTCGCGGAGTGAGCTGATGGTCAGCGTCGTAAAGACGGACGATCGTGTTATCCAAAGGCTTGCCAATAATGTACTTCGCGACTTTCTCTCCGGCGGGCACTTGATAGCTGGTACAGACTATGGTGGCTTCAGTCGGTCCATAGAGAACATGGACCCGGGCGTGCGGAAACGCCTTCTGCATGTCGTGGAGCAGTTCGGGTGAGACTAAGTCTCCTCCGACGAACACCGCTCTCAGATTGTGATAACTGTGATTCGGTGTGCGTCTCAATGCGGCGTTCACGAGTTGGCGCATCAACGCCGGCAGCGTATGCAACACCGTTGCCTGCTCGAGAATCTGTATCAGTGACTCGGGGTCTGACGCTTGCTCTTTGGTCAGGAGAATCGAAGTGCCACCGGCAAGCAGGGGGCTGAGTAATTCAAATAAAAAGATGTCGAAAGAGTAAGAGGCGAGACACGGCATGACGTCATTTGCGTCAAAGTCAAAGATATTTTGCGTCGCGGTGAGAGTGTGGACCAGGTTGCCATGCTTGACCACCACTCCTTTTGGTTGCCCTGTCGTGCCCGAGGTGTAGATAAGGTAAGCCTGTTGTTCGGGCGTAACTGCCTGCGGAAGATTGGCTCCGCTTTGAGCTGCAATCATTGGCCAATCTGCATCAAGACAAACCGTTCTCACAGTTTCTGTGGGCAGCCGCGCGATGAGAGTTCCCTGGGTCAGTAACAATTCGATGCCTGCGTCTTCCAACATGTACGAGAGACGCGCCGTTGGGTAGGCGGGATCGAGCGGTACGTAAGCTCCGCCCGCTTTCCAAATCGCAAACACGCCGACAAGTAATTCCAAAGATCGCTCGACGCAGAGACCGACTCGCGAGCCTGGCCCAACTCCTAAAGTTCGCAGATGATGAGCAAGTCGATTTGCCCGCGCGTTGAATTCCCCGTAGCTCAACTGCTCACCGTTGAAAGCTACGGCTATCGCCGCGGGCGTGAGTTCTGCGTGCGACTCGAAGAGCTGATGGACCAGTGTCTCCTGCCGGTACGGTGACTCGGTGCCGGTTCCTGCTGCCAGGAGCTCGCGTCGTTCCTCTTCGGAAATCATGTCGACGTCCACGAGGTGCCGGCTGAACTTGCCGGTTACCTCCAGCAGCAGAGTTTGGAGGTGTTTGAGTATTGAAGCAGCGGCGGAATCGTCGAAGCGGCGGCAATGGTAATTGAGTTGGAGCACCAACCCTTCGTTGCGCACAGGCGTCAGTGTGAGGGGGTGCAACGTTTGGTTTCGGTGGTCCACTTTGGGGATGTCGAAGCTGCCGTTGGGCCACCGCCACCGCTGGCCTTCAAGATCGTGGCTGAGTACGACATTGCTCTCGAAGGCGCACAACTCCGCGGGTATGCTGGCCCACTGCTGCACCAGCTCAAGGGTGCTGTATCCAAACCGGCTCAGGTTTGAATACTGTGCTTGAATTTCACGCAGCCATTTCTCAACGCCGGCTGCTGGCGAGAGCTGCACGCGCAGCGGCAACGTATTTGTCAACGGGCCCAACATCGACTCGGCCCCGGGCAGTTCAGACGGACGATGAGAAATCGTAACCCCAAAGACGACGTCGTGACGCGAGCTATAGCGGCTTACGAGCAAAGCCCAGCCAGCCAGAATCAACGTACTCAAGGTCACTTGGTATTGGCGCGCGAGAGCTTCCAGCGAATGTGTCAATTCAGGCGTGAGCCTGAGTTCGTGTTGTGCATACTCATCCGCACCGGGCACATTGCGATAGGCGCGCTCCAGAAACCGGCCGTTCGATGCATCGGCTCCTTCGAACATCTGTTGCCAAAAGGTAGTCGCGCCAGCCAAGTCCTGCTTCTTCAACCAACCAACATAGTCGCTGTAACAGTGCTGGTGCTCCAACCGCAGGTCGGCGCCACCACGCAACCCTTCGTAGCGAGCAATGACTTCCTGCAGGACGAGCCGCAGACTCCGTTCATCGAGCAGTAAGGGATGAACGCTCCAGATCAGCCGGTAGCTGGTCGCACCGGTGCGGCAAAGGCAGAGGCGCATGAGCGGCGGCGTACTGAGATCGAATCCGCGCGCTCGTTCCTTCCACATAAGGGAGCGCACTCGTTCTTCCTGTGCTGCGCCATTCAATTCTCGCCAGTCATACTGCACCAGCGCGAAGTTGGGCTCATTGCGCACTACCTGTACCGGAGTTTTCAGGCGCTTCCAGAAAAAGCCAGTGCGCAAGAGCGTATGCCGTTCGATTACCTGCTGCCATGCTCTTTCAAATAGCGAAACATTGAGATCGTGATTCAATTCCCAGGCAATCTGCCAACAAAAGTCTTCAGGCTTTTGGGTTGCGAGATTCTGGCGCAGTAAAGCTTCCTGCACCGGCGACAGACGATAGATAGTCTCGATGTTATTCAAAGCCATTAAGTCACCTTGATTGAGTTATCACGGGGATTGCAGTAACTAGTGATCCGAGGGTGCGGCCAGCCAACGCCGCAACGCGAGTAGCAGGGAAAGTCAGGCCGCGGGTAAGTAGATATCCTTCTGACCGAACAGTCGTTCCGCAACAAGACCACGTCGCCGGCATTCATCAACCAGCTTGCTCGACTCGATAATGGGCCGAGACTGATCTGTGTATTGAATCGAGGTTAGGTAAGTTAGCCAGGGTTCGAGTCCCATCGCGTAAACATAAACCTGCTTCGGGTTCAACTGCTCGACGATGCTCATGCCACGCTCAAAGTTCGAGCCGTCAAGCCGGCGCGACTGGTCAACTGTTCTTGAGACGGGCGCGGTCAACAGTGGTCCATAGAGCCAGCTCAATGGCGCACCGTCACATTCCATTCCCAGGAATAACAGGTCAACATCTCCGACGATCTCATGCACGTGCTGGTAGAGCCGCGGCTCGATGTTGTTTGAATCTGCGGCACACAAGACCGACTTCCCGTGCAGGTTGATCAGGTGCGCCGTCTTACTTCTTATATTCAAGTCGGCGTGTTCTCCCAGAAACGGTAACCCCGTGATCGAGCCGCCAGGCACCGGAATGGATTCCATCTCGTCAATCTCGCTGACGTTGTCAAAACCGATATTCTGAAGCACCAGCTTTAGTGAGGGATCAACGAGGGAGCCGCCGTTGTTTCTCGGCACGATGATCTGTTTGATCTTGTGACGCAACTGCAGCAGGGTTTCAAACATGCAGTGGTCGGCGTGGTTGTGTGTTATCAACACATAATCGAGGACGTCAGGCAAATCGCAGTAGGTATAACGACCATCGTCGGTGCTGTCACGGTAACTAATGACCGGATCGCACAAGATGCTGATTTCCTTCGACTCAACCAGAATGCAGGCGTGTCCCAGATAACGAACGACCATCCCCTCGTCATTGCATTTGACCGCGTCGCCGGGCGCCTCATGCGTGAAGAAGGAAGAGAACAACGCTTCGTCCTCGCCCGTTATGCCAAAAACTTCTTTAATGTAGTCATACGGCTGCGGCTCACGTTTCAGTCGAAACAGTTCGTCGAAGGCGGGATCGCGGAAGGGCCGGTGCAGGTGCAGGCGTTGCTCATCCGGCAACCTTGGCGTGCTGAAAACAAATGAACGTTCATCCTTGTCCACGAGCGAGAGCATCACACTCTGCGCCGACTCATCGTAATAACGACTCTTATAGAGAAGCGGCTCGATAAAGCGCAGCGATGCGTTGTGATTCAAGTCGTAGGTCAATTCGACATACCCTTTCAACAGCTCGGGTACCTTCGCGTAGTGACTCTCGAGCGAGCAACCGTTGGCCTCACGCTTAAGCATTTCGTCGCAGGCTTTCACCGCGTCCGCGAAACCCAGCAAAGGTGCACACAGTTTGCTGGTGGTCTTCATCAAGTTGTTAATATCGGGTACGCGGCTCGCGTCGTAGTTGAGGAACGGCCCACCGAGCATCGCCGGGTTTTTGAGTGCCGCGATGTGTACCTGAGGCGAGGAGACGAAAGATTGCATGATCTTCATGTGCCAGTTTGCGGTGAACATCGCAGCCGCCGCCGGCGCAATCAAATACGGCCATGCGTACCATTGATTGAACAAAGGCTCAACCACTACGTTTTGCTTCAGGAACACCTTGCTACCGTTGCTACCCATTGCTAAACCCTGCTCATCTCCATCATGAGATTCTCGAAATCCTCCTGGCTCAACTCCGCCTCGGGAAAATCGGCCGGCGCATAACCGTTGACGCACGCTGCTGGCAGCAGCGGCAAGTCAGACAGGCGTTGCTCTGGATCCGCCACTGCTCGGGCCAGCAGGATCTGCCATTGCTCTGCTAGTTGGGCCATACTACCGGCATCAAACAGTGCGGTTTTGTAATCAAGGTATCCGCTTAGGCGGCCATCGAAGTCTGACAGACTTAGCCCTAAATCGAACTTCGCCATTTTGTTTTCAAGACCAAACGCATCCAGTTTCAATCCTGGCAACTGCAATTCTTCACGCGGTGTGTTCTGTAAGCTAAACATCACCTGGAACAATGGCGTGGAGTTCAGATCTCTTTCGAGTTGCAGCTCCTCTACCAATCGCTCAAATGGCAAGTCCTGATGCGCGTACGCTCCCAACGTCACTTCTCTAATCTGACGCAGCAGGTTGCGGAATGTCAGGTTGCCGTGCACGCGGCCGCGCAGTACCAGCGTGTTGACGAAGAATCCAATCAATCCTTCCGTCTCCTTGCGATTGCGTCCCGCGATAGGAGTCCCGACGCAAATGTCTGTCTGGCCCGTGTAGCGATAGAGCAAAGTCTGAAACGCCGCCAGCAACGTCATGAACAACGTCGCTCCTTCGCGCCGGCTCAACTCCTTCAATCCCGCCGTTAACTCCGCACTCAGTTCCACCGCTTCCGCCGCACCCCGATAACTCTGCACTGCCGGTCGCGGCCGATCCGTCGGTAAC
>DAIOGT010000304.1:0-5058 GCA_036745095.1 Pyrinomonadaceae bacterium
AGCATGATGCCCTGCGTGATGTCGCGCAGAAACACTCCGAGCGACGCGATGAGCCATGCGGCGCCAAGTGCAAACAACAGTTGCGGAACGAGTAGCACCGGAAGCCATAGACCGGTTACTTCGAGGCGCTGGCGAATGATGATCGTCGCAATCAGCAAAGCGATTGTGGCGAAGAGTTGATTGCCGAGTGCAGCGAAGACCTGTGCTGCCGGCAATGCTTCCAGGGGAAACACGACACGCTTGACGAGATTCGCGTGGGCCAGAATGGTATTCGCCGATTGCTGCACGGACTCCTGAAACATAGACCACGGCAACAGACCACAGAAGAGATAAAGCGCGTAATGCCAGTGTGAGTCGTTCGCGCCGAAGCGCGCTCCAAAGATACCTGCGAAGATGAACGTAAAGATCGCTATCATCACGACCGGCGTCAGCACCGCCCACGCGATACCCAGCGCTGAGCCTTTGTAACGACCCAACAACTCTCGCTTCGCGAACGAGAAGATCAGATCCGAGCGCGCCGGGAGCTGCCAGAGCGGTCGCCAGATCGGGCGATGTGTTGCGGAAGTAGACATCTATGACTCAGGATACACGACCGAGACCACGCCAACTATTACTGTTATGCCAGCCTATCTCGACATCGCGGGCGTCGATGTCGCGCCACCAGGCTTCGAATTCATCACGCGAGATATAAAACGCAGTCGGCGCCACCAGATGATCGAAAACGATCGTGTGTTGCTCGCGCCAGCCGAAGTTTGAAATCGCATTCAAGTAGTCGTTGTAAAAAAGATGCTTCGCCAGCGACGAGCTGCGTCTGTTCAGTGGTCCATACACGAGCTTCGTCGCGAGATACAAACACGCAGCCGGCACCTTTGACAATTGCAGCAGGCCGCGTTGATCCATGCGCGAAGTGATCTTCTCGCGCACCGGGTTTACAAAACGCGTGATCCATTCATTATTCTCGGCGCCATAGATCCATGCAGACAAGTGTCCACCGGACTTGACCTTTGAAGCGAGAGCCAGAAACCCCGCACGCGGATCCGGGAGGTGGTGCAACACGCCGACTGAAAACGCGTAGTCAAACTTGCGCGCGAGCGGCAGGTGATAAATGTCCGCCTGAATGATGTGCGCGTTGGGCAGCGCACGTGTCGCGGCGAATGCTGTCTCAACGGCAACGCTCAAATCGATGCCGATCACTTCGCGGGCCCCCCAACGCGCGGCGAGTTGCGTGTGACGACCCTTGCCGCAACCACCTTCGAGCACGATCTTGTCGCGAAAAAACTCCGGTGTCACCGGCGCGATCCAACCGAGAAACTGATCAGCGTATCGTTCGTCTTCCTGTGTGAAGTGTTGCCACTGCCAACCGAAACCGGCAGCGGTTGCGCGCTTCTCGCTCTCGACGTGATCGAGATTTGCAAAACGCGGAATTCCCGAGGTAATGGGAAACGACGACGAACACGACGTACAGCGCAGCTCTCCCTCGATGATCTCGCCGTCTTCGGTTTTCGTAACGGAAAGATCGAGAGTGGCTTCACACGAAGGACAGACAAGGTACGCGAGTAGGGACTGTTTCAAGCACGTTCAATATAACATTGGCCGCAGATGAACGTGGATTAACGCGGATTTAGTTACATTCGCGGCTGTGGTGGGTGGCGACCATGCCGAAGCGGTTTTGATACTCAGCGGAGTTTACGAAATTACAAACGAGGGAACGCGCCGCATCGGGATCGCGCAGCGGCTTGCTCTTGAGCGTGTTGACCCAGGCGTTGAACCCCGCTTCATCTGGGTTGCGTCGCAGGTAGGTGAAATACTGAAACAGCACTAACGCCTGGTTGTAGTTCGTATCGACAACACGCTGATCCGAAGCGATGCGCGTCAGAACAGCCGCACGACCATTCGCAGCATCATCCAGCAACCCGAGTAATAAACCGCGCTCTGCTCCGAGATCGATTCCGGTCGTTTGGACCATCGTCGCGAGAAGCGTGTCAACAAACTCAGCAGGCTTCATCGTCACGGGAAATTTCCGCTTGAACTCAACTCGCTCTACAAACGCATTCGCGAGTGCCGATCGCGCCGCTTCAAGTTCACCCTTCTGGCTTAGTACAACCGCTCGATCTGTTTCGAGCTCGGCATAACGCGGAAGACGTCCGAGTCCAGTCGAGTAGAGGCCAAAGAGAAACACACCGGTCGCCGTCAGTTCGTTTTCTACGAGGAGCTTCGTGGAGATGTCAATTCTGCGCGCGCGTAGACAGTCGCTGCGCGAATTGCAGCCGGAAAGTTGCGCGGTGAGTTTATCGACTGTCGCGGCGTCTGGTTCGCGGCCAATCAGATCCGTGTATTGCTGTGTGATGAAGAAGCGGAAATCATCGATGGGATTCGAGAGCGTCGAAGCAACACCCGGATCGATCGTGATCGCGCCGGGCACGTAAGCAGTCTCACCAGAGTTGGACTGAAGTCGAAGCGTGTAATCGCCAAACGGCGCATTGGCCGCAACCTGCACGTCGATGCTGACAACCGGAAACGGCGCGGCAATCTGCTCGCGCGCGAGCGATGCCGGGTCGACGGTAAAGAACGGCGAGTTGACGGCGATGCTCGTGCCGGGCACCTGATCCACTCCTTCTCCGCCGAGATAAATTTTCACGCGCTTACCTGGCGCGAGCGGCAACGCGATGGTAGAAAGCTCCGCATTGAGTCCGATCACTTTCGGATTCAGCACCGAAGCCTGCGCTGGTACCAAACTGGAACTGAGCGGCGTCGCTACATCAGCCTTAACCAGAACCTGATTCGATAACTCGAAACTGCGAAACTTTTTCGCAACGTCCGCGCTCGACGAAACGACGACGCGATACTGACCCGGCGTCAGACCATCAAGACGGTACGTGCCGTCTTCAGCAGTCACATCACTCGCAATCAATCGACCATTAACAACATTCTCGGCCCACACGTTTACGCCGTTCAACGGCAGCAACGTACCGGGCGTGCGGTTATCAGCGAGGCGGCCCTCAATACGTCCAAGCCGCAACTTTGAACCATAGAGACTGCGGATTTTTTGTCGATCGTCTTCGCTCAGCGTGCGTTCGGTCAGAGCAGGCATGCCGAACGTCCCGTTGAAAGCCTGACGACTCTGCATGGTCGACGACAACACGGACGAGTGGTCCAAGCCGAGCAGGTGACCGATTTCGTGTGTGAAAGTCGCTTCGAGATCGTACGTGCCGGGCGTGCCGTCAGTGGAAAACTGCAACTCAGTGCCATCCTCGGCCCGCGGTTGTGGGTTGATGCTGATGTCCGCTTCGGCGATGCTGCCTGTTTCGGGATCAAAAAAGACGCGCGTGCGTCCGGTCGTGGCTTCAGAGTTAAACGCTTCGTTTTCCGGAGTGGCGGCGATGGTCAGCAGACTGATTCCGTCGCCAGTCTCGGCGGGACTGACGGAGGCCACGGAAGACCACGTGACGACAAAGTTGATGTTTGAAAGACTGGACCAGCGAACAAGCGCGCGGCGTGCAGCGCCGACGACGTCGCTATCGGGTTTGATGTTCGCCCCAGGCGACAGCAGAGACGTTGAGAAAGCGACCTCGATCGTCCTCCTGGGCCAACGTATTTTGCGAACAGTTTGGGTGGAAGGTTCGAACTCGAACGAGTCGCGGATCTCGAGCCGCTCTCTGGAGCCGAGAGCAAGAAACATTGCCACACTCGCGATGATCGCGACCGGAAACTGCATCAGAATTCCCTGGCGAGGTCGAGTTAACTACGAAAAGCGCGGAACGCTGGAAATAGGGGAGCGGCCAGCGCGAGGCATGGTATCACGGTTTAGCCGGAAAAAGGCACAAAAAGCTTACCCACAAAAAGCACATCAGTCACAAATTCCTCTTTTGTGACTGACGTGCCTTTTGTGGCTGATTTAGTTGATCGTAATGCGCGGGGCGGTGTCCGCGGGACGGCTGGTTGCTGTGAAAGTGGCCCGCGTAAACGACACCTGTATCGGAACATCCCCGGCGCCCGCCAACGAGGCCGGAAGCGTGAACGTAATGATGTCAAACCCAGGCATTTCCAGGTTTGGCTGGACGGATATGATCTGATCCCCGGCAATACCGGTTGTTCCTACCGTGATATTGATCTCACTCCGCACAGCATTACGCACACCCGTGACGCTCAACTCGATTCTCGTCGGGACAGAGGTACCGCCGGCATCAGGTGAAGTGACGTTAAACGGCTCGCTCAATCGCGCACCTGGATTGGTAATGTTGAACGCGGCCGCGCGGCCTCCGGCATCGTGCGTGCTAGTGAAAATATCAGGCTGCGCAAGCACAATCTGCACAAACCCACGATGAAGCGTATCGGTATTGGCGCCACTGTCGAGCACGTTTATTGCGACGGTGCCGAGCCCCGTGGTCAAACCAATCGGCATGACGAAATTGATCTGCTTGCTGGTATTGCCCACAGAATAGAGTCCGGCGGCAGCTCCGTTGACGCTGACGGAAACACCATTAAGCTCCACCGGTAAGGCAGGTACGCGCTCGGTCTCTGAAACACAATTCTCTAATACTGAAACACAATTAAAAACAACATCAGACGGAGCCAGCGCGACGGTCGAACGCACAATACTCAACTCTCCAGGCGCGAGACCAATCGGTGATCCGGGAACAGGACTCGGTGTTGGTGTCGGACTCGGAGTCGGACTCGGAACCGGTGTCGCAGCAGCAACGGGCATATTGCTCGCGCCCGTGAAGAACGACAGCACTGCTGCCGAATTATTCGTGATCGTCGGCGTGATCAGGTAGAAAACTTCAGTCGAGAAATCACCGTTGCCGCCGCCGAGCTCAGCACCACCAAGCGAGAAGGCGATGCGTTTGCGAGTCTCGCTTGCGATTGGACGCGTGCCGCCTAACGTCGAGAAATTCGTTATGTTCGTGAGACGCGTGAAAGTGTTCGACGACGAAACGGGAACTTGCGTCAGGTAGAGCTCCGACGAGAAGTCGGGATTCATACCTTCGGGCACAGTTGCAGCAGTATCCGGAAATGTTCCGTTCGGACGGAAGTTCAGGAACGAAGCAAAAACAAGTG
>DAIOGT010000305.1:0-5055 GCA_036745095.1 Pyrinomonadaceae bacterium
CCTGATTTTCCTGCCTTCGCTCCTCGCCACGACCCCGTCTTCCCTGCGCATTGGCGACGTCGCTGGCTCCCAATAGAAGCGTACCCATCGCCAACGATAATCCTAGTTGCTTTAAGTGATTCACCGTTGATTGTCCTTTCAGTACTGACACCGGGAGAGAGGTCGACATTGGACTGTTTGGCAAGTGCTATTCCACGGCAGAATTTGAGCGAAATTCGGTGCGTTAATGTAGGTTTACGAGACGATATCCAGCAGGGATCTACGAAATGGGTTAAAGATTTGGTCGCAGATTAAGGCGAAGGCCCACAAACCCGCTTTTGGCATGGTGGTTGCCAAAAATCCCTTGAAAAACAACTCAGAGGGGGGCTTATATGAAACAAATAAAAGTGTGGCCACACCTCACGATCGTGGCGGTGGTGTGTGCCGTCCTGGCAGGCGTTGGTGTGGGGTTATGGATGAAGAACGAGCGCACCGCGTCGGCTGAGGCAGTGCCAAATGCAGCGCGCATTCAGCGCGTCGAGGGTGAGGTAGCACTCAACAACAGCGACGCAGGGGATACCCAAACTGACGAGTGGGTTTCCGCAACTGCGAATCAACCATTTTCAGTTGGCGATCGCATTTACACGCGCGACAACTCGCGGGCGAGTCTCGCGTTTACAGGACGCAATTTCGCGCGGCTCAATCCAAACACTTCGCTTGACGTGCTTGCGTTGGAAGACAGACGTACGCAGCTAGCGTTGCGTGATGGCTCCGCCGTATTCGACGTCGGTTATCTCAACTCGGGAGATCTGTTTGAAGTAGCAACGCCGTATGGCGCAGTCGATTTTCAGCAACCAGGACTCTACAACGTCGGCATCGACAACGGCCAGGTGCTTATTTCAGTGCTGAGCGGTCTCGCGCAAGTCGTCGGCCTCGGCGGCAGTGGTGAAATCAGCAAAGGCGAGTTGCTTACGCTTGTGGGCACGACCGCGGCGGATGTGGTTCTGTCTCAAATTGACGGCCGCGACGCGGGTTATCTTGTAGACGATTACTACGGCTACCAGTATCCGCAGTATTACGACGGCCGGTATCGCGACTACAACTCTTATCTTAGCGATCCATATTATTTCGATCCGTATCGACGTAACGTCAGTTACCAGTACGTGAACTCATATATTCCCGGCCTCTATGATCTCGATTACTACGGCGACTGGCGCAACCTCGACGGCCACGGTTACGCGTGGGCGCCGCGCGTCGATTCCGGCTGGATGCCATACCAAGCGGGTTACTGGTACACGGATTACCCGTATGGTCCAACGTGGGTTTCGACAGAGCCATGGGGCTACGCGCCTTATCACTACGGCCGCTGGACCTTCGTAGGCGATCGCTGGTACTGGGTGCCGGACCGCACGAATGAGCAGCCGGTCTACTCACCCGCACTCGTGGCGTTCATTCCCTTTGACGAAAACCAGATCGGTTGGGTGCCGCTTGGACCAGGTGATGTTTACGTGCCGCGTTACTACAACACGACGTGGGAACCGTATTACTTGACCCGCGACAATCTGCGCCAGCGCGTTGTAAATCTTGACGTGCCGGGAGCGGTAACTGTCGTAAGTATCGACGACTTCACGCGTGGACACGATTGGAGACGCGCGCGAAAGGCCGATCGCAACATGCTGGCAAACGTGAATCCCGTATTGGATCCATTGCTCGTGACGCCGTTGCGAAATGCGGTAGTGAAATCAGCGTGGGGTCGCGGAAAGATCGACATTCCTCCGGGGATCGAGAAGAAGCTCAACGACACGACAGTCGTCACGAGCAGGGCTCCGGCGGCGCCGCGATTCCGGCCCGATCTCGAGAAGTCGATGCGCGTAAACAACGCGCCGGAACGCGCGAAGGGGCAGAAGCTCCAGGTGCGTGACGAGCGCAAGGGAAAAGGAGCGCCGCCACAACAAGCCGCTCCTCAGCAGGCTGCGCGAGAACAGCTTCCTGTGCAACCGCAAAAGCCTAAGCAGGAACGCGCGCAGCAGCAGCGGGTCGAACGTCCCAGTGCGCCTCAAGTCCAGCGGGCACCTCAGGCCGAGCGAGCCGCTAAACCGGCAAAACAGCAGCAGCCTCAGGCCGAGCGCGTAGCAGCACCGGCGAAGGTTAAGCCCGAGCCCAAGGGTAAACAACAATCTGCTCCTAAGGGCAAAGGCAAGAAACCATAAATTTAGCCCGCGGATAACACGGCTCAGATCCGGATTTAAAATCCGTGTTATCCGCGGCTCTTTTCTGTAGAATACCCGCCTCGATTCTAACCCCGTAGAAAAAAGGAAGTTCCTCCCATGCTACCCAATAGACGTACATTCCTAACGCAAGTTGGGGCCGCTACGATTGCCGCAAGTGTCATCAATATCGAGGTTAAAGCAGCCCCAGAATCCAACCAGCGCGCCAACGATTGCGCCAAGCTTCGCCGCGATGCCGCGATAGCTGGTCTGCAAGACACACCGCAGAACCTGCAACATCCCAACAACCACGACGAAGACCTTTACCCAAACAAACTCGGCAACTATTCAAAAGGTTTGCCGCACAACAACGACGGTACCGTCGTGCTCAGCGCTTACAACGCTCTCGTCAACGCAGTGAACAGTGGCCGGCCGGAAGACTTCGACGCGATTCCGCTCGGCGGCACCACCGGCTTAACCAACCCGCAGTCGGGTTTAGCTTTCGACATGGAAGGCCCCGACGCACACGCGCTCGTGCAACCGCCCGCGCCCGCGTTCGCGAGTCGTGCGCAAGCCGCCGAGATTTCGGAAAACTACTGGATGGCCCTGCTGCGAGACGTTCCGTATTCGCAGTACTCGACAAACGCGATCGCAAATGCGGCCGCTGCTGATCTGACGTTGTATGGTTCAGACTTGAATGCGCCGACGAGCGGCGGCGCCGTCACGACGGCGACTTTGTTTCGCGGTTTGACGCCCGGCGATCTTCTCGGACCATACATCTCTCAGTTCTTCTACCAGGACTGCAACTTCGGCGCGAACAAGCTCGAGCAGAAGATCAGGACAACCGTTCCCGGTGTCGACTACATGACTGACTTCAACACCTGGCTCGCAGTCCAGCGCGGTATCGCTCAAGGCCCGGATGCATTCGATCCAGTGCCGCGGTACATGCGCAACGGTCGCGACATCGGGCAGTGGGTACACATCGACGTGTTGTTCCAGGCGTACTTCCAGGCGTTCCTTGTACTCGCCGGCGCAGGCGCGCCGCCTGATGACGGAAATCCCTACAACAACAATCCCAGCCAGATCGGCTTCGGCACTTTTGGTGGGCCACACATCGCGACACTCTTGTGTGAAGTATCAACACGCGCGTTGAAAGCTGTGTGGTATCAAAAGTGGTTTGTGCATCGCCGTTTGCGACCGGAAGCAATGGCGGAGAGAGTTGATCGCACACTTTTCCACGGCGCGGGTTATCCGGTGCATCCGGAGATACTCGACTCGTTGAACGATTCGAATCGTCTGAAGGGCTTTATGCCCGCGGGGAACGCGCTGCTGCCGATGGCGTTTCCGGAAGGTTCGCCGACGCATCCTGCTTACGGCGCGGGACACGCAACTGTCGCAGGTGCGTGCGTGACGATCCTTAAAGCATGGTTCAAGGAGACGACACGTCTGGTCGACATTGGTCTCGATCCGGTGCAGCCCGCAGATGACGGTTTGAGTGTCTTGCCGTACACGGGTTCAGACGCAGGCGATCTCACGGTCGGCGGTGAGCTCAACAAGATCGCCTCAAACGTGGCGCTCGGAAGAAACACCGCCGGCGTACACTGGCGGTTGGATGCAACTGAGTCGATGAAACTCGGTGAGGCGATCGCGATCGGGATCCTTAAGGACCAGCGTGCTTGCTACAACGAAGTGTTCAACGGCTTCAGTCTGACGAAGTTCGATGGGACCACGATCACTGTTTAGCCGCGGATGACACGGACACTATTGCGAGACTGCCCGGAGCGATTTGGATGGTGACAGTACCGTTCACTGGTTTTAAGGCAGTCTCGCTGGTCCATTCGCGCGCTGCCTGGATTTGTTGACCGCTAATCGTCACCGTCACATAAGCACTCCGATCGACGTGGGCCATTCCTTGTTGCGTCTTGAAGACGCCATTGTTATTCAAAAGCGTTACGACCCAACCATCCGCAGTGCGATTGATCAGATACTCGACGTCGCCAACTACCTTTAACGGAGCTGCATCCGCAAACACGTGGGCCAGCATGTGCGCGGCAAACGGCGTCATGCGCTCGTCTTCGCCCAGCAGATCCGGCACTGCGACGAACACAACGCTGCCCTTCCCGACTTTATTGACGGTCACGATCGGACCACCGCTCGGAACCGTGATCAGCGCGGTCGCGCCTTTTAGCTCGACCTTTTCGTACCTGAATATCTGACCTTTGAGGTATTCAGTTTCATCGCCAGGCGCAAGACACACGGCGTTGTGAGCTTCACCCGTATCGTTCAACAATCGCACACCTAAAAATTGCTCCGGCAGCTTTTTGATCTGCGCTGCGTTGACCACGACGGTGCCGCCGTTTCGGACGTAATCGTTCAGTCTTGCGACCCACTCATTTGACCAGTCGATCCGTCCACCGACAACGACCGCGCGATACGAAGGCAATAGGGTCTGTAGTTTCGATCGTGAACCTTGAACATCAGCGGCAGTCAATACATCGAAGATGTCGCCAAAAACACCCGCAATGAACGGCTGCCTGTCTGCGATGGCAGGCTCACCTTCAACCACGAGTCCCGGATAGTAAGCAACGCCAAACAACTCTCGTAGCGCGCGATCCCCGCGATCGATTTGCGAGACTTCAAACGGCCAGTGCGGGTAATCCGTCATCTCGAACCCGTGCGCGGGATCGAGCAGGAAAGCCACAGGCGTGTACGGAGTCCCGCGGTCCGGATGCTTCTCTGCGAACTGCATAAACTCGTCGGTGATGCGACCAAGCGGGTTGAGCTGAAACGGATGATCGCCCGGTCCGGGCTTAAAGAACTGGTCCTGTCCCTGCTCGAGATAGATCGCCGAAGCGCCGGACATGTAGTA
>DAIOGT010000306.1:0-5034 GCA_036745095.1 Pyrinomonadaceae bacterium
GCTCTGGAGGAATGTGCTATTCTCGCGCTCTGGGTCTATTTCTCTGCAGGCTCAGCTCAGCCATCTCAACTCGCACTGTATCGGACTATTGGACAAGGCCAACCATAAACGGATTCCGGCTTCACCGAGTTGGCTTTACAAGTATCTCAACTGCTATTTAGCAAACTCCTCGAAACGATAACATCCGTCGGACCGAGATCGTCCTCGATGACCAACATGAAACTCATGAAACGTTACCTGGTGTGCCTGCTTGTTCTGGCCTGCTTAAGTGCCGGTCCGTGTTCCCGGCTCAAGGTGGTCTCCGTAGGTGCGCAGCAACGGCCACGCACAGTGCAAATTTTCGAGCCCCCGTCACCAACCATCAACGCCGCCTGGCCGGAGGTTCGCAAAGAACAACTAACATTCCTGCAACGCCTTGAAGAATGGGGCATGACCGTCGAGATCGAGAAGAAGGATGAACTCGCGATAGAGAACTCTCCTAATCGTTTCACGTTTTCGATGGCCTGGGTTACGCCGACGAAATTTGAAATCTCTGCCGGCATCAAGCTGCCGGAGAACGCTCTTAACGAGCGCGGGAGTTTTAAATACAAAGGCGAGTACAGTGAAACTGGCGTCAACCAGAACACAAGCGGCCAGATCGAATTCTCCAACGGACAAAAATTCTCAGGCGCGATCACCAGTGACGCACAGCGTGGGCTTGGTTACGAGCTCGGTTTTGAAATCGAAAGAGCCCTGGTTGCGCTCAAGGGAAAATTTAAAAGCACATCGCCGGAACTGGTTTCAGGTGGTGTTGAGATCAACTTAACGAAGCTCTACAACTTCACGCAGGGTGCGGCCGTACGCGGAGGCGAAGCCGGCAGTGTAAAGCTCAAGCTCAATCCGGAAAAGTATGTCCGCAGGTTTATCCAGTTTGCTCCGAGCTTCATCGAGGCTGCTTCCGAACCCGCAAAGGAGGCTGCCAACGCTGTCAGGTTTCAGTTTAATCCGGTACTTCTCGGTGCCGCTATAGCGAATGACGTTTCGCTCTGGTCTCGCTTGAAGGCAGTCAGTGAAGTCAATAAAGGGCTGCAAGATGAAGCTCCCAAAGGCGTCAAGATCAAGTTCAATGACAACCTTTTGCGAGAGCTCCTTGCCAAAGGAAACAGCACTCAGAATCGCGCTGGGCTCATTCGGTTGGCAAATGCGCTGGAACAAACGTCCGCCGGCGAAGCGCGGGCGAGCCTTATCAATGCCTTCATTAGCGAGCTGAAGACAGGCTACTTGACTGCGAGGCCCAATCGCCTTTCTGGACCAGTGACACTTGTTTCGTTGCGCGAGCTGGTGAAAGCGGCCGAACCTTACGCCGCGTCCTGGAAGGATCTGCCGGCAGAGTTACGCCAGCCGGGAGGTATCTCCCGTGTTGTCGGCTATCAGGTGGACCAAGCCAATGACGACGTGTTGCTGATCGGCGAAGTGATCCCAGGCGCACCTGCGTTGACGATTGACGATCTAATTGTGGGAGTGCGAACGGTCTGGAAAGAGAATGCCATTCCCTTCTGTAGTCTCGAACCTGATCCTGCTGATTTCGCGGGCGACCAGCACGTTAGAGTTGGCGGTGTACCGGCCACGTCCGGCTTTGCACGAGTGATGCTCGATGCCGACTACCTGATGAAACGCATGGGAGCAGGATTGGAAGCCGTCAACGCTCCAGGCTATCTCAGCTACGTTGCGCTGCTGCGGCAGGAGGGAAAACAAGCAATCAGGGACGATGGCGCCGAGCGTTTCTGGTTCTATCCGGCTCCTTTGCAAACTGGTGACATTGAACTCTCACCTGCCGGCGATGTCGTTCTTTTTAATACGACTATGCAAGTCCTGTCTGAGCAAATGGTCCTGTCGCACGATGCCCTTTTAGGAACCGGTAAGGTGACCGCCACCGCTGATAAGTGGGCCGCGATGCTGACACAGGCCTTGCCTGACCTGGAACGATTACACCCGGAGTTTCAACATTTGCACGGGCTCTTCGATCTCGTATTGCTCGGAAAGACCTGGCAGAGGCTGGGCGTAACCTCGCCCTGGATCACACGACTGGCTGCCTTGCCTTACGAACAGGTGAACGTGCCTTTGAAATATAAAGGGATCAAAGTCAAATACATGGAAGACGAGGCGAAGGAGTATTACCTTTTTGGAGGCGTTCGTGTACGCATGGCTGCCAGCGTCAATGCTCTACTCCTTGCCGAACAAGCTGCGCTGAAAAGTCTTCGCCTGGGTGCTTCGTCTCGAGGCGGAGCAGTCGCGCGGCGGCTTGATCAAGTCAGGCTCGTCCTGCCGGCAGGAATGACAAGACGAACACAGGCGCTGGATATCGCGGCGGTGCTCGCTCTTATGCGTCGAGGCGACGTTACTACTGCAAGCGATCAACTGCGACGGCTGTCGGAAGCAGAACCATTTGACCCCGAACTGTGGTGCTTGCGCGCGATGCTTCACCTGCAACAGAAATCGTACGAAGCGGCATTGGCAGATGCGGCTCGTGCCCTGGAGCTCGACGCGGAGAATCCGAGGATAGTTGCTGCCGCTTCAATCATTCAGTTTGAGGCCAACTTTTTGACCGGTCGCACCGAACCGGCCCTTCAAAGTATTGAAAGGGCGGTGCGAGCGTTGCCTGAGAGCGCGCGGGCACACATCCTAAAAGGAGATGCGTTGGCGGCGCTGCAACAGACCGCAGACGCTCGCGCTGAGTATCGCGAAGCATTACGACTCGATCCCAATGCAATGATGGCCAATGTCAGCTTCGGATTACTCGAGCTCTCCGAAGGCTGGGTCGTAAGGGGAAGCAAGCTTATCGAGAAAGCGCGTTTGCAAACGCGAGTTGAGGCCGACGTTCCTACTGTGAAGGCCGCATTGGCCCTGGCTGAAATCGGCATTTCAATCCTCGGCGATACCGAAACACATCTGGCGAAGGCGAGCGATTACGCGCGTGAAGTGATGGCCGACCCAGCGTCAGATCCGCTGGCACGAATCCGCGCGTTATTCGCTCAAACTCAGTTGGCCCTGATCCGCGACGATGCGCCTGCTGCAGAAAATCTCGTAAAGCAGGCGCTAGAGATTGCGCCTGCGAATCCGACACCGCTGATTGCGCTGGCCTACTGGGCTCACGAACAGAAGAGAGACGAGCTCGCGCGGAGATATCTGAACAGTGCCGAGCAACTCGCGCCAGATCACCCGGCTGTCAAAAAGCTCCGCGCTTTAATGAGGAACACTCCATGAAAACAGTCCTGTTCATCGCACTGATTCTCAACAGCTGCGCCGCAGCGATATCAGCACAAACCGCCGGCGCACAGCCCGCTGTGAACATTCGGTTTGCGCCAACGATCGGCGATTGCCTGAGAATCATCTGGACGGACAAAGAGATCGATGAGCAACGAGCAACTGTTGCGGGTGCCGGCGCAGATGCGCTCGACCGCTTGAGGGCGGCTGGGGCGCCGCGACGACAGAACATCACGGACAAGGAAATCGCTTACGACTGGAAAATTATCAACCGCGATGCCGCCGGCAATACTGAGATTCTGATCAGGTACGTTTATCTGAGAATCGAACTGACTCAAGACCGGTTCGTCAGCATCAGCCTCAAACAATTCGGTTCCGAAGAAGTGTTGCAGCCGGGCATTAAACTTCTGTTCGATACCCGCGCAGACGTCATGACGAGCAATCCCATGTTGCAGGCAATCAACAAACAACCGCGGGAACAACACCCTGAGGGCTTTGCCCAATTGGTGGACACCCTGCAATGGGCCACGGGAATCCTCAAGCGAACGTTGTTGGCACACCCCTTCACTATGATTGTTTCGCCGGCCGGGAAAGTGATCGCCGTAAAGGGCCTCGAGCGCATGATGGACCAGTATCGCGAAGAGATGAGTCAGCGCAAGAAGACAGCGATGGAACGCGCGCACCTGGACGCCCTGCTCGAAGCGTTTTTCAGCGAGGAGAGTGTGATTCAGACCATGACGATGAGCATGCTGCTCCCCTATCCTTCGCAGGCTGTGCATCCGGGTGAAGTTTGGTCAGATAAACAGGAATTTGAAATCCTCGGGATCGCCGTCGTGGTCACCCGCAAGCTGAGTCTTGCCGCCGAACCTCGCGCTGACGAGCAGATCTCGCTTTCGGGAACAATCGAGACAACTTTTCCGAAACAGCACGGACAACTATCCATTGATGCACGCGCCAGTTCCATCCGGCTGAAAGCAAGTCTAGACGCACTTACCGGTATGTATCGCACGCTGGAGTATGCCGGCAACACCGACATCACGATCAGGAACGAGGCTGCTCCGGCGGACGCCGAGCGGGAGCACTCCATAAACTCGCGAACGTCGAGTTCTGTGGTTGTGAAGCGACTCGGAAGCAAGGATCCACGAGACCAGACAATGTGGAGGTTTGCGGGTGGCCTGGGGAGCTACCACGTGACCTTGGGACCTGATTGGGCGGCTGCGCAAGTAAACGAACGGATTGCCGGCATGCTTTTTACTGTCTTCGGAAATGTCGTGAACGACGCACAACTCACCACCACCTTGAGATACGCGACCGGGTCCGGCACGGAACCACCATTAGACCAAGCACCGGCGAGAATGAAAAAGCTGTTGGAGAGCGATGGCGATCAAGTAAAGCTTAGCTGGAGCAAATTGTTTGAAACAGGAGCGGTTCACTGGGTGCGATTTCGTCTGGACATTACAAAGTCAAACGGAAACCGGCGCGTTTACTGGTCGCAACTTGGTTCCGGCCCACTCGGCAGCTACAGCTTCGAACTGTCGCTTCCGAATCAGTCGTCCTTCGAGTTCGATGCCCAGGTTGATCGGATTTATGAAAGCATTCAGGTAAAGGACAAGTGAGGGCGCCAGTTAATCGACGGGTTGGCGCACGAAGAGCGAAACTCACCGTTGCGGGAGTGGTTGGGCAAAGCTCGCGAGTTTCGATTCCGGACTGGTCTACGACGCCACATATTTTGCGCTCGCGGAATTGAGCCAGTGCGAGTTCTGGACGGCCGACGAAAAATTGTTCAAGCAG
>DAIOGT010000307.1:0-5032 GCA_036745095.1 Pyrinomonadaceae bacterium
AGTTGACGGCGTTTCACTCGACATCTACGAACAGGAAACTCTTGGACTCGTCGGCGAATCAGGTTGCGGTAAATCGACTCTCGGACGTGCGATTCTCAGGCTTACCGAGCCGACTGAAGGCCAGGTGTTCTACCGAGATCGCGACCTCGCACATCTTTCGCAAAGACAACTGCGTGAGCAACGCCGGCATTTACAAATAATCTTTCAGGATCCTTACGCGTCGCTGAATCCACGTATGACGATCGGCCAGATCGTCGGCGAGCCGCTCGAGACGTTCAATCTTGCACGCGGAAGGGAAGCAGAGCGGCGCGTGCAAGAGTTGCTCGAGACAGTGGGACTAAGCAAGCGTTTCATCAAACGATACCCGCACGAGTTTTCGGGAGGTCAACGCCAGCGTATCGGCATTGCGCGCGCGCTTGCAGTTGATCCTGATTTCATAGTTGCGGATGAACCAATCTCCGCGCTTGACGTCTCCATTCAGGCGCAGATCATGAACCTGCTCGAAAGACTTCGTCGCGAAAAGAACCTGACGTACCTGTTTATCTCACACGACCTGCGCGCGATCAGGCACGTGTCTGATCGTGTGGCGGTCATGTATCTCGGAAAGCTGGTCGAGATCGCGGAAGCCAAGACCATCTACAAAGAACCGCTGATGCCTTACACGAAGGCGCTCATTTCAGCAGTGCCCGTGCCCGATCCGAAAGTCGAAGCTACGCGTCAGCGCATCATGCTGGAGGGCGACGTGCCTTCGCCGATCAATCCACCATCGGGTTGTCCTTTTCACACGCGCTGCCCCTACGCCATCGAGGTCTGCCGGGAGGTGGTTCCTCAATTGGTGGAAATCAAACCCGCACATTTTGCTGCTTGTATTAGAATCAGTCCGGCACAACCTCATATCGAGGACGTTGCTCCTGGAGACGCGCCGGGCCTGAAGTGAGCCATAAACAGCGGGAAAACGCACAAAACAAAGTGAATTTCGGGCTTTGCTTTGCTGATTTTTATGCATTTTGTGCCTTATTGTGGCTATTAACCGTTTTAAGAATGCGGGAAGATTTTCCCAGCCCAGAGCCCCGATGGTTAAGAAGTCCCCCATTGCCCTGAATACTCAGGAACGTCGCGAAGACGCGCCGCCCGCGTGGGTGGAGATCCAGGATTCGCTGGCGGAGTCTTCGGCGCTGGGGTTGTTGCTGGTCGATGGACACCAGCCTCCGGCACTCGTTGTTTCGAATAACAACTCTATCTGCCACACATTTCAGAGCTCCCCGGAACACGTCAAGCTATGTGATCCCTACTGCGGAGTGGCGCATTCGAGAGCGATGGAAGCGGGCGGAACCGTGGAATACAAATGTCACGCAGGACTTTCCTGTTTCACTAAGCCAGTCGAGATCGGAGGAAAGCGAAAGCTCGCAGTGATTGGCGGACGTGCTTTCGTGAAGAGCGCGGACTATCAACAACTGATGGAGCGCTTCCGCACGGGCGATCTGAAGAACATTGCTTCAGACGAAGTCTTCGCAAACATTCTTTTTTCCGAACCGCAACGGCTGGAAGAGTTGGCAGCGCGAGTTGATCGCGCCGCACACAGACTGCGAACCGCGTCGTCGAATGGCTCAGGGCTGGCCCACACACGAAGCGCTGAAAGTGTTGCCAGTACCGAGCACAGTACTCGCGCAATAACTCCCGCACAAACAGACCCGCCGCAGGATCTCGAACTCGAATTACAACGATTGCGACGAGAGCTCGAGTATCGCGCACGTTTCACGAGCTCACTACAGCACTTTCTTGAACGCATAAGTTGTACCGATCCAATCAAGACTTACAACTCGATCGTCAGCAACTCAAAAGAGCTGCTTCAGTCGGAACGTGCCTCGCTCATGGTCCTGGATGAGTCTTCGAACAGTTTGATCCTAAAGGCCGCTATCGGCCTTCCCGCAGATCCGGACACTGTTCAGGCTGTGCGTGTCGGTGAGGGAATTTCGGGAGAAGTCATCGACACAGGCAAACCGGTTTTCGTCACGGATGTGCGAATGGCGGGTCGCAAGCCTGCGCCGCCTGAACGCCGCTACAAGACAAACTCGTTTATCAGCTATCCGATCATGATTGGTAGACGGAAAGTCGGTGTGTTGAATGTAACTGACAAGTCGGGGGGCGGAACGTACAACGAAGTCGATCTGAGCTTGCTGGAAATTATTGGACCACAAGTAGCACTCGCGCTCGAGCGCGCTGAGTGGCAGGAGCGTGCGACCGAGTTTCAGATCATGTCGATCACGGATGCACTGACGGCGTTACCGAACCGTCGTTATCTGGAAGAGCGTCTCGCGGAAGAGCTGAATCGCACAAAACGTTACGACTATCCGATGAGTTTCCTGATGATCGACATCGACGACTTCAAGGCTTACAACGACAAAAACGGTCATCAGGCCGGCGATGTCGCGCTTCAAATCACTGCACATTGTTTGAAAGGTGCGCTTCGTGCTGCCGACGTCGCTTCGCGTTATGGCGGCGAGGAGTTTTGCATTTTGTTGCCGCAAACCGGCATCGCCGAAGCGGGCGTGATTGCAGACCGCATCAGGCACCGTGTGTCGACCACGCAGTTTCCACACGGGCAGGCACAACCGCTCGGGCGCGTGACGATCAGTGTCGGTGTTTCGACGTTTACCAAGAATATCGACACCGCGGAAAACATCATCGCCGCCGCGGATCGTGCGCTGTACCATGCGAAGAGTCTAGGGAAGGATCGGGTGGAGTTTTATGGTGAGAAGGAGAGTTAAACTTTTCACCCGACGACAACAGCCGTAAAGATGAATAGCCGCAGCGAAAATTTCCGCCGTGTTCTCGGTCGCGTGGTCCAGCAGGACTTCGTCGGTCGCGCGGCGGAGCTCGACCGCATCATGGCCCAGGCGGAGCGCGCCAACACGGGTCGCGGTCTGCTCGTGCTGATGGAGCCATCTGCCGGCGTCTCAGAGCTTCTGCGCCAGACCTACGATCGGATCTTCAATCGACGCTCCGACGTGATCCCAATTTACTTCGCGATCACACGCAACGAAACTACTGCCGTCAGCGCTGCGATCGAGTTTCTCAACGCCTTTGTTCAGCAATATATCGCTTATCGCCGTGACGAGCCGGTCGTTTCGAACGCACCACTGACGCTACAAGAACTGGTCGAGCTCGCACCCGCGGCGGATCTCGAGTGGATCGAGCAACTCGTTGAATCCTACAACCGGCTCCGCTTCAGTAACGACGATAAGGCACTCGTACGCTTCTGCCTCGGCGCACCGCAAAGAATTCCGGCCGTTCGAGGCCGTCCATTCGTGATGCTCGACGGCTCGCAGCTAGCCGAGTATCTCAACGGCGCGGTGGTGTTGGGCACCGAAATACTCCGCGTATTCACACGAGGCGGTTTCTCCTTTGTTCTCGCAGGGCTACGCCGCCAAATTCTCGAAGCGGCACACGATGCAGAGTGTAATTTCGAGCGGCTTGACGTCCTCCGGCTCGAAAAACTCGATCCGGCCGAAGCTGCGAAACTGGTGGAACATGTCGCGAGGCGTCAGCAGGTCGCGACGAGTGAAGCCGCGCGCGATCTGATCGTGCAGCAGTTTGCCGGCAGTCCTTTCTTCATCAACATCTTTCTCCAGGCCGCACGGGAGAAACGCGCGGCGTTGCTCTCGTATCTTGATTGCGAGCGTCTCTACGTCGACGAACTTTTTGGTGGTCACATCCATCGGCACTTCGCCGATCTGATTGAGGAGATCTCGCCGAGGCTCGACACGAGACATCTCCTCATTCGGTTGCTTTGGGAAGCAGCAGCGGGCGAAGAGCAAGTGTCAACTTTTGAGCTCTGGCGCAAACGTCTGCACATGACTGCGTCTGAGCTGGAAGACGTTTTGCACCGCTTGCACGTGCAGGAGTTTGTCAACTGGGATGAAACAACAGTCGAAGCGGGTGGTGGACCACAAGCGTGGAAAGACTACCTCAAGATTCGTTATCGCCTCGACGTGATGAGTGAGCCGCGCGCTCTGGTCGTCGCGGACATGCTCGCCGATTCTCTGAAACGTGCGCCACACACGATGGCGCGTCATTACAAGCAGGTTGCAAACACCGGTCTGCGCGATTTGATCTCGCGCTTCAACTGCCAGCAAGTGCCCGCAGTTCTTTTTGACCACGAGACTTTCCGGACGACGTACAAAGGCGCTGAAAGTGAGACTGTCATATCGGGACTGGAAGTGGAAACCGATTTCTTCAAGCTCCCTCAGACGATTCATCTCGCAAGCTGTTCGGCTTTCATGAGCGACATGCGACAGCTATGCGAGGAGGACCACTGTCTCGTCGCGCACACTTTCGAGGAAGGAAGTTACTCAGACGCACGCGAAGTGATCTGGCTCGCAGCCGATATCGAGTCGAAGCTCGAAGTGGATGTGGACGTGGCTCGTGCCTGGTGTGACCGGCTTGAGAGTATGGCCGAGCGACTAGGTTTTAGTCGTTGTCAGATCTGGTTAATTTCAAACGAAGGCTTTTCTGAAGACGCGAACCGGCTGCTGGACCGTCGCAAGGCGTTTGGCTCGAGCCGGCAGCAGTTGGATTTGCTCGCGGCGCGTGTGAGCGAGACCGTACCGACCGGGGTTGTACAATCCGCGGAGCCGGATGAGTTCCTGATGGTCGTGCCAATGGGCGAGGACAACGAGCTGATCGCGGCCAATACAGCCGAGCAAATCGCGAAGCGCCTGACGTTCCGGCCCGAGGCCATCAACCAGATAAAAACAGCCATCGTCGAGGCGTGCATCAACGCTTCAGAACACAGTTTCAGCCCGGATCGAAAAATTTATCAGCGTTTTCGCGTCGAAAGTGATAGATTAGTCATCACAATTTCGAGTCGTGGCATCGTGCCAGCCAATCTAAACGGCGCGAAAAGCGGATCAGAAGCTAAAGAAGCGGCAGAAGAAAGACGCGGTTGGGGACTTAAACTCATCCGGACACTCATGGATGAGGTCGAGTTTGAACGGGTCGATGACGGCACCAGTTTGCGCATGACCAAGTA
>DAIOGT010000308.1:0-5026 GCA_036745095.1 Pyrinomonadaceae bacterium
GATCTTGTCGCGCTTCACGTACAGCAAGCCGCTTCCCTTCGGCGCGTAAAGCCACTTGTGCAGACTGGTACCGAAATAGTCGCAGCCGAGATCCTTTTGTTTGAAATCAAACTGTGCGAACGAGTGCGCACCATCAACGATCGTCTCGATTCCCTTTGCACGCGCGATCTCGCAGATCGCTTTCACGGGAGTGATCTGGCCCGTGATGTTCACCTGATGCGAAACGAGAATGAGTTTTGTTCGACTCGTGATTCCATTTTCAAATGCTGCTGTGATCTCGTTGAGATTCTTTGGCGGGATCGGGATCTTTACGAGCTTGAGTACGAGACCCTCGCGACGTTCACGCTGTCGCAACGTGGTCAACATGCGCGGGTAGTCTTGCGTCGTGGTGAGTATCTCGTCGCCCGGTTTGAGATCCATTCCCATGAGCAGGATCTCAAGCGACTCCGAAGCATTACGCGTGATCGCGATCTCTTCGCGATCGCAGCCGAACATCTCGGCGAGGCCCGTGCGAATCGTTTCCGACTGTGGCTCGAGTATTTGCCACATCGTGTACGCGGTCGCGTCTTCCTGCTGCCAGATGTAACGGACGAGCGCTTCGGTGACGATGCGCGGGCTCGGCGACACACCGCCATTGTTGAGATTCACAATCCCGCGTGTGACGGTGAACGAATTCTGAATGACGGACCAGTAGTCTTCATCCATCGCCGCCTGCTCGGGCGTGAGAGGGGCCACGCGGCGCGTTGCGGCTTCGACTTCCTTCACAAGCGCGCCGATAGCTGGTGTCGATAGCGCGGCGAGACCCAGGCCTTTTCCTGCAAGCGAGAGAAAGTCACGACGTGATTTCATCGGAAGGTCTCCTAGAGGCAGAGTACGGTTGGACAGGATTCTCTATCCTGTTCTCCTATGATGATCCATAACCACGCGGCACAATTGCGTTGCGCTTTTCACCCGTCGGCGACGCCAGCTTTACTTCAACTTTGCGAAAGCCCTTCTTCTTATCATTCGCCGATTGATACGTCAGACGAAATTGTCCGCGCAAGTCGGTGATGATCTGCTTCATCGACTCGATTAACTCCGCTTTGTCGCGAGGAAAGAATGCTCGCCCGCCAGTCTCAGCCGTTATCGTCTTGAGAAGCTTCTCTGCTTTTTCGCGGGAATTTCTGGGGCCGAAAAACGGTGTCTTGTCGAGCTCAACAACGAGACCTAGCGCAAAAACCTGAACGTCACTCTGGCGCAAAAATTTTACGAGTGCTTCTTCCTTGTAGAAGCTATTTCGATCCTCACCATCGGTGATGATTACAATCACCTTGCGCCGGTCCTTGCCGGTTTTGTTTACGTCAGTGAAAGTTTTTGCGCCGACATAAAGAGCATCGATAACGGCGGACTGTCCACGTTCAACGTACATCCGGTCGAGCGCTGCAAGCAATGCGTTCCCATCGCGTGTGAACTTTTCAACCACCTGGATTTGGTCGCTGCTTATGAACCGCTCAATCATGATCTCGTCCTCGGGACGACGATTTGTGATGAGCAGCTTGGCCGACGCCAAAGCAATGCCTAACAACGTTCTGAAAGAGCCGGATGAGTCGATTGCGAGGATACAGTCAACTGGTCGCTCGTCGCGCTCGACGCTCAGCACTGTCTGCTCGGCTTTATCTTCAAAAACGTGAACGTCTTCTTTGTTGATCTTGTCGAGAGAGTTTTTGGCTGAGTCGGTCACGATGAGGCTCAACGCGACAACTGGCCCAGCCGTTTTCGACGCCGTTTGGTTCGCGTCCTGTGCGACAAGGGTCGAACTCAGTGCTAATGAAATAAGCGCGAGCGCGAGACCGCACTTACGAAAACACTCTTTGTAGTGAGTATTCACGCTAGGTTGCTTCATGAACAATCTCGCCGTTTATGACCGTCATCACGCAGCGCGTCTTCAGTATCTCGGCTTCGGGAATCGCCATGATGTCGGCAGAGAGAATGGTCAGGTCTGCGAGTTTGCCAACTTCGATCGTGCCGCGCAGTTTCTCTTCAAAAGCGGCGTACGCCGGCCAGATCGTAAACATCTTCAGCGCCTGCTCGCGAGTCACGGCTTCTTCGGGATGCCATCCCTCACCGGAAAAGCCCTTCTGATCCTTGCGCGCAACCGCTGCGTAAAACTCGATCATCGGCTCACCGCGCTCGACCGGTGCATCGGATCCACCCGGAACCACGACGCCTGACTTGATAAAGCTTACCCACGCATACGACCCCGAAAGACGAGGAACACCCACACGGCTCGGCGCGAAAAAAAGATCTCCAATCGCGTGCGACGGCTGCATCGAGGGAATAACCCCAAGCTTCGCAAAACGCGGAATGTCAGCCGGGTTCACGATCTGCGCGTGCTCCACACGCCAACGCGGCTCCGCGACTTTCCTTTCACTCGCCGGCACAGCCTTAAACGCGGCTTCATACTCGTCGAGAACAAAACGATTTGCTTTGTCGCCGATCGCATGAGTCTCGACCTGAATGCCTTTGCGCAAAGCGTCGACGAGCATCGGTCGCAACTCTTCCGCTTTGACGGTTAGAAATCCAGCCGTGTCGGGCGCGTCTGAATACGGCGCCAGCAGCGCCGCGCCTCGTGAGCCGAGGGCGCCATCAGAAACCACTTTGATCGTGCGGAAGGTGAAACGATTTCCGAACGCGCCGATCGTCGCACCTTCGTTGAGAAGTCGAGTGGCGCTTGGTCCTGGACCATGAACGGCTTTGTAGATGCGGAGTTTGATCGTGCCCGCAGCGTAGAGTTTTTTGAAGATATCGACATCAGCGTAACTGCCACCCGCGTCCTGAATCTGCGTCCAGCCGAGCTCGATGTTTCGTTTTACGCCGAGCACGACTGCGCGTTCAGCATCCGCGGTCGTTGTTGGCGGCACACGGCGGCGCACAAGGCCCTGCGCGTTATCGAGTAACATGCCGTTGGGCTCGCCGCTCTGTTTGTCTTTCGAGATCTCGCCACCGAACGGATTCGGAGTGTTTTTGTCGACGCCCGCGATTTTCAGCGCAGCGCTGTTCGCGACCGCGCCATGGCCGTCGGCGCGTCCCAGGATTACGGGATTGTTGGGCGAGACTTTGTCGAGGTCCCAGCGCGTCGGGAACACGGGAGGCTGCCAGTGCGTCTCGATCCAGCCACGGCCGGTGACCCAATCGCCGGGCTTTGTTTGGTCCACGCGAGCTTTTACTTTCGCGAGGAAGTCTGCGAGGCTCGTCGTGCCTTCGAGGTTGAGAGTCATCTCACGCTGGCCCACGCCCGAGAGGTGTTGGTGCGAGTCAGTAAAACCGGGCAACACAGTCGCGCCTTTCAGATCGACAACCCGTGTGTTTGCGCCAACGAATTTCTGCACCGCTGCGTTCCCCCCGACAAACACGATCTTGTCGGCCTTCACGGCGATGGCTTGGGCGCGTGCGGCTTTGTCGTTTGCGGTGTAGACATTGCCGTTTTTGAAGACGATGTCGGCTGCTGATTCGGCGCGTTGCGGCGCAGGCGTGAAGAAACTTAAGAGAAGCAGAGTAGCTGCCAAAGCAATGAGTTTCATATTTTCCTCAGGTTTCAGGCCTCAGATTACCACGGATTAGAAATTGATCGAGCGCTGATTTGTTCGGAAGTGCGGTCCTCGCACCGAGCGCGCTGCACTTAATTGCCGCGACGGCGTTGCCGAGTTTCATGCTCGTTTCGACATCTTCCGCGGTGAGAAGTCCGTAAAGAAAGCCGGCGTGAAACGCGTCGCCAGCACCAGTCGTGTCGCGACAACCACCTGGCGCTTCAAAGCCCGGTGATTCGATGAATCGCCCCTCGTGATAAACGACAGCGCCTTTGGCGCCGATCGTCATGCCAACCAACGCACAACCATAACGACTCTTCAACTCAACGAGCGCTTCACGCTCGTCTGGAATTCCAGTTACCCGGCGCGGAAACTCTTTTGATCCGATCATGATGTCGATTAACGGTAACAGCTCCGGCAGACCATCGTAGACGTTATCGATATCAGCAGAAACGATCGTTCCCGACTCACGCGCAGCCCTCGCCAGGCGCGCGCACGCCGGCGGATCGTGACCATCGAGGTGCAACACCTTTCCCAATGATCCAAACTCTGCGGGCACGTCTTCCGGAGTATAGGCGAGCCGGTCGTCACGATCCCAAACAATCGTGCGCTCACCACTGCGCGCATCGATCGTGATGAATGCGACCTGGTTCCTTGCGCCCTCGACGATCTCCGCAAAGTCGATATTGACGTCTTCGTCTTTCAACGTTTGGTATCCAAAGAGTCCCTCCGGATCCGAACCGAAACGTCCGGCATACGCGGTCTTCAATCCAAGCCGGCGCAGGGCGACCATTGCGCTTGCCGTTTGACCTCCCGCAGACTGCTTGTGATCGAGCAGTCGCATTTTTGTATCGAACGCGGGATACTCCGGCACCACGATCAGGTGATCGACAGCGTTCAGCCCGAACCCAACGGCGTCAAACGGTCTGTCTGTTGGAAGCGTAAGTGGAAAAAGCATTTGCCTCAGCTAAAATAGCATCTAAATATCGTGTCTATTGAGGAGAAACTCAAAGAAATTCCATCCTCGCCGGGCGTTTACCTGCACAAAGATGCGGCCGGACGGGTGATTTATGTCGGTAAGGCGAAGAACCTCCGCAGCCGCGTCCGCTCGTATTTTCGCGCGCGGCCTTTCGACCGGAAGACGGACGCGCTCGTGGGTCAAATTGTTGACCTCGAGTTTATCGTTACCGATAACGAAGTCGAAGCCTTGATACTCGAGGCGTCGCTCGTCAAACAGCACAAGCCGCGTTACAACATCAAACTTCAGGACGACAAGTCGTACCCGCACCTGAAACTCACGATCAACGAGCCGTTTCCGAAAGTCGTAATCACGCGGCGCATTCAACGTGACGGCGCACTTTATTTTGGTCCATTCCTGCCGGCCAGCCTCGCCCGCAGGACCATTGATTTGATTAATAGAACTTTTCAGTTGCGCACGTGCGATATCGAGATTGACGGTA
>DAIOGT010000309.1:0-5023 GCA_036745095.1 Pyrinomonadaceae bacterium
CAAGAGAACTGACGATGGACCACATCCTGCCACGTTCGCGTGGAGGAGATAACTCACCGGTGAACATCGTTACTGCGTGTGTTCCGTGCAACAACCGCAAGGGCGATCGAACTCCGGCTGAGGCGCGCATGCCGTTGCTTACTTCGCAGAGTGCGCTGCGCGTAAAGCTCGAGCGCGTGGTGCTTTGTCACTATGCAGAAGCACGAGCGGAATGGCGCAAGTATCTGTTTTTGGACGTCTACGATGACAGGGACATCCGCGAGAAAGTCGAGCGTGAAAGATCCCGATAAAGATCCGTGTTATCCGCGGCTAAAACCAGGGAATTGAAGGGTGGTAGAACAATGGCAAACAAGACACTATTCAAGTCGCTAATCGGCAAGCTAATGCCGGCAACTGATGCTATCAATGAAGAGCGTGCGCCTGCGTACGCGCTTAAGCCGAAGCATCAACTCGCGCAGTACGCGGCGACTGGTTGCCTTAACCGAACTTTTTACGCGAGCGCCGAAAACCAGCTCGCGAAAGTAATCGAGTTGTGTCAGGACGTCGATGCGGAATTTATCGCGAAGACTGCCGTGTTCTGCCGCGAGCGCGGTTACATGAAAGACATCCCGGCGCTACTTTGCGCCGTGCTGTCAGTGAAAGACCGCACGCTATTGCAGCAAGTGTTTCCACGCGTGATCGACAACGCGAAGATGCTTCGCAACTTCGTGCAGATCATGCGTTCGGGAGCGGTGGGCCGCAAATCGCTTGGTACGGCGCCAAAGCGTCTCGTGCGTGAGTGGCTCGATGCTCGCGATCCCGAGTCGTTGTTCAAGGCAAACGTGGGGCAGGATCCATCGCTTGCGGACATCGTGAAGATGGTCCACCCGCGTCCGAAGGACGCGGATCATGCGGCGCTGTTCGGATACTTGATCAACGGCAATCAGAACGTCGAGGTGTTGCCGGAGGTTGTGCGTGAGTTCGAGGCCTTCAAGAAGACGAAGTCCGGAAACGTTCCTGATGTGCCTTTTCAGATGCTCACTGCACTGGATCTCGGCACGGCTGAGTGGACTGCGATTGCGCGTCGTGCGCCGTGGCAGATGACTCGCATGAACCTGAACACGTTCGCACGTCACGGCGTATTTGACGTGCCGGGTATGGCCGACTTGATTGCAGAGCGCCTGCGAGATCCGGAGAAAGTGAGGAAAGCTCGTGTGTTTCCGTACCAGCTCATGGTGGCTTATGCGGCCGCGGCTGGGAACCCGAAAATTCCGCAAGTGGTAACGAACGCGCTTCAGGATGCGATGGAGATCGCGACTCGAAACGTGCCGGAGTTTCCGGGCAAGGTTTACGTGTTTCCGGATATTTCGGGATCGATGCACTCGCCGGTGACTGGATACCGCAAGGGTTCCACTTCGACGGTACGTTGCGTTGACGTTGCCGCGCTCGTGGCGGCGACGGTGTTACGTAGGAATCAGAACGCGGAGGTAATTCCGTTTGAGTCGAAGGTTGTTAACGTTCATCTCAACCCGCGCGACAGCATTATGACCAACGCGAGCAAGCTGGCCAGCTTGCCGTGCGGTGGAACTAATTGCAGCGCACCGCTGGTGCACCTGAACAAGCGCGGGGCTGAGGGTAGTCTCGTGATCTACGTTTCGGATAACGAATCGTGGGTCGATGCTCCGTACTACGGTCGTTGGGGTGGCAGCGCTACCGAGACGATGAGGGCGTGGTCAACTTTTCGCAATCGCAATCCGGGAGCGCGAATGGTCTGTATCGACATTCAACCTTACGCGACGGTGCAAGCGAAAGAGCGCCGCGACATTCTGAACATTGGTGGATTCTCGGATCAGGTGTTTGACGTGATCGCGGAGTTTGCCGATGGAAACCTTAACGCTGATCACTGGATCGGTGTGATTGAGAATTGCAGGATTGGTTAGTTTGGTGCTGGCGAATGCTGGTGGGAGTACATGGTTCAAGCAGGTTCGATTCCTGACTCGCCTATTACCAAGGCGAGTCTCTCACCGACGTTGTCGCCAGTTATTGAACTAATCAGTCTTGCAGGTGACGAATGCTGATGGAACTACATCTCCGTAATGACGGGTTCCGGGTTCGAGTCCCGGTGGTCCCCCAAAATATGGGGACCATAGCTCAATGGTAGAGCACGGTGTTTCATCGATCTCGTCGTCACCGTTTTAATAAAGGCGCCAAAGCCGTTTAACGGTCCAATTACGCCGACGGTTGGCGAACCCCTGCCGGGGTCACTGTTTTTTAAGTTAGAGTTCCAGCTTCAGCTTGTTCGGTCAAACAGCAGCAGCCTAAAGGTTGAACTCCAAACTCGGGGACAACGCTATGCTCCGTGCTAGTCACATCTTTTCGTAATTTCTCTCGCGACCGTTTCGGTCGTGCACCCGAAGTCTATCTACTAAACAACGAAATATTTTTGAATCGGTGTGTCAGCCTAACTGACACACGCAAGGAAATTTATGAGCATAGAAAACTTCATCCGAGACGCCCTGTACAAGCCGAACGACTACATTGCATATCACGTCGCGCGGAAATTGACGGAGCTGCATCCGGAGAAATCAGTTGTAGCCGGGCAGACCTGGTACTTCGACCTGGACGCGTATGTGCGTGCCGGCCACTGCTCGGTAATAGAAGAGAAGTCTGTCTTTCATGAACTGAAGACGGATTGGGAAGGCACCGACAAAAAACTGAGGCACTCGACTGAGAACGCGTGGCTCAACGTCCTTTGGAACGGACATCTAATCGACGTTGTTCTAATCACGTGGGTCGAGAATTGTTATCGTCGTCGTCATCACTGGATCGTCGCCGACGAAAAGAAAATCGCCGAGGACTTCTTCCTCGCGGTTTGTGAGTGGTCGTGTGAAGTGCATGCTGAGATCCTCGTCTACCACGACGGCTACTTCCAGAAAGACAAGCGACTGTTTCAGTCGATCAGGAACGCCACATTCAACAATCTGGTTCTTCCTGAATCATTGAAGCAGCAGATCCGGAATGACTTTGAACAATTCTTCAACTCGCGCGAGGTTTACGAGCGCTACAACATCCCGTGGAAGCGTGGCGCAATTTTCATTGGTCCACCCGGCAACGGGAAGACGCACACGCTCAAGGCGCTGATAAACCAGCTTGGGCAGCCGTGTCTCTACATCCGCAGCTTCAAATCGGACGGCGACACGGAAGAAGAGAATATCGCGGAAGTCTTCAAGCGAGCGCGCATGACGACTCCGTGCCTGCTCGTGTTGGAAGATCTCGACTCGATGATTGACGACACGAACCGGGCGTTCTTTCTAAACGAACTCGACGGGTTTCACACAAACACGGGTGTGGTGGTGCTTGCTACCACGAACCATCCGGAAAAGCTTGACTCGTCGATTCTCGATCGTCCGAGCCGTTTCGATCGCAAGTACTACTTTCAATTGCCCGGTGACGCGGAGCGCCGCGCGTACATCGCAAAGTGGAACGAGGAGCTACAGTCCGAGATGCGCGTGAGCGAGGCAGGCGCAGTGCAAGTTGTTTGCAAGACGCATGATTTCTCGTTTGCGTATCTAAAGGAGTTGTTTGTGGCGTCAATGGTCCAATGGATCTCGTCCGGCGGATCGGGTTCGATGGACGAAGTGATACTGGCCCAGACAGAAGCGCTTCGCGGTCAGATGAGCACGAAGACGAAAGCGGCTAGTGGCTCATCGCGTAGATGACGACGTTGATACCGACTTTGTAAGCGGGCAAGCCGTACTTCACCGGATAGGCCGGATCGTTGATCCACTCCCACGCGTCACCGAGATCGCAGTTGCGCGCGAGGAACGCGACGAGCCGGCCGTTCTTGTTCTCGATGCCCATGTAGTGCGGGACAACGCCGCCCTTCTCGGATGTGATGCCGCGCTGCGCGTTGTAGACGTTCGGCACCTGCACTACTTCTTCAACGTCGAGATAGGCATGAAAGAGCGGATGGCTCAGCGGTAAGTCTTTGATCTCGTATTCGGGAACGATCTTCTGAAACTGTTCCTGAACGTTTTGCCACTCATACTCGCCCCAGAAGTCGTCGAGGAAGATGAAGCCGCCGCGCATGATGTACTCGCGCAATCGTGCGGCTTGTTCCGGCGAGAGATCCATGAACCCAGGCTCGACGATGTAGATGATCGGGTAGTCAAACATGCGATCATCGAGAATCTCGAGTGCCTCAGGGCGGGGCGCGATCTTTAAATTGGTACCGGCCCACTCGCGCAGGCCAACGATGAAGTTGTTGTCGGCTTCGGGGTAGTCGGTGGTCCATGTGCCACCGCCGTAGTAGCCACGCCGGCCGTAGCCGCGTGAGGGCGACTCGTAGATGGTGCGGACAAAGGTGAACTCGCCGAAGGATGCGCCCGCCGCTTGCGGCGCCGATGTTGGGCGACGGCGTTGACGGAAGTTGCCGAAGTCGTCAAACGGACGCTGGCCCACCGTCGGGATCAGCAGTGCCACAAAAAGGCACGAGAAAGCGCAAAAGAACGCGAACGCCATCTGTGTTTTTTGTGCTTTTTTACGGCTCATTGTCGCTGCCGACCTCCCGACAACCTGCGGTAATACTCCTCAACAGCGCGGCGATACTTCTCGGGCGCCGCACCTTCATCACGCAAACGCAGGTTTGTGCGACCGCTTTGCTGTTGCAGTGCCCTGCTTAGTTCAAGCTCGAGTTGTCGCAGCGGCTCAACAACATCAGCCTTGAGCAAAGCCGCAGTCGCCGCATCACCTTCCATTCTTCCATCAGCGAGTCGCTTCAGCTCCTCGATCACTTCATCAAGCCTTCCCACGCCCGAGCCGGTTGCGCCCCATTCGCGTCGCAGATCCTGTGCCTCACGAAGTCGCTCACGAATCTCGGAGGGAAGTTGACGGGCGTCGCCCCAGCCATCGCCGCCGCCCATGACTGCATTCCGGTCCGGGCCCATGCGCTGCCTGTTACCATCCGACTGACTGCCACCATTTTGTGTACCGCCGGACTGCTGGCTGCCTTGCTGTTGACCGCCTTGCTGTCCACTTTGAGATC
>DAIOGT010000310.1:0-4961 GCA_036745095.1 Pyrinomonadaceae bacterium
AGCTCCTCACACCTGCGAACACTCACCTCGTACAGGTATTTCTTAAGAAACTTGGTCCATGGCAGTTGGTTCCGTTCTACGTCCTTCGAAAACCACAAACTCTCGTAATTCTTCTTTGATACTTCATACCCCTCGCGCGACCACGGAAAAAATACTGACACTCCATTCGAGTACTGGTAACCGCCACCGCTAAACCCACTCAAAATCACCGCCTGCTGTAGTTCTTCCAACACCTTCCGGCATTCCTTTTGTACTGTTCGCAACGGCTTTAAATCATCACCATCGCCAAGCTCGTCGGCGACCAAACCACATTCGCCTTCAAGCAACTCACAGAAGTCGCCAAGGTCGACATTCTGATCGTACATGTACGACTGACACTTCCAATGAACCTGCAAAATCAGCCGTTCCATTTGCCTGTATAAGCGGCTGCCCTCGTCGTCAAAGCACTGGACCAGAACCCAAGCCAGTTTGTCGAATGCGCGGGCCAGATTGTCGATCCGGTCCATCTTCCAGGCGGCCATGTCGACCGAAACGCCTCCGACTGTGAAATCGTCCTGACTGCGGATGAATTTTTTGACGAAGAGTTCCGCCACCTTTTCGGTCTCGAGGTTGCGCGTATCTTCCCGGCCGAGGCAACCGAGAATTTTTGCGTAAGTCCAGCCGGCGCTCGGAACGCTGCCTTCAGAAGAGATCATCGTCTTCGCGACATCGTAGAATTGATAGCCGACTTCGAGCATGCCCATGACGCAGCTATCGAAACCGAGAATGTCGAGTTTCTGACCAACCAGCTCTGTTGTTTCCCGCTCCCAAAATTCCTCTTCCACGCCGTTTTCCTTCGCCGCTTTCTTAAGTTGTCTTTCCGTGCTGACCAACGATCGAAGGACGTCGTAGAAATCATTCATCTTCATCGATTTGCCGGACGACTCGTCCTTAAACAGACCGATATCCTGGAAGCCGAGCGAGTGACCGGAAAATATCAGCGCGTAACGATTAGCGCGACGGCCGTATGAGATCTCGCCGTTACTCTCAACCTCGACCTTATTCAAACACCAATCAACAAAGTTGAGGATTGAACGGCGATCGGCGGCATTCTCATTCTCTTTTTTGGGTACGTCACAGAGCTTTTTGGGCACTTTGTATGAGCGAACATACCGCGGTCGCCTCGGTTCAGAGAAATCACAATACAGCGTGGGAATCGCGGGCGAGTTCCCGTCGTAGTAAACGAAGAGATTGGGACTGTCGACGCCTTCAGCCGCGATCCCCTTGATTTGGTCCATAGCGTATGCCATGTCGACGGCGAGGTTATTATCGCCGGCCATGTAGATCATGATGGTCCATTCTTTGTTATGCATGGGAGGTTCTCCTTTTCAACGGATCGGACGGGTTAGAACTGGGCTAAGTGGATCGGATACCGGTTATTGGAAATCTTTAATCAGGACAATGTCTCTCGTGGCGGACCAGCGGTAGGCTGCGATCTTGCCGTCGCGCGAGATAGCAAAATTGGTTACAAATTCCGTTTTAAAATTAGTCAATTGTTTGGGCTCACTACCGTCGATCGGTTGACTCCAGACGTTTAGAATTCCAGAACCGGAATCCAGATACGCGATCGACTTCCCATCGGGTAGCCACGCAAACGCGATCGGTTGCACCGTACGACGAAGGTTAATCGTCGTCACCGGCTCGCCACCTTCAAACGGAATGATCGACAGCTTTGGTTGGTTGTTTGCTTGTTCGTCAACATGGAAATAGGCGATGGACTTACCATCAGCCGAAAGAGTTGGAAGTTGCGACGGACGATCAGTCAATCGCACTGGCGTGCCGCCATCGATTCCCACCTTCCAAATGGTCCATGTGCCCGATCGTCTCGACATAAAAATCACATATCGGCTGTCAGCAGAACAAACGGGAGCTGCATCGTCATAACCACCCTCCGTCAATTGCTTTGGATTGCTGCCGTCGATATCTATTCGCCAGATGTTCCGACTGCCGGATCGATTGGATTGGAAAACGACGTAGCGACCGTCGGCAGAGACAGATGGTTGCTGATCGATGAAAGCGTCGGCGGTCAATTGCTTAGTGGCAGAGCCATCGCGATTAGTAATCCAGATGTCCCAGTTCTCGCCAGTGCGACTCGCATAAACAAGCTGGCCATCGGATGTCCATGCAACCGAATCAGGAAGATTGGTCTTGAGAATGCGTTGTGCCTGGCTCTCATCTTTATTGGCATCAGTAAGCCATATGCTGCTCGAGTTTATCTGCTGGATCGTGGCCATCGTGCCCGAATCAGACGTCAATCCAAGGCTGACCTCGCCATATGCATTTAAGTCGTTTGTGATACGTCGCGCCGGGCCGCCCGAATAAGGAAGAAACCAGACCTGCGTGCCGATAGATGAAGACTCGGGCTGAGCAGTCATGATTAAACCGGTGCCATCTCGAAGCCAGATCACGCGACCCACGCTTGCCCATTTTTCAGACCCGATCGGCTTGGGTTCTCCTCCTGCGACGGGAACTTCCACGATCGTTGCGTTGCCGGCGCCAGTTCCATCAAACAAGCCGCATGCGATTCGCTTTCCATCGGGCGACCATGATGGTCCAGCAGTGGAGAAAGCAGCCGGCTGTTTGCTTACGGCAATAGTCCTCGCCTCTCCGGTTCCATCAGAGTTTGCGACCATCAGTGCGACGTCGTCCTGGTTCTTACGTACAAAAGCGAATTGCTTTCCGTCCTGGGAAAAAGCAACAGCACTAAAGACGCGATCGAGAACTTTTGCGGGAGTACCGCCGAGAACAGGAATGCGGTAGAGCGTGGGGACGAAGTTATTTCTCTCCAGGGTAGCGACGTAGTAAATCATTTCGCCATCGGGGGAGAAGGTCGTAGCCAGATAACCACCATTCTCGGGAGCGACGATTCGCACAAGACTGTTCGTCGATATCTGTCTGAGCCACAAACTGGCTTGCTGTCTCGCGTCATTTGCCGCGCACACGACATACTTGCCATCGGGTGAGATCGAGAGTTGACCGTTTATGTCTTCATCATTGATCTTCCCGCCCGTTGTCAGCGCCGTCATTCTCACCGGTCCGAACTGTTTGGGCTGACTGAACAGCTTGTAAAGTCCAAACCCGATTACACTAACAAACACTAACCCGAGCACAGCGGCGGCAATCTTCTTACCTCGCTTTTCTACAATGCTTGAGGTTGCGCGCGTGTTCGGAAGATCCCCTGATGGCGCTGTCGATCTCGGAGCTTCCGTTAACGTCGCTTGCGGCACGGGAGACGAGCTTCGATTCGTCAGCGAAACTGCGGGCGCTAATGACGCCGCTGAACGATTGAGATCGGCAATTGATGCCGGCATCCCGCGAGACTCGATGCGCTGCTTTAATCGCTTCAACTTGCCCAACATCTCTTTCGCTGTTTGACAGCGCTCGTCAACGTCTTTCGTAAGCGCTTCCGTAATAATCAACTCGAGCGCTTCGGGCGTCTCAGGAGCGAAGTGCGTTATCGGCGTTGGCTCATGATCGATAATCGCGACAATGATGTGGCTCTTCGATGCGCCCTCGAACGGCGCTCGCGCAGTGAGCATTTCATAGAGCACCACACCAAAACTCCAAATGTCCGAGCGGGCATCAACATCTCGCCCTGCCGCTTGCTCGGGAGACATGTAAGCAATGGTTCCCAGCACTGAGCCCGGCTCGGTATTGACGCGCGCGATCGTTGTAGCTTCCGATGAAGAATCTTGCCAATCCGTGAGCTTCGCCAGACCGAAGTCGAGCACCTTCACGAGACCGTCCTTACGGACCATGATGTTCTCTGGCTTGATGTCGCGATGAACAATGCCTGCGGCGTGTGCGGCAACGAGGGCGGAGGCGATTTGCGTGGCGATGTCGAGTATTTCAACCAGCTTCAGCCGCTTCTGCATGTGCTGACGCAACGTGACGCCATCGACGAATTCCGTCGCAATAAAGATAGCGTCGTCAGCGCGGCCAATTTCATAGACGGTGAGAATGTTGGGATGATTGAGTGCCGAAGCGGCTTGCGCTTCCTGAATAAAGCGCTTCACGCGGCTCTGTTGAAGAGCGACTTCACCCGTGAGAAATTTCAACGCCACCGCCCGGACGAGCTCGGTATCCTGGGCCCGGTAGACTTCTCCCATTCCTCCCGCACCGATTTTCGTGCCGATGCGATAGTGGGATAGCGTAGCCCCGGGGGAAAGTTCAGCCACGGGTGCCTTTTTACGCGATTGCCTGCATTGCCGCAAGCAGGAACGGGAGACAAACGGTGGATAACATCATTGCTGGAACCTAGTTAATCACGATCGTTACGACGGACCGGTTCCGAGTATGCAGCTTCACGTTCTTGTTGCCCCTCACCGAGAAAACGATACGCACCGCCGGCGAGTGCTGCACCAACGATCGGCGCTAACCAGAACAACCACAATTGCCTGACCGCCCAACCACCAACGAAAATGGCTGGTCCTGTGCTGCGCGCCGGATTGAAGTGCCCACCTGAGATATGGCCCACCGCGTAGGCCATCGTTACCACGGTTAGCCCAAAAGCGAGCGACACACCAAGCAAGCCAATTCCGACGTTAGGAAAGGCAGCGGCCAGCACTGCGCTGCCACATCCGCCGAGAACCAACCACAGTGTTCCCAGGAACTCCGCGGCCGCTTTTTGAGAAAGTGAATAGTCGTTCATTGCTTTCTTACTTTCCTTTTTGCCTGCCGCGATTGAAATGGTCGTTGCTGTAACGGGATTTTAGGGATCTATCTTGCTTGATTGTGGCCAGCTTCTCAACAGCAGAGGTGGGGTCAGCGGCGTTGCCGCAAAGTCGGAACTATTCTGGACAGGATCAGTGCAGCCACCGGTACGGACCTGGTCAAACCTTAATAGTCAAAAATCGTTAGCAAATATCGCAATCTGATCACTTACCAGGTCGCGTACTGACCCTGTCCAGAGCGGGAGGGCA
>DAIOGT010000311.1:0-4917 GCA_036745095.1 Pyrinomonadaceae bacterium
TGTCGTACTGCGTGTAAACCGGCGCGATCTTCTCGTCAACCGCCGACTCGCCCATGCCCGCCACTCGCAACATGCGCCGCACGACGCGCAAACTTCCCGCGCGCCCGGCAAGACGCTCAGCGACGTGATTTTCAAACATCGGACGCATCTCACGTGGCGGTCCCGGCAGTAGAACAATTGCCGCGCCCTGGTGATCTATGAACATTCCGGGCGCCGTGCCGTTTGGATTCGGCAACACGACAGCGTCTTCGATCACCATCGCCTGACGTGAGTTTCGTTCCGGCATCGTCACGCCAAAACTCTGAAAGCGTTGGCGGATCTCTGCCAGCACCACTTCGTCGAGCAGTAGTCGTTTGCCGAGTGCGCGCGCGGTGATTTTGCGTGTGATGTCGTCTTCGGTTGGACCAAGGCCGCCGGTGGTGATCACCACTTTCGAACGGCGCACGGCGTCCTTGATCGCTTCTTCGAGGCGTGCATCGTCGTCGCCGACGATGGTTTTGAGTTTTACTTCGATCCCGAGGCGGTTGAGTTGTTCGGTGAGCCAGAGACTGTTTGTATCAGTGCGATCGGGCGCAAGTAGCTCCGATCCGATCGCAATGATTTCCGCTGTCAGGGATTCAAACAAGTCGCGTTTAGTTACTGGCTCTGGTTTCGTCCTGGTAAACGTCTCTCAGCACCGTCGTGATTGGCGGCGGCGCGGAGATCTCACTCAACGGTGACGATGGTGCAAACATCCGTTCTTTTTGAGCTTCACTCGCGTGCGGCGCCCGCTTCTCTTCTTTCGGCGCACGCTTCTCCGCATCGAGGACTGCCCGGCTTTCTAAAAGCAGTTTGGCCGCGTTGCGCTGCCGGGCACGTTCCAAACTTCGAACCGCAGCGAGTGATTGCGGCGCGAGCGACGGCTGATATTCGATCCTTCGCAGCATCGAAACATAACGTCGCAACTCTGGCGACGGCGCCGTGCGATGTGTCTCGTCACAGCTCGCGTCCTCGGTTATTCGTGAAAGATATTCGGCGCTGGCCGCATGATTACCGATGCGTTGATAAAGCGCACCGAGCGCGTAGTAATTCAACGGCGGCGGATCGGGCATAATATCGAGCAGGCTCTCGCCGTGTTCGATCACTTCCGCGATCTCGAAACCGTACCAGCGTCGATCTTCTTCACGCAGCACCGCATCGGCCGCGATATAGAAATCGAAGATGCGTTCAACTTCACGCGCCTGCGCGCGACGAGCAAACAGCCAGACAACGAAGCACACTCCGCTAAAAAGGACCATGACGACAGGTGGAACTCCCACCGCATCAAGCATCGCTACAATCACAATAACGGCGATTACCTTCGTTGTAAGTTTCCCTGCGCTCGTCATAACTCCTCCCTACTGCTTATTCCTCGTTCTTACCGTCATTCGCGAGACGCGCGATGATCGCCGCGCCTGCTTGTTCGGTAGAGAGTTGTCCGCCGAGATCTCTGGTAGTTTCGTTTGCAGAGATCGCGCTGCGAACAGCGTCCTCTATTTCGTTACTCAAAGTTTGGAAGCCCAGGTATTCTAACATCATCGCGCAGGTCAGAATAGATCCAACTGGATTCGCGATTCCCTTGCCCGCGAGTGGCGGCGCGCTGCCGTGCACGGGCTCGAAAAGCGAGACCTTCCCGGGATGAATGTTTCCTGAAGCGGCCAGACCGAGTCCACCCTGAATCGCAGCGCCGAGGTCAGTCAGAATATCGCCGAACAGATTGTTACTGACGATGACGTCGTACTGCGACGGATCGAGCACCATGTGCATCGCCATCGCATCCACGTATTGATGGTTAGCACTGATCTCTGGATAACCGGCACCGACTTCCTTGAAAACGCGTTGCCACAAATCGCCGCCAAAACGCTGCACGTTTGACTTATCAGCCATCGTCACTCGCTTTCGCCCGTTTGCCCGCGCGTATTCAAATGCAGCGACGATGATGCGTTCCACTCCGCGACGCGTGTTGACCTCGTCTTGGAGCGCGATCTCGTCAGCAGTTCCGTGCTTCAAAAAACCGCCGGCTCCGCAGTATGCGCCCTCCGTGTTTTCGCGAAAGACAACGAAGTCGATGTCGGTGGTTTTGCGGTTCAGCAGCGGGGTGAGACGATCGTTGAGCAGTCGCACGGGTCTGAGATTGATATAGAGATCGAGACCGCGCCGCATGCCGAGAAGGATGTCTTCCGCGTGTTTGTTTGACGGCACTCGCGGATCACCGAACGCGCCGGCAAGAATCGCGTCAAACTCGGCCGTCAACATTTCGAGCGCGCCCGCTGGCAAGGTCACACCGTCGCGAAGAAACTTTTCCGCGCCCCAGTCAAAGTCAACGAGCTCGAGTTCGAGACCTTTGGATTGCTGCAAGTGATGCAGCAGGCGGACGGCTTCGCGTACCACTTCAGGTCCAATGCCGTCACCAGGAATGACTGCGATTCTTTTCATAGTCAGCAGTTAGAAAGGGACGCAGAGCACCGGCACACGCGTGCCGCGCAAAACTTTCTCCGCGGTCGAGCCGAAAAGTATTTCTTCAGCGGGAGTTGACTGGCCTCGGATTCCCATCACGATCATGGGCAAATCCAGATCACGAGCAATTTTGAGAATCTCTACAAACGGAAGTCCCACGACTGTCATCTTTTCGATAGTGACGTTTCCCGTTTCGATTCCTTCGAGCACGTTGGCAAAACTCGACTCCGCTTGCTCCTTGAGACGCGCGCGCAAATCTTCAGTAGATCCCATTCCGGCGGCGACTGCGGCCTGGATAAATTCCTCGTCGACCACGTGCAACAACGTCAGATCGCCTTCTGGCGAGGCCATTCCGACAGCAACTCGGAGTGCATTCACGGAGCAAGGTGAAAAATCTATCGGAACGAGTATCTCGGGTGATGTAAGCATCGCTTCCTCTTAGTCCTTTTGTGATTCTTTTGTCTTTTGTGACTCTGGCTTCTTCGTAATGAGTTCGATGATTTTCGGCAGACTCGCCAAAACCGTGTCACCAACTATCTTCATGCTTTGCGCTGACACTTTGTCGATCGTGTCGTCAGGTTTGTGCCAGTGTGGATATGAATTCAGTTGAATGATATCGACCGCAGCCACACCCGCACGAAGAAACGGCTCGTGATCGTCTCCACCGACGCCTTCTTCACGATCGACGAACACCTTCGTGTGTCCGAGCTCGCGTCCGGTTTCCCAGATGATGTCTTGCAACCACCTCGTGCTCATCGAGTCGCGGCCCAGTTCCAGGTTTTTGTAACCCATCATATCGAGCAGGATCAGCGCGCGTGTATTCGCGAGTTCGTTCCGTGCGCGCAGTTGCGAAACGTAATGGCGACTGCCGTACGTGTTGTCAGGGTTTTCTGTGTCTCCGCAATCAGACCAGCCTTCACAAAACGACTCTTCCCCGTCGAAGAACACGAGACGATACGTTACTTTCGGTTTCTCCGGGAGACTGCCGAGCACGCGACCGATCTCGATCAGTGTTGCTACCGAGGTTGCCGGATCGTTGGCGCCGACAAAGTGCATGTCTTTGTAAAACTTGGTTTCGTAGTGACTCGCGAGCAGGATCATTGTCTTCGTTTCACCTGGGATCTCAGCGACGATGTTTGCCATCTTCTTTTCACCTTCCGGTGTTGTGGCAGTGAATTCGTCGAGCGAGACACTTAACCCGTAGGACTTCAATTCGTTCGTAATGTAGGCACGGGTCTTCGCGAGTGCTTGACTGTCTGGAGGTCGTGGTCCAAATTCGATTTGCTGCTTCACGTGGGCCATCGCGCGTCCTCCATTAAACGCGGCGACGACAGGCGGCGACGGAGCAACCGGACGAGAACTGGACGAGACAGTAGCGCGCGGTCTGGGCGGCGGATTGTCTTTTGGGCACGCAATAAACCACAACGGCGTGGCCAGCACCACCATCCGCGTCAATCCTGACAATCCTGTAATCCGCGTAAACAAGTCGTCTCCGCCGAGCTACTTCTTCTGCTGTGCGTTGCGGGCCCTCGCTTTATTAAGGATCGCATCAAAGGTTTTTGATCCAAACGCGAGCGGCTTCTCGATCGCGGAGTCGAATGCTTCCGACATCGTGATCGCTTCCAACTGCACGAGCGTCGCAAGCTTCTTGCCGAGTGGCAGCGTACCGAATTTCTTTCGCAGCTCTGCTTCGGTATCCGTGTTTGCGGGGCGACTCTGTGGTCGGGCTTCGGACATTACCACCACGTCGCCATGACTCTCGATCTTCACCTGACACGCGAGTCGCAGTGCCTGGCCCAACTGTTCCACGCCGAGCTGCGTCTCTTCAGCCAGGCTCGGCGGTGAAAGTAGATTCGCGCCGGCTTTTATTGAAACAACACATGCCGGGCACTCGCCCTTTCCGGCCGTGCATCCGGCGCCGAGTGGCGCACCCATGCGCCGCGCGGCGTCGATAAGATAAGTACCTTCGGCGACGACGCCATTGATACCGGAAGGTTCAAACGTAATTGAGACACTCATTCCCCAACCTCCAACCGCTGTATGATCTGTTTGGCTAGTGTAAATCCGAGGGAGACTTCTGCAAAACTACGAGCCCGCCGTGAGGGTTCTTTCGCGTTGTCTGCGTTCGGCCTGGCACTGTGCGCAGATGCCGATAATTCGCAGCAAGTGCTGAGTGATTTCGAAGTGATGCTTCGCCGCCATGGCGTCCTGGATGGCTTCGAGTTCGGCCGAAAAGAATTCGATAATCCTGCCGCATTCCGAACAGATCATGTGATCGTGATGTTGATGTTTGTAGTTGTGTTCGTAGTGCGCGCGCCCGTCGCCGAAGCGCACCTCACGCGCGAGGCCGGCTTCGGTAAGCAGTTTGAGGGTGCGATAGACCGTCGTCTGGCCGACGGTCGGATCTTCTTTTTTGACTAACTGGTAGAGGTCTTCGTTTGA
>DAIOGT010000312.1:0-4900 GCA_036745095.1 Pyrinomonadaceae bacterium
TGGCTGATTAGAGCAGTCTTCGACAGCTGCCGTTGAGTTGGGCGCCTTCTTCCACCACTAACGCGCGCGCAAGGACGTGGCCTCTGACGTTTGCAGTGCGGCCGAGCACGAGCTCCTTGCTCGCGCGAATATTCCCCTCCACAGTCCCATTGATCTTCGCAACGGCGACGTTGATCTCTGCTTTTGTGACTTGAGCACCGGTGCTGATGATGAGCGTTCCCTCTTCGGAGGTCACGTTTCCGGAGAAGTTTCCATCGATACGCAGCATCGATTTGAAGCAAACTTCACCCGTAAAATTCACTACGTCCCCGACAAAGCCGAGCCAATTGTCTTTATTGACGTTAGGTCGAGTGCCGTTGACTAGTTTTGGCTGGCCGCGTTCGTCTCTGCTCGCAACTGCTGGAGTAGTCACTGCTGCTGCCCTCTTTCGAATCTTTTCTGTTGCCCGCTGGTTAAGATTTGGGTGGGTTCAAAGCCGCCGGGTTGCCGCCGCCGCTGCTTAGAATCGGGAAGAAAAGTAGATTTACTTAACGAATCTCACTATAACATTTGCCTCGCAGCCGGGAATGTTACGATTAGATTGCCGTTGCGAAACATATATGTGAAGCCGGAGCAGAGATCAGTGATGAAATTTGATCTGCACACACACTTTTACACGGAAGCATTCTTTCAGACGATTCGCGATCTTCCATCGGAGTTTTCCTTCGACACGAGCTCGACCGGGCAAACGATCATCACCTATCGTGGCGCGCGTTTTTTTGGCGTCACTCCAGCAATGACTAATGTTTCGAAACGAATTGAAGATATGGATCTCGCCGGCATTGACGTCGAAGTGGTTTCGCTCTCCACACCCAATGTCTTTTTCACTGATGCGAAGCACCAGCCCGAAGTCGCGAAGATGATGAACGACTCGTACGCCGATCTCATCGCACGCCATCCAAAACGCTTCAAGGGCTTTGCGTCGATCCCGATGGACTCGATCGACGCAGCGCTAAACGAACTCCACCGCGCGATCGAAATATTGAAACTGAACGGCGTCATCCTGTTGAGTAACATCGGCGGCAAGCCACTGACATCGCCCGAGTACCGGCCGTTTTTCGAAGAAGCGAACCGGATGAAACTCTGTATCTTCCTCCATCCGATGCTGCCGGCGAATTCAGACGCGTTTCGCGAGTATGTGCTGGGGCCGATCATCGGTTTTCCGTTCGATACGAGCCTCGCGGTCGCGCGCATGTGTTACGACGGAATGTTTGAGCAACTGCCGGACATTCGTTGGATCATCGGGCATTTGGGCGGCGCGATACCGTACTTGATGGAGCGCATGGACAACGGCTTTCGCGATTTTGCCGATTGTCGCGTGAAGATCGATAAGCTTCCGAGTGTTTATTTAAAGAAGCTGTATTACGACACGGTCTCGTTCAGTCCGCACACGTTGAAGATGGTGCACGACATGGTTGGCGCGGATCATATGGTGATGGGCAGTGACTACCCGCACTTGCTTGGATCGATCGAGCGGGCGGTTACTTCGATCGAAGGGCTTCAGATCAGTGAAGACGATAAGAGGAAGATTTTTTCCGGGACCGCGCTCCGCATACTCAACAATATTTAACGCGGATTTTTATCGAACGATGAAATCCGCGATCTGACTCGTAATTGTTCCCGCGACGCCATCGGTCACCATCACTTTTAGATCGTACTTTCCGGGTGCGAGAGTTTTCAGCGCCAGCTCTCCGCCAAATGGAATTCTCTGCAAATCTGGTCCGGGATCGTTCAACTTCCGTTGCGGCGAGTTCAGCACCGCGTGGCCGTCACGCAGCACCTGTGTTTGTACTGTGAGCTGCGGCTTTCCGCTCGGATCGCGTTTAGCGTTGTAGACGAAGACCCAGTAACCGAGTTGCGACGTCCGCGGAAAGATGTGATCGACACTCAACTGCACGTGCGGACTCGCCGTCTTGTTTGTTTTATCTTCGAGCACCTGACCGCCCAGCAGTACGCTGCTCAGCGTCAACTGATTCTTCGTCAGATCCGGAATGACGATCCACTGAATCGCGCTGCCGACACGTCCTGATTTTTCATCACGCGCCGCGACACGAAACTGATAGATGCCGGGCAAAAGCGGTGTGTGGTGATTGTAAAAGATCGACTCTGCGCCTCCCCTCTTCGGTGGATCGATCGTCAGTTGATTTGTGAAGCTCGAAGCAATCTTGCCTTTGTCGTTCAGCACAACTCCCGCCAGTTTAATAGACGCCGCCTGCTTTCCGTCGCTTCCATAACGTACGCCATTGCCGTCAATTTCCATCGACGACGTAACCACCAGGCCATTTGACGGTGTGTTCAGGTACGTGAGCGAGAGCAGCGTCGGCAAGCCACCGCTCGGGTAGAAGTCGCTGAGTGCATCGCGCAATTCCGTGTCCGGAGTTTTCGGTTTGCTGGCGGGTGTATTGGTCGCGACAGTGGTTGTTGCCGGCGATGGGCCAGTTACGTAACCTTTTGGCGCGCGGACCGTCAGTTCCGGTTGGCCCACGACTGTGATCTTGATGTTCCGAAACTTCGGCAGTTTTTCTTCTTCTTTCTCCGGACGCCACGCAACGACGTAGTAGTTTGAAGTCTCGTCGAGCACGGTCGATACCCACTTGTCGAAGAAGTTTGTGCTGCGAAGGGCACGACCGCCGGTGTCGCTCGCGATTGCATGGAGCGCGTCCTGATTCGCCTCGAGCTCGCCGACGGACGCGATATCGAGTCGCCCCTGGATATCCATCGGTCGCTTGTTTCCTGGATCGAGGAAGGTGCTGTTGACGAGTCCGGCCGCGTGGATTGTGTAAACCACTACACCGGCGCGTTGCGCTGCATCGATAACGTGGTCCAGCTTGTCGCGCACCGCGGCGGCGTGTGGACCAGCGTCGAGAAGAAATCCGTCGGAGATAAAGAAGGCAAGTTTGCGACCGGGTGCGCGCGCAACTGAACGCATCCCCGACTCTAGTGAGTTGTACGTGTTCTGAGTGATCTGTGCAGCTTGCATCAGCACGGCGCGCGCGCTGCCCTTTACCTGCGTTTCGCATGACGCGCGCAGAAGAGCCAGAACCTGCCGCGCTTTTCTGAAAGTCGACGCTCCCTTCATGCACTCTTCGACGTAGAAATCCATGACTTTCCTGTCAGTCTTGGATGTGTCGATCGTAAACGCCATGTACTCCGACATCTTCGTTGCGTTGCCGTAGCTGTAACCCTGAGCGTCGTATGGGCGGGGAATGAGCCGTGCCATCGCAGCATCGAGCACGGCTCTGTTGTTTGTGAACTGTTCGAGAAATCCGACTTGCCCGCTGGCGGTGAGTATCGCCACGTTGTCCCTCGAGCTCATCTCGCGATCGAGAAAATGCTGAAGCATCATTCTCGTCCGGTTCATGCTGTCGGCTGAGAGATGCAGATCGTCGATAAAGAATATGATCGTGCGGCCGGGGACTCGAGGTGCAGCAGTTGGCGCCGCGGCTGCGTTGTTTACGACGCCGAGGGTTGCGAGCTCGTGTTCACGCGGGCTGCCGGCTGCGACGCGCTCAAAGAACGCAACGGGACGCGGCTTTCCATCGACGGCGAGCTCGAATTGTTCGCTTTTCAGTCCTTCGACGAACTTGCCCTTCTTGTCGAGAACCGTAACCGCGGTTTGGACCAGTTCGACATCCGTGCGAACAACGTCGGTTTGCTGGGCGTTAGCCTCGCCACAACAGAGCGTGACGAAGACCAAAAAAATCAAAAACAACTTCATTTCGTTTACCCAAGTCTAGCTTGCCGCGGATCACACGGATTTAATGAACGCCGATTAAGGTCTTTGCCCCCACACTGGTGGCGCTGGCTCCTTCTGGAGGCGCTCGACCGGCCGCTCTTTCAACAACCGCATTGCCTCCTGCACTGCGCGTTCGAGTTGGGGGTCACGTCCGGCGATGACCTCCTTCGGCCAGTTCTCTACGTCGATATCCGGTGCCACACCTTCGTTCTCAACTGCCCACTTGCCGTCGCGTGTGAAGAAACCGCCACGTGGCGCGATCATCGATCCGCCATCAATGAACGGCGGCGTGTCCGCGGTATGCACGAGACCGCCCCACGTGCGTTTGCCGATCAATGGTCCAATCTTGCGACGCCGGAACATGTAAGGCATCAAGTCGCCTCCGGAGCCGGCCATTTCGTTGATGATCATCACCTTCGGTCCCCAGATGCCGGCCGAAGGGCTGGTGAACGGATAACGATCGCCGGCGACGTTGTTGAAGTAGCCGTCGAAATCGCGCGCAAGCACTTCGATGATGTAATCGGCTGCCGATCCACCTCCGTTAAAACGTTCGTCTACAACAACGCCCTTCTTGTCCTGTTGCGAGAAGTAGTAACGGTTGAAACTCGTGTAGCCCGGCTGGCCCGTGTTCGGCAGATAAACGTAAGCGAGCTGACCGTCGGAAAGCTTTTCGACGAGGCGACGATTCGATTCGACCCAAGCACGCGTGCGCAACCCTTGCTCGCTCGCAACCGGCACGACTGTGACGGTGCGCGCACCCTGCATCGCCGGCGCGGTGTTGATTGTAAGCGTCGTTTGCCGATTCGCGGTTCCATCCAACAGCCGGTAAATGTTATCCGGCGTTTTCAGCTCGATGCCATTGATGGCAAGAATGTAGTCACCGACGTTGACGTTTGCACCCGGTGTGGCGAGTGGCGAACGCAGATCGGGATTCCAGCTCTCGTTGTCGTAAATGCGCGTGACTTTGTACCGCCCGTTCTCGATTGTGAAATCTGCGCCAAGCAAACCGGCAACAGGCTGCGGCACTGTCGGCATGTCGCCGCCGCGTACGTACGAGTGCCCGACCGCGATCTCGGCGCCCATCATGTCCATCAGGTAATTGAGATCCGCGCGATGCATCGCGTA
>DAIOGT010000313.1:0-4842 GCA_036745095.1 Pyrinomonadaceae bacterium
TCGAAGCCGGAGCGCGGCAGGTCGAGTGCACGATCAACGGCATCGGCGAGCGCGCGGGCAACGCGTCGCTCGAAGAGATCGTGATGGCGCTGCACGTGCGCGCTGATCGTTTGCCGTTTGAAACGAATATCAAGACGAGTGAGCTTTATCCCACAAGCCAACTGCTTTCGAGTATCGTTGGTTTTGAAGTGCAGCCGAACAAGGCAATCGTCGGCCGCAACGCATTCGCGCATGAAGCGGGCATTCACCAGCACGGCGTGATCAATAATCCGCTGTGCTATGAGATCATGACGCCGGAATCGGTCGGCGTGCCGGCTAACTCCCTTGTGCTCGGCAAGCATTCCGGACGACATGCGTTGTCGCTGCGTTACGCCGAACTCGGCTTAGACATCACGGCGGCGGAACTCGATGAGGCGTACACGAGTTTCACTCGCCTTGCGGATCGCAAAAAGCGCATCTACGACCAGGATCTGATTTCACTGATAGGCAACACCCACAAAGTAGCAGCAGCGTAACAACAGTATGCGAGTCAAAATCACAACACTTCCCGGCGACGGGATTGGACCAGAAGTAACCACCGAAGCAGTGCGAGTGCTGCAAACGATCGCAGCTATTCAGGGGCTTCGCTTTGAATTTGAAGAACACGCCATCGGTGGCGTCGCGATTAATAAATTCGGATCACCGCTGCCACGCATCACGCTCGATGCTGCGCTAGCGTCCGACGCGGTGTTGCTCGGCGCTGTAGGATCGCCGGATTACGATCGCGTTCCGCCAAATCAACGGCCTGAAGCAGGACTGTTGTTGCTGCGAAGCGCGCTTGGCGGGTATGCGAACCTGCGGCCAGCAATCGCATACTCGTCAATCGCGGCTTGTTCTCCGGTGCGTACTGAGGTCGCTCATGGCACAGACATCCTCATCGTGCGCGAGTTGCTCGGCGGTCTTTATTTCGGCGAGCCGCGTGGTATCGATTCGTCAACCGGAACCACTATCGCAACCAACACGATGCGTTATTCGGTCGAAGAGATCGAGCGTGTTGCAAAAGTTGCTTTCGAAGCTGCGCGCAAACGCCGCGGCAAAGTGACTTCCGTCGATAAAGCAAACGTGCTCGAGACTTCTCAGCTCTGGCGGCAGACAGTGATTCGCGTGTCGCAAGATTATCCTGATGTGACACTGGAACATCTTTACGTCGATGCTTGTGCGATGCACCTGATTACGAACCCGCGCCGCTTCGACGTGTTGTTAACTGAGAACCTCTTCGGCGACATTCTGTCAGACGAAGCGGCAGTCATCACTGGATCCCTGGGCATGCTCGGGTCGGCAACCATCGGCGGCGACGTCGGACTCTACGAGCCGGTGCATGGCTCGGCTCCTGACATCGCGGGCCGGAACCTGGCGAACCCTTGCGGCGCGATCGCGTCGGCGGCGATGATGTTGCGTTACTCATTCAATCTCGAACAGGAAGCGAGTGACATCGAAACCGCGATCGCGAACGTGCTCGAAGCAGGCTATCGCACGCCTGATATTGCCGAAGGCACCGGTGGTTACGTCGTCACTACGAGTGAATTTGGTGAACTGATTTGCCAGGCCGTGACCGAAGTCGCTGATATGCGCCACGCTTATCACGCCGTCTAAATTTTGCGTGCCTGGTTGTCGCGATGAGAACGTTATTCAACAAGCTCTGGGACGCGCACGTCGTTCGTGAAGCACGTGGCGAGCCCACGCTCCTCTACATCGATTTACATCTCATTCACGAGGTAACGTCGCCGCAAGCGTTCGATGGTCTACGACAGGCCAGCCGCAAAGTGAGACGCCCGGATCTCACTTTCGGCACCGTCGATCACAACGTTCCAACCACGGATCGCAGCCTGCCCATCGCCGACGCCACCGCCGCTACTCAAATTGAAACACTGCGCAGAAATTGCCACGAGTTTGGCATTCAACTCTTCGACATTCACTCGCCCGAACAGGGCATCGTTCACGTCATTGGACCAGAGCTTGGCCTGACGCGGCCCGGCATGACGATTGTCTGCGGCGATAGCCACACAAGCACGCACGGTGCGTTTGGCGCACTCGCTTTTGGCATCGGTACGAGCGAAGTCGAACATGTTCTGGCAACGCAGTGCCTGCCGCAGAACAAACCGCTAACGATGAAAGTCGAAACGCGCGGCTCACTTCCCGAAGGGGTGACGGCGAAAGATCTGGCGCTCGGAATCATCGGCAAGATCGGGACGGACGGCGCGACCGGATACGTCATCGAGTACGCGGGCAACGCAGTGCGAGCGCTCTCGATGGAGGGCCGGATGACGCTTTGCAACATGAGCATCGAAGCGGGCGCGCGCGCCGGCATGATCGCTCCCGATGAAACGACGTTTGCTTATCTCAAAGGCCGCAGGTTTGCGCCGTCGGGCGCGGAATGGGACAAAGCAACGACATACTGGAAAACGTTGCGTAGTGATGACGATGCGGAATTCGATCGCGTCGTCGAGATCGATGCTTCGCAACTCGAGCCTTTTGTGACGTGGGGCACGAGTCCGGGAATGGTCGTGCCTGTAACGAGTTATGTTCCGGATCCCGCGGACGCAAAGAGCGTCGCGGATCGCCAGGCCGCTGAGCGTGCACTCGAATACATGGACCTCCGGCCCCGCACGAGTATTCAGGACATCGCCATCGATCGGGCGTTCATCGGGTCGTGCACGAATGCGCGCATCGAGGATCTGCGCGCGGCTGCCCGCGTGGTAAAAGGTTATCGCATCAATTCGTCGGTTAATGCCCTCGTCGTGCCGGGTTCACAGGACGTGAAGCGCGCGGCGGAACGCGAAGGTCTCGATCGTATTTTTAACGAGGCGGGCTTTGAATGGCGCGAAGCGGGATGTTCGATGTGTTTGGGAATGAATGCCGACATCCTGCAACCTGGCGAGCGCTGTGCCTCGACTAGCAATCGTAACTTCGAAGGACGCCAGGGCCGCGGCGGCCGCACGCATCTCGTGAGCCCGATGATGGCTGCGGCGGCTGCGATCAAAGGGCATTTCACAGACGTGCGCGATTGGGAATTTAAATAAATAAGATATGAAGCCATTCACGAAACATACGGGCCTCGTGGCGCCGCTCGATCGTGCAAACGTCGATACAGACCAGATCATCCCAAAGCAGTTTCTGAAGCGTATCGAACGCACGGGTTTTGGTGAGTTTCTGTTTTACGACTCGCGTTACCTCGCTGACGGTCAACCAAACCCGTCTTTTGTTTTGAATCAGCCGCGCTACCATCGCGCGTCGATTCTGGTGGCAGGTAAGAACTTCGGATGTGGATCGTCGCGCGAACACGCGCCGTGGGCGCTCGGGGAGTTTGGATTTCGCGTAATCATCGCGCCGTCGTTTGCTGACATCTTCGCGAATAATTGCTTTAAGAACGGTATGCTTCCAATCGCGCTCGCGACTGAGCAGGTCGAAGAGATCATGTCGCGCGCACAGCGACAGGAAGGTTACGAGCTGACAGTCGATCTCGAAACGCGGATGATCGCGGATTTAAATGGATTGTCGCTTTCGTTCCAGGTCGGTGAGTTTCAGAGGTTTTGCTTGTTGGAAGGCTTGGACGATATCGGGCTCACATTGCGACACGAGGAGTTGATCCGCGATTACGAAATCAGCCACCAGTAATCACGTCGATCTCGCTGTAAAAGGTGTTGCCCCAGTTGTCGTAAAATTCGGTGACGTAACAATCGAAGAGCAAGTAGCGATGTTTACCTAAGTCACTCACACTGGCGGCGTATTGCCCGCCATCCTCGCCTTTATCGGGAAGCGTGCTCACGAGCGCTATCAACTTCCAACCACAACTCGCCGGATCGACACCACGTTTCGGATCGAGATTAAACTTCGGATCCGTTCCATCAGCGGCGTAGAGTTTGTACAACTGTGGGCCACGTGAGTTCGGATGCCACGAGTACGTGTTGACGCGGTCAATCTCGATCGTCGATCCAAAATCCATTCGAAAGCGACCGCCGGAGCTTCCGGCCCTGAAGAAAACATTTGCGGCCGGTTCGTCTTCGTCACGCGGCAGACGACCGTCGATCAGCGCGGCGAGATCGGCGCTGCCCGCGTCCAGAGCGCCGTCGATCAGCGTCAACTTTGCACGTGTTGCGGCGTCGTTTTTGGATGGCGAGGCAATGTTTTTAAATTTGAACTCGCGGGTTGCGACGCTGTTTGGGTTGTGATCGAAGACAATTCTGGGATCGAAGAGAAGGATCAGGAAAAGTAATTTAGCCACGGATGTCATTGAGTTAAAAACCGATAGACGCTGGTGTGCCGATACTCCTCGCCGGGGCGAAGCACTGTTGAGGGGAAGTGCGGATGGTTCGGCGTGTCTGGAAAGTGCTGCGGTTCCAGGCACAATCCCGTGTACTTCTCATATGCGACGCCGTCCCTGCCGACCAAAGTCCCATCGAGAAAATTACCTGAATAAAACTGAATGCCGGGCTCAGTTGTCAAAATCTCGAGCGTGCGACCAGTGGAAGGCTCGTACAGCCGCGCCGCGAGACGCAGCGAGCGGTCCCAGTTGTTCAGAACAAAGTTGTGATCGTAACCGCCCGCGGCATCGAGCTCTGATCCGATGGGTTTGGCTTTGCGAAAGTCCATCGGCGTCCCTTCCACGAATTTGATCTCGCCCGTCGGAATCAGATCTTCTGTAACCGGAGTGAAATTATCCGCATTCAACGTTAACTCGTGGTCCAGGATCGTCCCGGCGCCGCGCAGGTTGAAATACGAATGGTTTGTCAGGTTAACGATCGTGTCGCGATCGGTGGTCGCGCGGTAATCGACGCGCAGCTCGTTGTCGAGCAGAGTGTAATC
>DAIOGT010000314.1:0-4824 GCA_036745095.1 Pyrinomonadaceae bacterium
TCGACCGCCCGCAGAGCACCAAAAATTTTGTGGGCCACACCGGGAATGCCAATCATCCCCGTGCCTTCCACATTGATTAGGACCATGTCCTCGACTGCCGCAAAACCTTTTATCGGCACGTCCATCGGTGACGAGGCGGAGATTCTTGTGCCTGGAGCCTCCGGCTTGAAAGTGTTTTTTATCCAGATCGTGATGTTCTTTGCGATCGCCGGCGACATCGTATTCGGATGAATGACCTTTGCTCCGAAGTACGCGAGCTCGGCCGCTTCCTGATAGGAAAGCTCGGGTATCACCACGGCATCCGCAACTCGTCGCGGATCAGCACTGAAGACTCCATCGACGTCCGTCCAGATAGTGACGGAATCAGCGTCTAACAACGCACCGAAGATCGAGGCCGAGAGGTCACTTCCGTTTCGTTTCAATGTGGTCGCGACGCCATCGTGCGTCGAGGCGATGTAGCCGGTGATCACCACGAAGTCGGTTTCGGGAGAATGTGACTGCCAGGTCTGCAATCTCTGCTTTGAAAGCTGCCAGTCGACCGCAATAGAGTTGGCGTTGGGTTCGACCACGAGGACCGTGCGCGCATCAAGCCAGGTCGAGCGATGGTTCTGAGATTGGAGGTAGGCGTGCAGAAGTTGGGCCGACCACAACTCGCCGTGGCCTGAGACGAATTCGATGATGCGCTCGGGAGCAAGTCTCGTTATCCAAACACCTCTTAACACTTCTTTGATCGCGCTGAAATCGGAAACTATGGTCTCGGTGAGAGTGGAACTTTGCGGGTTTTGAAGCTGTAGTCCGGCAATAGTTTCAAGATGCCGGTCTTGAAGCGTTTGGAGTTGCGGTAAGTAGGAGTCGTCGTTGTTCGCGGCGAGATGCACCGCTTCGATGAGCGCGTTGGTGACGCCACTCATTGCCGAGACTACTACTGCAACACGCTCATCCGATCGTTGTGAAAGGACGATGTCACAAGCCGCACGATAACGATCGGCGCCGCCGAGACTGGTGCCGCCAAATTTGTGAACTGTCCACCGTGCACTCATGCCTTGACTACCGATTCGGGAACTGTCAACGAGACATCCTACGGTAGTTCAACTCACACGTGGTTGGCAAAGTTGGAGTCGTTCACATGTGGACCAAAAGCAAAATGGCGGAGAATCACATCTCCGCCATTCACGTTCATAGCTTCACCGGTCACTTCGCTTTTCGCAGCGCATGCCTCGAAACGAAGTGGGCAACCTGGCGGCCCATCCGCGCCCCCACCTCGTCGGAGTTGCGGAAGTGGATGCCTGAATAAACACGCGCGTCGATCACTTCGTCAACTGCTTCGCTGAGACTGCTCCACTGGCGAGTAATGCCTGACAATGTTACGACGATCGGAACTCCAGGGGTGTCCTCAAATTCGGAAATGAGGATCTTAGCCATCGCACCGCTGTTGGCAGTGTGTCCTGATGGATACTCCGGATGTGGCGGCGTTGTCACGAACGGTTGCCAGCCGGCAATGCCAAGAGTTGCATCATTGCCATCAAAATCGCCATTTACGATAGCTGGTTGTGGCCGCCAAAAGTTGTATTCATACTTCGCCTCCCAGCAAGCAATGCTGGCATCGGCGCCGGCAAGATAGAACAACGCAAACAGTCGTGCGTTCTCCGACAGATTCAAGTTGCGAGTTTGGACCAACTGCGTCAGAACGTTATTCCAAATGGCTGTTGGCGATGCTCGCCAGAAAAGCGCGATCTGACTTTGTTGAGCGGACCGACTTGAGCCCGTTGCTACGCCGATCGTTTTGATCTCTTCATAATCCTTTGCGTACAGTTCGCTGTTTCGAGCGGGTGGCGCCTCCGGTCGGAACTGTGACCCGCTTCTAAGCACAAACGGCGTGACGTCGCCCCAGCCCGCCAGCAGGGCCGGAGTGGCCGTGAGTCGAACCCACACGCCTGGTTCGCCCGCTCCGGGCGCGGTGTAATCAAACTGCGCTTCTGCTGAATGATCGTCGGCGCGGGCTGCAAGAATTGCTGCGGCCGCAGCAGAACCGAATGAGATTCCCGGATCGGCAGGCGATAGGCCATGAGCGGCGAGCGAGTTTGCATAGCGCTCATCAAGCATCATTTCACTGCCGGGAAACAAACTCCTGGCGGCGTGGTGCGCCGCGGCGATTGCGGCAGCCACCGGCGATGCGTTTGCAGGTGGAGATGGCGGTGAAAGGTAGGTTTCATATTCACCCGTGATGCCATTAACGGCATCGTGAACGGCGAGGTGAAAGATAGCCATTACACGCGTCTGCTGGACAGGCGCTAAAGCGGGTGTCGGTCTTAGGGTTAACGCAACCGCCTGTTGGTTCCATTCCAAAATGGCATCAGTTGCCTGCGCCGGTAAGTGCGCTGCGCTGCGAGTAACAGTCAAATTTAAGGGGGCATTCGGAGCAGCTTCGCAGGCAACGCTCAACAATGGATACAGGGATATCAGCGAGAGGGCGATACCCAGGCTTACTGTTATTACGAGTGATTTGATTAAGGTTTTGACTCTCATTCTTTCCTCCTTAAGTGGTAAGGCGGGATTGGCTGAGAGAAACTGCAACGGTGGTTTAGAAAATTTGCAAAGCCACCTCTATCGGGAGTGTGATAAGTTGTCCGGCACCCCCACGACGGTTGATTCTTTATGCAGGCCCAGTCCTCCAAAGAAATTACCGGTTTGCTTATTGCCTGGGGCGAGGGAGACGAAACCGCGCTCGACCGCCTCGCTCCGCTCATCCACTCAGAGTTGCACCGGCTTGCACGCCATTACATGAGCCGTGAGCGACCCGGGCACTTGCTGCAAACGTCCGCGCTCGTTAATGAGGCTTACGTCCGCTTGATCGACTGGAAGAACGTGCGCTGGCAAAATCGTGCGCACTTCTTTGGGGTGGCGGCGCAAATGATGCGCCGGATCCTCGTCGACTTCGCGCGCGAGAGGCAATCGCTGAAACATGGTGGCGGCACGTTACAAGTATCGCTCGCTGAGGCAGCATCGTTCGTGGTGGACCGAAACACTGACCTGGTCGCGCTCGATGAGGCACTCACAGCGCTGGCTGAAGTCGATCCGCGGAAGGTGCGCGTGGTGGAAATGCGTTTCTTTGCCGGACTGTCAGTGGAAGAAGTCGCTGACGTATTGAAGGTCTCAAAGGAGACCGTAATGCGGGACTGGCGACTGGCTAAGGTGTGGTTGCTGAGAGAACTCGAAGGGGAGGCTGTCGCTCGTGAAAGTTGAGAGATGGCAGCAGGTCGAGCGCCTTTATCACGCGGTTGTGACGAAGGAATTAAGTGAGCGTTCCGACTTCCTTGTTGAAGCTTGCGCGGGCGATGAAGAGTTGCGCCGCGAAGTTGAATCGTTGCTGGCCTATGAAGATCGTGCCGAAACGTTTATTGAGTCGCCGGCATTGGACGTTGCCGCAAGAATGATGGCCGACGAAGATTCGCGAGCCGTAAGAGTCGGTGAAACTTTCAACCAGTACCGAGTTGTTTCGCAACTCGGTGCCGGCGGAATGGGCGAAGTCTATCTTGCGGACGACACGCGTTTACGACGCAGAGTCGCGCTGAAGTTCTTACCGGCAGCCCTCACCAAAGACAAAAGACATTTGCAGCGCTTTGAAGTGGAAGCTCGCGCGATCGCGGCCATGTCGCACCCGAATGTTTGTACGATTCACGAAGTCATTCAAACAGAAGACGGGCGTCACTGCATCGTTATGGAATATGTAGATGGAATGGCGCTGCGGGAACGAATGACGAGTGGTCCTGTAAAAGTTACCGAAGCTGTCGATATCGCTATCCAGATCGCTTCGGCGTTGGAGAGTGCGCATGCGGTGGGAATAGTTCACCGCGACATCAAACCTGAGAACGTCGTGTTGCGTCGCGATGGCTACGTTAAGGTGTTGGATTTCGGTCTCGCGAAGTTAGCAAGCACACGGCTCGACGTTGCGAACAGTCAGATCGAGACGCGTGCGATAGAGCTGAAGACTACGCCCGGAATGGTAATGGGAACTGTCGCTTACATGTCGCCGGAGCAGGCGCGTGGTTTGCCGGTTGACGTGCGCACTGACGTTTGGAGCCTCGGAGTAGTGCTGTACGAAATGTTGGCGGGACGAAAGCCGTTCTCGGGAGAGACCTCGACTGATGTCATCATTTCGATAATTCAACGAGAACCGGATTCTTTATCGAAGGTCGCGCCTGACACAGCACCGTTACACCGGATCGTCATGAAGGCATTGGCCAAAGATCCAAACGACAGGTATCAAACAGCAGAGGAGATCGTCACAGATCTCAAGAGCGTCAAGCGCGAGGTCGAACTCGGTGTGGACCGCGAACGTTACCAGCCATCCAGCTCGACGCACGACGGTCTCCTAAACCAGTACGCTACGCGACGCCGTACGATCTTATTTGCCGTTCTGGCGACGGTGGTTGGCCTCGCGCTGCTTTCCGCAGTTTGGTTTGGCCGGAAGTGGAGAACACCGACGCCTCCCGCCAACGCAATCAGGTCCCTGGCAGTGTTACCGATGGTCAACATTTCGGGCGATCAATCTCAGGATTACTTCGCGGAAGGCATGACGGAGACACTTATCGCCGGCCTGGCCAGAGTCGCTGCCTTGCGAGTGACTTCGCGCACTTCGGTGATGCAGTACAAGGAATCTCAGAAGCCATTGAAAGAGATCGCGCGGGAATTGAACGTTGGCGCAGTTGTCGAAGGCTCAGTCCAACGCATCGGCGACAAAATAACTGTCGCGGTAAGATTGATTGACGCGTCTACCGAGGAACATCTTTGGACCGAAACATACAATCGCGACCTGCGCGATGT
>DAIOGT010000315.1:0-4821 GCA_036745095.1 Pyrinomonadaceae bacterium
GCCGCGGTGAACTCTTTTTGCGCTTCCGAATACTTATTTAGATTGAAGAGCGCGATGCCGCAGTTCAGGTGAAGAACGAAACTATCGGGTGAAAACGTGAGCGCAGTGTTTAAGGCTTCGAAAGCATGCTGGTAGTTACCGATTTTCATGTACTGCACGCCGAGTCCATTCAGCGCCGCAACGAACTGGGGATGAATTGCAATCGCCGCTTTCAATTGCTCGATTGCTTTGTCTCTGTCACCAACCCTAACTGACTCGAGTGCCTTGTTGTAGAGATCAACCGCTTCCGGAGGTTCGTTGGCAGAGACTACGCCTTTGGTAGCGGCCGCGCCGGATTTCGGCCGCAAATAAAGCTGTACGCTGTAGGATCCTCCGACTCGGCTCGACGAATCACCCGAGTGTGGAATATTGACAGTTTCGGTTGCGGTTGTATACAGGTCCCCTGCATCAATGCTCACGACATAGCGCCCGCCCGTAAGCTGACGAAATAGAAAGGAGCCATTCCCGTTTGAAGTAGTAGTGAGTTCACCTCTCATACTGGATAGTCTGACCATGACCGGGCGGTCCAACCGTTTTCCATCTGGAGCGATTATGTCTCCCTGAAGACTGTTTTGGCCTCCATTTCCAGCAGAGGTTTGTCCACCGGGAAAGTCGGATTGGGCCAAGGCGTTGAACGAGAGAACTAGACTAAATAGTGTGGAAACGAGCAACCGAACCGAAGTTTTCATGATGGGAACCCTCTCTGCAGGAATGAGCGAAGTCTATTATAGGATTGCACGATTAACAAGATTTACAGGTCCGATCCGACCATCATGTACATCCTGTCCTTAAATGCCGAAAGGGGCGACTCTCGAGCCGCCCCTTTCAGGTTTAATAGCTGTCCGTTTTAGAAGTGGAACTTCAGTGCAAACTGGATCAGCCTTGGGTCTCTGGTGGTGGTAATACGTCCGAAGTTCACGTTGCCGATGTTTCCGTTCGGATTACCAAAGTTTGCGTGGTTGAAGATGTTGAAGAACTCGGCTCGGAACTCGATGGTTTTGTCCTCGCCGATTCTGGTGCGCTTCATCATCGTGAAATCGAAGAGGATGTCGCCCGGTCCGTGGAAAACGTTGCGACCGAGGCTACCGAACCTTCCGGCATTACCGTTAACAAAACCTACCGGGCAGTTCGACAGGCACAGCGAAGGAGCCGAGCCCACCCGTCTGAAGAACGGATTCGTGCCGGCCGTTGCTGTTCCTCCGCCCGTTCCGTTGAACGAGCGATTCGGTCCACCGAGGTCTGCATTCGTATTTCGAGGATCGAAGAACTCTAACTCACCCGTACCTACCCAGTCCGGACGATCAGCGCCGGCGCCCGAAAGTGAACGGTCGGTCGGCTCGGTAATGTTGAATGGAGTGCCCGTTTGGAAAACGGTCACGCCACTCATTTGCCAGCCGCCAAGGAGTTTGCCTGCAAATCCTCTCTGGTCTTTGAAAAACGGCAGTTCGTAAATGTAGCTCAGCACATTCCGATGGCGAATGTCCTGATCACAGTTACCTCGGTCCGCACGCGTATCGTCCCACCTCGTGTTCGACCGGAGACCAGACGCGTTGTCAATACAGTGGCTCCAGGTGTAAGCGTTCTGGAAATACAAACCATCCGAGAAGCGCTTCGAGAGCGTTACCTGAAGACTGTTGTAGTTTGAGTTAGCCGAAGTTTCCTGATTCGTGATACCGCTGAAAACGGCACCACCAAAGGCGGCGTTTTGCGGATTGTTTTGGTTGAAAACGCGACGGGCGTCAGTGTTCCCTGTGGTGTTAGTACCGCTCGTGCGGATCAGTGACGGGTTTAGTTGCCGGCGGGTAAGCAGCTTAATACCGCTCGTACCCACATACCCGACTTCCAGCATGTAATTTTTCATGAACTCCCACTGAATGTTCATGTTGTACTGGTGCGAGTATGGAGTCCTGAAATTGGGATCGTTGATGGTCATGCCGAGCGGAGCAATGGCAGAAAAATCGAACGGATCGCCAGGTTCTGAAGGTTCATGTGGGAACGGCTGTGCGATCGATGGAGAACAGGCTCCACCAAACTCAGGGTTCTCCAACGGATTGTCGATTGTGGTGCATACGGTAGTCGGCTGTATCGCGAACGGAGGCGCGGTTAGAAACTGAAGCGTCGTCTCCGAAATTACCGTGTCGTAATACAGACCGTAACCAGCGCGCAGGCTCAATTTCGCATTACCCAGAACATCCCAGGCAAACCCGACACGCGGACCAAAGTTATTCTTGTCTGTTTGATAGGTTGACCTGGTTATGCCGGCGTCACCGGGAAATACCATTCCTACAGGCGCCGTTGGAAAGATTGTCGACTGCTGACCAGGCCGGAATGTATTGACGCGATCCTTGCTGTCGACGAGAGGCGTGTCCAGCTCATAGCGCAGACCGAGGTTTAAGGTGAAGTTCGGCCTCACCTTCCAGTCGTCCTGAAAGAACGCGCTGTAAGAGCTGGTTTCGTACCGTGGTGTGCCGGCACTGTTCTGAATGTACGTAATGGAAAGGCCCCGCGCGAAGTCACTCAATGCACCGTTTAGCCCGGGAATATTGGGCAAACCAAAAATCGCCCCCATATCGCCCGTGAAAAAGTACAGGCCGTTATTGATAAAGGTGAAAGCCTGGTTTTGATAGTACGTGCGGTACTCGCCGCCAAACTTGAGATTGTGGTTTCCACGGTTATGCGTAATGTTATTGACAACCTGGTAAGTATTGTCATCGCGTCCCTGCGGTCCCTGGATCGTATTGCCGAAGGTGGTGAACCCGGTGATGTCCACACGCGGCGGTCCGGCTGCGCCTGGATCGTCCGGAACAATGCCTTCAATTCCTAGGTCAGCGGGAGTCGTGTTGTTAACCGGGACCACACTCAACGTGTCACGCTGGTGCCAGGAGAAACGGAACTCATTTACCGTTCGTGGGCTAAAGGTGTGGAAGTCGCCAATGATCAGATTCGTAAAGCGTAACTCGCCCGTTGTACCGAAACCGGGAATTGTCGAGCCGCCAAAAGCGAATGGATCGGTAAAAATTTGGTCTTCGTTAAAGAAGGTCACGAACATGCTGTTCTTATCACTGAACCGGTGATCGCCGCGAACCGAGAATTGATCGCGGTCCAAACTGTTCGAGGCTGATGAGAACAAGGTGTTGCCTGAATTTGCAGCGGGAATCAGCGCCAGCAACGCTCTGGCCTCAGGCGTACCGACGGCATTAATGATGTCTCTTTGCGCCTGGTTAGGAACTGTCGCCGTCTGGGAGACGCCCTGACGGCGGCGGAAACCCAGATAACTGAAGAAGAAGAAGGTACGATCCTTACCGCTGATGATCGCTGGGCCACCTTCGCCGAATCTTGGGAGATGGAGCGGTCCACCGATCGTGCCTCCGAATTCATTCACGTTGAATTGGGGTTTGCGTTCGCCGACGAACGTCGGAGCGGCGTTGTTGAAGAACGGCGTCGCGTTCAGCACGCGATTGCGGAAGAAGTGAAACAGGTTACCGTGATACTCGTTCGTACCTGACTTGCTGATAAGCGCAACGATGGCGCCGGAGTTGCGGCCGTAGTCGGCTGAGTAGGTGTTGGTCAGGATACGAAATTCCTGTAAAGCGTCGGGGCTGAAGCCCTGCACGGCGTCCGGCACGTTGATGGCGAGGTCGTTACTGTCGCCGCCATCGAGCAGGAAGTTGTTTGATTGCGCGCGTTGACCATTAACTGAGAATGGACCAACCTGTCCGGCCGGCATCACGCCTGCCTGGAGTGGTGCCAGCGCTAATGGGTTGCGGCCGTTTGCGCCCGACAAAATCGGCAAGTCATTTAGCGTTCTGTTATCGACGGTCCTTCCAAGAACCGACGTCTCGGTGTTGACAGCGGAAGGGGCTTCACTGACGGTGACGGTTTCGGTCACTTGGCCCACTTCTAGTCTGAGATCGAGTGTCAATGTGTCGTTAACGCTAAGAGCAACTTGTTGCGTTACCGATCGCTTGAAGCCGGTTGCCTCTGCGGTGAGCGTGTAAGTACCAACCGGCAATTGGTCGAATCGATAGAATCCATTGGTTCCAGACGTAGTCTCTCTGGTGAAATTGGTGGCCGGATTCTGGGCCCTAACATTCGCACCGGCAATGACGGCTCCGGACTGATCCTGAACCGTTCCAGTGATGGTGCCCGTGTTCTGGGCTAGCGCCACCGACGTAAAGACGAAGAGGGCGCTAAACGAGAGCACGAGCCGAATAAAATTCTTTTTCATAGCTCCTCCGATTGTGCGGTTAGAAGGTTGAAACTGCGCTGAAGCGTTGGAGTTGGGGAGCGACTCCAAAATGCGCTGAAACCGCTGGTTGCAAGTTCCATGCAAGAAACTTTTCAAGGAAAATCTCAAGGTTGGGGCAGTTATTCAGCTTAATTAAGAACGAAATCTTGGATGAGATCCATTTATTTAGGCATTCAGTTTTCGGGCGACTCCCTCTCGGAAGTTGCGGGATCGTGGTTTTCCTTGGATTTTAGGCGGTTGACAGGCGTGATAGAGTCTCATCCCCGCAGCTTTCCACGGGGTTTCCGACGCTCGACCCAAAATCCTGCTTAAGACAAGAACTGATATGTAATGCCCGAACTCAACAAGCCACGGATGACAAAGCATTCGTGGCTCCTGAAAAGGAGGTTTTTCATCGCATGACGAGGAAGGTGAATTTCCGAACTCTGGTTTGGACGGTGGTGGCTGCTATCGCTGTCTTTGGCCTCACCACAGGCGTAGACGCCGTTCAGGGTGACAAAAAAATCCGGATGTATGACGACTGCGAGCCCACA
>DAIOGT010000316.1:0-4783 GCA_036745095.1 Pyrinomonadaceae bacterium
GCTCCGCTTGGCCGCTACGAAATCCGTCTCGCAGAGCTGCGGCCTGCAAATGAGAATGATCGAGCCTTAGAACAGGCACGTGTCCTTTACCTGGATTTTTTCCGTGCGAATCGCGAGGGCCGATACCTGGAGGCTCGCATACCTCTGATGCGGGCGCTTGAGATCCGTGAACGCGTGTTGGGACCTGAAGATGCCGCTGTCGCTGATACTCTGCAGCGTATGGCTGGCAGCTTGATGAATACAGGTGATTATGCGGCAGCAGAGGGTTACCGACTGCGCGCATTGAAAATCTTTGAAAGAGTATTGGGCTCGGATAATCCTGACTTCGCTAACGAACTCAATCAGCTCGGAAGTTTATATCGTCAGAAGGGTGACTACTTGAAAGCCATAAACACCTATCTGCGAGCGCTTCGTATATTTGAAAGAGCACATGCCTTGGAAGGTTTTGTAGTGGCCTCAATGCTGGGGGATCTGGGAAGTGTTTACTATTTGCAGGGCGATTATCGAAGCGCTGCGACGTATGCCGAGAGGTCGCGGGCAACCTGGGAAAAACTCATGGGCCCTGACCATTTTCACCTGGAACCCTCATTTGGTTTTCTGGGCCGTGTTGCCTACGACGCCGGCGATTATGTGAAAGCCGAAAAAATGTTTCAACGCGCGCTTGAACTGCGCGAAAAAGCTCTTGGGCCAGACGATCTTGGTCTTCCCGCTCGTCTGGGCGATCTTGCGATGCTTTTCGCAACTATCGGCGATTACGCGAAAGCTGAAGCGCTGTACCAGAGAGCGCTTTCCATTTATCAGAGGACAGGCACAACGGATCCAAAGATTAACGACACTCTATTCGGTCTTGGTCGACTCTATGCCGCGCAAGGACGGAAGACGGAAGCTATTCGCACTCAAACGGAAGCAAGTGAAAGCGAAGAGCGATACGTAAGGTTAAATCTGGCCCTGGGTTCAGAACGGGAAAAGCTTGCCTTCCTTCGCAACGTATCTTTTCGGTCGTCGCGGAGTATTTCGCTTCACATTTCTCTGGCGCCTGATGATCCGGCAGCTCGGAATCTTGCTGTGACAACCGTCCTCAGACGCAAGGGACGCGTGCAGGATGCGTTGGCAGACAATCTGGCGGCACTACGCCGCCGCTTTGCGGCCGGCGATCAGATGTTGGTCGATGAGTTGAACCTCACCACCTCTCGTCTCGCGAAACTGTACCTCATCGGCCCTCAAAGAATAACGATGGCTGAACATCAAAAACAGGTAAAGACTCTCGAGGACCAACGAACAAAACTTGAAGCTGACATTGCCGCTCGCAGCCTCGGCGCATATGAAAGCTTACAGCCCGTTACCCTGGCCGCGGTGCGAGCCGCGCTTCCAAATGAGGCCGCCTTAATAGAGTTTGTCGTCTATGAGCCGTTCGATCCCAGGGCGCCGGATAACCGGAAGGCGTACGGCCCACCGCGATACGCTGCATACGTTGTGCGTCGAGAAGGAGAAGTACAATGGCTGGAGATTGGACCAGCAAAAGAAATAGATCGTCTTATCAATACCCTCCGACAGGCGTTGCGTGATCCGGCCAGACATGACGTGCGTCAGATCGCTCGTGCCTTTGATGAAAAGGTGATGCGACCCCTTCGCGCGTTTTGCGGGAATGCTACACAGCTGCTTATCGCACCTGACGGAGAGCTGAATCTCATTCCGTTTGAAGCATTGACTGACGAAGCCGGAAACTACTTAATCAGCAACTACTCGATCACTTATTTGACGAGCGGCCGTGAGTTGTTGCGTCTTGGTGTTGCGCGTCAAAGCAAGGGTATGCCATTAGTGCTGGCGAATCCTGCTTTTGGCGAACCAGCGGCGCCGCAAGTGAGTTTGAAAAGCGGCCGCCAAACAACAGCTGTTCATCGGCGTCGGAGCGTGACGACCGGTCGCGATTTAGTTGATGTTTACTTCGCACCTCTTTTGGGAACCGAACTCGAGGCGCGCACGATCCAGTCGCTTTTTCACGACGCGACGATTCTGACCGGCGCAAGTGCCAGCGAGTCTGCGTTAAAGGCGGCCACTGCGCCGAAGTTGTTGCATATTGCTACGCACGGATTCTTTCTACAGGAAGGGCAAACCAGCGATGCGGCTCATACTCAACTACCTTCGCGCGCGCGAGAGTCGGAGCGAAGTGAGAACCCGTTGTTACGATCCGGCCTGGCTTTGGCTGGTGCGAACGTCCGGAGTACGGGAAACGACGATGGTATTTTGACGGCTCTGGAGGCTTCCGGTTTGAACCTCTGGACCACCAAACTGGTCACCTTATCGGCATGCGATACGGGACTCGGCGAGGTGAAGAGTGGGGAAGGTGTTTACGGCCTGCGTAGAGCGTTTGTCCTGGCTGGTGCTGAATCACTGGTCATGAGTCTCTGGCCCGTCAGTGATTACATTACACGCGAGATAATGACGCGGTATTACAAGAACCTGAAGATTGGAATGGGAAGAGGCTCGGCGTTGCGGCAAGTTCAACTGGAGATGCTTAAACGCAAGGATCGCCAACACCCTTTCTTCTGGGCAAGTTTTATTCAATCGGGCGACTGGGCAAATCTTGACGGCCAGCGATGATGCGCCGAGGACGAAGACAACTCACCCATTGGATGAGTTATCTCAATCCGTCAGCTATTCACAAAACCTGGCAGTGCAACAGATTGAAATTTGGCCAAATTTACGCCGAAGACGTTCGCTAATGTCAGCCCAGAGTTGGAGCGCGGCGACAACCCTGGGATCCGATATAAAATTCTGATTGAACCCTGAAAGGGGTTCGCCAACCGCCTAACCCTTTTCAGGGTTACGTCGTTTCTGAGATTATGTCCCAGGGTTCTCGCGAGCTCGAACCTTGGGCTGCAATTAGCGAACGGCTTCGGCGTTTTCATCCAAATTCGAACTTACGCAGAGCCAAAACCTGCATTTACACACACGCAAATTTTTCTTGAAATGTTTTCGTCTAAACGTCTTATCAGGATGAAAACTGAAGCTGGGAATCCGACGACGCCCGGCAACTCAACAAACCAATCTCAGATTGTTATCCCCCGATTACCAATCTGCCAATTCTAAGGAGAGATTTATGCGCTCGAGAAAAAACTCTCAAGTGTTTCTGGGTCTCCTCAGCCTCACGTGTTTCACCATAGTCGTGTGGTTTACCTCCAGCACCCACGCCCAACTTCCCGATAAAACCGTTACCCCGAATAAAGCTGATGTCGGAATCAACAAGTCATTCACAGACCAGGCTGGCCTGGGCCGTGGTAATGTAATGACTCCCAACTCCTCCCTCTTCATCATTCAACGAGACCCGTTCCGGGCCATCCGGCGTGGGAGACAACTCTTTCAGAGGAAGTACACGAGGTTACAAGGCATCGGTCCGCTAGCCGGAGACGGTACGGGTAATATCGAAAAGACATTAGCTATCGGAGCTGGTCTGGTCGACAGCTGTGCCGGATGCCACGGAAGACCGCGAGGCGCCGCGGGCGCAGGCGGCGATGTAGTAACAAGACCAGACAGTCGCGACGCGCCACATCTCTTTGGCCTTGGATTGAAGGAGATGTTGGCGGACGAAATCACCGCCGATCTGCGTGCAATTCGGCAACAGGCCATAGACCAGGCGCTTCAATCACCATCGAGCCAGAAAATCAGCAAAGCGCTGGTCAGCAAGGGAATCAATTACGGAGTTATCTCAGCCATACGCCGTGGCAATCGGATCGATGTGGACACTTCAGGGGTTTCAGGAGTGGATAGTGATCTGCGGGTTCGTCCGTTCTTTGCACAGGGCGGGACCATCTCAATTCGCGAATTCATTGATGGTGCGTGGAATGCGGAGATGGGCTTGCAGGCCGTGGATCCGGACCTCAACGCGGCGCATCAAGGTGCAAGAATCACGACGCCTTCCGGCATGGTGCTCGATGGTGCATTCGATCAAATCGAGGCGCCACCGGCCAGTCTGGTGCTCGAAGATCCCGACGGTGACGGCGTTGTAAACGAAATCCCGACGAGCATCGTGGATTTCATGGAGTTCTATCTATTGAACTATTTCAAGCCGGCCACCGATGAAGTATCCGCGAATGCCGTGGCGGGCCGACAAAAATTTGTCGAGATCGGTTGTGCGCAATGTCACATTCCGGATCTGCAAATAAATCGAGATCGGCGAGTGGCGGACGTTGAGACCGTTTACGATCCGATAAACGGAATCTTCAATAGTCTTTTCGCGACGGCGAGCCCGCTTTTTGCCGAGCAGGATGATGGCAGTGGATTTCCGACCTTAAAGCGCCCAGTAAACCAACCTTTCCTCGTCAAGAACATTTTCACTGATTTCAAGCGACACGACCTGGGGCCGCGATTTCATGAGAGGAATTACGACGGAACGATGCAGACCATGTTTTTGACGACGCCGCTTTGGGGCGTAGGTACGACTGCACCGTACGGGCATGATGGGCGCAGCATTAATCTTCGCGAAGTGATTTTACGTCACGGTGGTGAGGCAACGACGGCCCGCGATGCGTTTGCGGCGTTATCCGTGACTAACAAAGCGAGGATAATGGAGTTTCTTAACTCGCTCGTTGTTTTCCCGCCAGACGATACTGCCTCCAATCTTGATCCCGGGGACCGCAATACAACCGGTTTCCCGCAGTTTGGACACGGAAGTATCAAACTCACTGTTCTTTTCAATAATCCAGCCGACGTTGAGTGAGTTCAGTTGTCGGAGTTAAGTAAAGGGCAGCGCGGTTCACCGAAGCTGCCCTATTTTTTTGTGTAC
>DAIOGT010000317.1:0-4762 GCA_036745095.1 Pyrinomonadaceae bacterium
AAACGTATCATTCTCCGCGAAGAACGAAATTTTGTGCAGGTCGTGGAAGGGACCTTCGGCCTTCCACCGAAATAAAAGAGAGGCATCACATGTTGACCCAAGCTGAAAAGGGCGCGGCTTTTGCCGAGCTTCACAAGCGCGACGGAACATTTATTATTCCCAATCCCTGGGACGCGGGCAGCGCCCGACTGTTGGCCCACGTTGGATTTGAAGCTCTCGCGACCAGCAGTGCCGGATACGCATTTACCATCGCGAAGGCGGATAACGCTGTGGGTCGCGACGCGATGCTGGCCCATGCCCGGTCAGTCGCTGAGGCAACGGATTTACCGGTCAGCATCGATTTGGAGAACGGATTCGGTGATACTCCTGAAATTGTCGCAGAGACGATCCGCTTAGCCGCAGCTACAGGGGCGGTTGGCGGATCAATCGAAGATTCCACTCAGCGTCCGGACGATCCACTCTATGAGAGCGCGCTTGCGGTCGAGCGCATCAGAGCCGCGGTTGAAGTAGTTCGCAGTCTCCCTTTTCCATTTATCTTAACTGCCCGCGCGGAAAACTATCTCGTCGGCAAGCCCGACTTGAATCAAACGATTGAGCGATTGCAGATGTACCAGGAAGCCGGCGCCGATGTGCTTTATGCACCCGGCATCGCGAGTAAGGACCATATCGCTGCTTTGATCAGCTCAGTCGATCGCCCGGTCAACCTGTTGATGGGTTTAAAGGGCGTGAAACTGACGGTTGCCGAAGTGTCTGCTCTCGGAGTGAAGCGCATCAGCGTCGGCAGCGGACTTGCACGTTGCGCGCTCGGCGCTTTTCTCCGTGCCGCACGCGAAATGCGTGAGGAGGGCACGTTTACTTTTGCTGACGACGCTGCGGATTTCGGAATGATTAATTCCATCTTCAAAACTTGACAGACGTCCATCGTGAGACATAGAGTGGTCGCCGCTTCAACGAGCGAACCTGTTCTTTGTAACTAAGCAATCGCTAATCCAAATCGACGTCATCCGATGTTGAGTTGGACCGTCGCAGGTGCCCATTGAGGGCGACAAGGGAAGTTGGGTGAAATGCCCAGACGGTTCCCGCCACTGTGTACCGGCAATTGCATAGCTTCCATTTACGTCACTGATCTCCACGAGATTGGGAAGGCCGTGAAGCTACGCGCTTGAGCCGGAAGTCAGGAAACCTTGCCTGCTGCAACGGAAGCGACCACATCCGCTCCGGGAAAGAGCAAGTGGCGTCACAGCAATCAGGATTTTCAAACATCGAGTTTAGACGCCCTCGATCTTCCAACGGAGATCGAGGGCGTTTTTGTTTTTAGCCACGAAAAGGCACAAAAAGCACAAAACTGTTTGTGTGGGAAGAGAGTCAAAAACAATGAGAAAAGTCGTCGTTTCGATACTGATCACGCTTGTAATCGCCAGCGCAGCTACGGCGCAAACAGGGAATGGTAGTGCTGCAATCAGTGGTTACATAAAAGATCCTCAAGGCGCAAATGTGCCGGGCGCGACGGTCCGACTCTACGGCCGCGAACGCAGCTTCAGTCTCGTAACGGTGACGGACTCGAGCGGCGCATATAACTTCAAAGACCTTGCCGCCGGCGAGTATCTCGTCGAAGCCGAGGCCAAAGGTTTTGCACTCGCGCCTGCACGAGCAATCGACCTCGAGCGTGGCAAGACCACCACACACAACGTCGCGCTCGAGATCTCAGGGGTACGCAGCGCCGTCGTGGTCACTGCGTCTGACACACCGCAGACAGTCGATGAAGTTTCAAAAGCACTCACCGTGGTCGCCGAGCAGGAGATCGATGATCGCGACGAGCTGTCGATTCCCGAAGCGTTGCGAGTCGTGCCTGGGTTGCGCGTGCAACAACTGGGTGGTCCCGGTTCGTTCACGTCGATCAAAACGCGCGGGCTGCCTAGCGAAGATACTGCCGTCCTGATCGACGGCATACGGTTTCGCGATGCTGCCGCCACTACGGGTGACGCCTCAGGTTTTCTGGAAGATTTGATCGTGACGGACGTCAGCCGGATTGAAGTGCTGCGCGGCTCCGGGTCATCTCTCTACGGCTCAAATGCGGTGGGCGGCGTCGTAAATGTCGTAACGAACGAGGGCGGTGGTCCAATTCACGGCAGCGTGCTCGGCGAGGGCGGAAACCTCGGTCTATTTCGCTCACGAGCGCAGCTGGCGGGCGGCGTGGGAAACAATCGCGTCGTTTACAGCGCCGGTATTTCTTTCTTCAACGTCACTCGTGGTCTCGACGATCAGGACGAGGCACGCACCACCAGCGGGCAAGGGCGGGTTCTGTTTCGTTTGACGCCGACTACGACACTCTCCGGCCGCATCTACACGGGCAAGTCGCGTTTACAGTTGAATAACAACCCGGAAGGTGTCGGTACTCTTCCTGCGACGGGCATCATCGAAGCCATTTCGTTGTCTCGAGCCGAACAACTTCGCTTCGAAGCCGGCGTGCCACCTTCACAATTGAACATTGGGGCCGCGACCTTCATTCCTGCCGCCAACGACCCTGACAACTTGCGTAAAGCGAGCTTCTTCGATGGCGCACTCACGTTTACGCAACGGCCCACTGAAGCTTTCGGCTACACCATCAGTTACCAGGGCCTCGCGACTAATCGCAGCACGATCAATGGACCACTCGGAATCGGGTTTCAGCCATTCGGCGGTACGACGCGATCTGATTTCGACGCGCGCATTCACACTCTGAACGCGCGTGTCGATTTACGTGCCGGACGCGTCAACTACATCACCGGCGGGTACGAATTTGAGCGGGAGAGTTTTACGAATCCGTCGTTTCAGGTCAACCCCGCGGACAACTCTGATGTCGATGTCGCGCAAAGAAGTCACGCATTCTTTGTTCAGGATCAAATCCGCTTTCTCGACGATCGTTTACAGATCGCTGCGGCTTTCCGCGCGCAGTTTTTCCGGTTGCAGCAACCGGTGTTTGCGCCCACGGCGTCAGCGCCGTACACCGGCATCACGTTTCAGTCACCACCAACTGCTTACACCGGCGACGGCTCGATCGCTTACACGTTTCGATCGACAAATACGAAGCTACGCGGACACATCGGCAACGGGTATCGAGCACCGTCTTTATTCGAACGTTTCGGCACCGCGTTCGACAGTTTCTTTGGGTATTCAATCTTTGGCGATCCACGTCTGAAACCGGAAAAGTCACTCGCGTTCGATGTCGGAATAGACCAGACGTTTGCGGGCAATCGCGTACGTGCGTCTGCAACGTATTTCTATACTGAGCTGCGACGGATCATCATCTTCGACTTCACAGGTTTGATCGATTTCACGACCGATCCATTCGGAAGGTTTGGCGGATATCTCAACACCAACGGCGGAATCGCGCGCGGCGCTGAACTTGAGTTGCGAGCCACTCCCCTCAGGACGCTAAATCTTACCGCCGCCTACACACTCACTAAAGCGCAGCAGCGCACACCGCAAGTGCCGGGGACGATCCGCTCGCTCGTCATTCCCGATCATCAATTCTCATTCGTAGCCACGCAGCGCGTTGGTCGTCGCCTACTGATCAATTTCGATTTCTCGGCCTCAAGCGATTACCTCGGCGCGGTCTTCGATCCGGTAACGTTTACGAGCCGCGGCTTCCGGTTCAAAGGAATCGCTAAAGCCGATCTGGGTGCGAGCTATTCATTGCCATTGGGTGATGAACGGCGGCAACTGCGGTTTTTCGGATACGTTGACAATCTTTTCGACCGAGAATATTTCGAGAGTGGTTTTCGCACACCGGGCCGAACAGGCCGGGCTGGCGCGAGCTTCGTGTTTTAAAACACAGATTCGACGAATTTAGGGACGATTGGCCCATTAGTCCACACCGGAACAGACAACCTGCCGGCTCAAAGGCACCGTCTAACGGGCGTTCTTCGGCTCTCCCACGCGCTACCAAAAGCAGTTTGGCCGATCTCATCACACTTAGGAGGATAATTTGTGTTAAAGACCATTTCGATCGCAACGATCATCATTGCGTGCGCCTCAATCGCCGCTGCGCAATCTGACTACAAGAAGTTTGAGTTTTTTGGAGGATATTCGCATAACCGGATCGACACCGGCATCGGCGACGACGATCCTGACCTGGACGACATCATCGATGAGCGCGAAGGCTTTCACGGTTTCGAGCTATCAGCGACGGGAAATCTCACGCGCTACTTTGGGATCAAGGGCGACTTTTCTGCACACTTCAAAACCAGGACGTTCCCGTTCGGCAGTATCGCGGTCCCGACCGCAGAGGTCGACGTCAGCTCACGACTATTCAACTTTCTCGGAGGTGTGCAAATAAAAGACAACTCCACCGAAGGTACGTTTAAGCCATTCGCTCATGCGCTCGTTGGCGCGGCGCATGTTCGAAATCGAGTGGATTTCAACTCGGACGTTTGTATTGCAGTGATCCCAAGTCCGTGCCCGGTGGATTTCACGGACAGTGAGACCGGATTTGCTGCGGCATTCGGCGGCGGTATCGACGTTCGCGCGAGCGATCGTATTTCGATTAGGGCAATACAGCTTGATTACAACCCGACCAGAGTGTTTGACAGCACGCAGCACAATTTCCGAATCGGCGTCGGAATCGTGTTTCACTAAGCTAAATTAATAGAGGCCACAGATCGCACGGATCAGCCGTGTGATCTGTGGCTATAAATTGTGGGCTTGGACCACGTTGATTCCTAAGGACCGAAGCGGTGGCGATATTCGTCGGAATAGATGAATCCGAAGATCATGTGCCGGA
>DAIOGT010000318.1:0-4742 GCA_036745095.1 Pyrinomonadaceae bacterium
AGCCTGAATGCTTATCAGGTACTGGTCCACGTTGAAAGCGATTCTTTACGCCGAAGAGTGGACGCAGAGCGATCTCGAAACCCGAGCGCCCATACTTGTCGGCCTCGTATCAAGTTAAAGATTTTCCAAAAGCACGAAATGTTTACGCCTTGATCGCGAAGAATACGTCGGGTGTGGTTTGCGCCTCTCTAATGGCGGCAACGCGCCGAACTGGACAGCATCCACAGAGTGTCACAAGCAGCTAGCCTCACGTGGGCCATCGCATAATGTAATATTCTTTGATCGGACTTTGAAAGTACTCGATCGACTTCTGCAGGTTTCGATCGGTTGGCTCATCGCACCTCAGTCACCGAAGGTGAGAACCACTCGGAATCGCACTCTGCCGCTGTGCATTTGTTCGTAGGCTTCTGCCACTCGATCGAGCGGATACTTCTCGATCATCGGATGCACGTCGCTCAACGCGCTAAATTCCAAAGTGTCTTGTGAATCTCGCGCTGTCCCGGAATACCAACCAGCAACTGAACTGCGTTTCGTGATTAAGGAGAACATACTGATCGTCAATGGTTCCGCTGGCGCCGCCGGTACCAGGAGTTTGCCTCCAGGTGCTAATCCGTCAACTAGAGCCGAAATCGCTTCCGCGTTCGGAGCGGTTGCCAGAATCACATTCGCGCCGCCGAGCTTTTGTAACTCAGCGATGACGTCCGTTGCAGTAGCATCGATGTAGTTATATGCACCAAGCTTTCGCGCCAACGCTTCTTTGTCGTTGCCGCGGTTGATCGCCACCGTCTTAAATCCCATGCGCCGCGCGTACTGGACCGCGAGATGGCCCAGCCCGCCGATACCTTGCACCGCGACCAAGTCTCCAGTGTGCGCACCTGAGTTTCGCAGCGCGTTGAAGACGGTCACGCCTGCACACATAAATGGTCCGGCTTCTTCAGCAGGTAAGTCGTCAGGAATCGCAGCGAGCGCCGAACCTGGCGCAATCATGTACTCTTGATAACCACCGTCAAAATCGATGCCCGTGACCTTTCGATTGACGCACATCGCGAAGTCACCCCGCCGGCATTGATCGCACACGAAACAGTGTCCGCCATGCCAACCTACACCGACACGTTGACCTTTCTGCCAGAGCGTAACGCTGTCACCCACGGCGTCGATCTGACCGGCGATTTCATGACCGGGAACGCGTGGATATTGAAGTCCGGGCCAGATGCCATCCTTGACCAGCGCGTCACTGTGGCAAATCCCGCATGCCGCAACCTTTACGCGCACGTGTCCGGCACTCGGCTCAGGAATTTCACGTTCGACCAACTCCCAATCGCCACCGGCTTTGCTTATTTGTGCTGCCCTCATTTTCGTGCTCATCATTGCTCCCGATCATTACGACTGTGTTTCTTTTTTCTGCTCATATCTTCGAATCAATCGCTCGGTTGGTTTTATTTTCCTTCATCGACGCGCATCGATCGAATTCGTCCTAGTTAATCTAACCGAAGATCGTTGGCGTGGCCCAGGACGCCAACGGCAATTGTGGATAACAAACTGAAGCATCTATTTAATTGACAATATCAATTAGTTAATTGACACTGGCAAGTAGACGAAAGGAGATATGCAATGAGTGCTCAAATAGACGCGGTTCGGCGTTTTAATCGTTTCTACACGAAGCAGATTGGTGTCTTGAGTGAGGGCCTTCTCGAAAGTCCTTTTTCGCTTACTGAAGCGCGCGTCATATACGAACTGGCCCAGCGTGCTAGTGCGACTGCCAGCGAAGTAGCAAACGAGTTGAGATTGGATCCGGGCTACCTGAGTCGCATCGTACGCAATTTCGAACAGCGTCGACTGATCGCTAAAAAGTCCTCTGAAGCAGATGCTCGACAGAGTGTATTGAGTTTGACTGCGCGCGGACGAAAAGAATTTGAGAGTTTGAACCAGCTCTCATGCAACCAGGTCGCAGAGATCCTGAATGATCTATCTGCGCAGGAACGAACCCGTCTGATCGGTGCGATGAGAACGATCGAGGAGTTGCTTGGAACGTCGCTCAAAGACGAAAAGATTTCGTACATACTGAGACCACCGCACGCCGGCGATATGGGTTGGGTGGTGCAGTCAAACGGCTCTTTGTACGCACAGGAATTTGGTTGGGACGAGACGTACGAAGCCCTGGTGGCCCAAATCGTCGCGGACTTTGTTAAGAACTACGATCCAAAAAAAGAACGTTGTTGGATTGCGGAGAAAGATGGCGAGAATATTGGTTGCGTCTTTTTAGTGAAGGAGTCGAATCAGGTGGCGAGATTGAGATTACTCATAGTCGATCCGAAGGCGCGCGGTTTGGGAGTCGGAAAACGATTGGTTGATGAATGTACACGGTTTGCCCGGCAGGCTGGTTATAAGAAGATTGTACTGTGGACGAACAGCGTGTTGCTCGCCGCGCGTGGTATTTATGAAAAGGCGGGCTACAAGTTAGTGAGAGCTGAAAAGCATCACAGCTTTGGAAACGACCTGATTGGCGAAACCTGGGAACTAGATCTAGCCACAGATTAAATGGAAAAAAATCGGGATTTTTATCCGTGTCATTCGCGGTTAGTGATTCGACGTTGTCGAAATCGCAGTCCGTCGTCCGTCATACTAACGAGCGTGGTTCAACCACGAAGAGGAGAACGAGATGCTCTATGCTTTATTGATTTATGAGAAACCGGACGACTTTGCGCGGCGCGAATCGGTGGTCGAGTCGGAACCATACGCCGCTGCCTGGCGCGCGTATCACCGTGCCATGCTCGACGCTGGCATCTTTGTCGGCGGCAAACCACTCGACGCGCCCGAAACCGCGACGACCGTGCGGTTGCGCGACCGCAAGCGCGAGATCCAGGATGGGCCGTATGCCAACACGAAGGAGCAATTGGGTGGGTTTACGCTGCTCGAGCTGCCTTCGCTCGATGCCGCATTGGAATGGGCGGCAAGATGTCCGGCCGCTTCCTACGGTACCGTGGAAGTGCGGCCAATAGCCGTCGAAATGGAGCCACGCGTCACCGTTGCAAACTCGAACTTATGAGCCCGCGCACCGCGCGGTCGAAGCGGTAGCGCGCGAATCTTATGGACGTCTCGTGGCGTTGCTCGCAACGCGCACACGCGATGTTGCAGGCGCTGAAGACGCGTTGGCCGACGCACTGGTGTCCGCATTGACTACGTGGCCACGCGACGGTATTCCGAAGAATCCGCAAGGTTGGCTCTTAACGGCTGCGCGCAACCGCCTCGTGGACCATGCACGACATCAGCAGGTCCACGAACAGAGCACTCCGACTTTAAAACTCATGACGCGCGAGTTTGATGAGACAGCGGATCCCGATAGCTGGCCCGATGAGCGTCTCAAACTCCTGTTCGTGTGTGCGCATCCTGCCATCGATCCCGCAATTCACACCCCGCTCATGTTGCAAACAGTCCTGGGCCTCGATGCGGAGGCAATTGGACGAGCATTACTCGTCGCGCCGAAGACGATCGGGCAACGATTGGTGCGTGCCAAGACCAAGATCCGTCAAACGCGGATCGCGTTTGAGATTCCTACGGCAGATCAGATTCCCGAGCGCCTGGAAGCAGTGCTGAACGCGATCTACGCTGCGTACGGCCACAGTTGGGAGGACGCGAGTGGCGCCGATCAACGCCTCACTGAACTCGGTCAGGAGGCAATCTGGCTCGCACGTGTGCTGCGTGAGCAGATTCCGGACGATCCGGAGGTTCGCGGTCTGCTGGCGTTGATGCTGTATTGCGAGGCGCGACGTCCGGCGCGTCGCACTGTCGACGGCAGATTCGTGCCGCTGTCAGAACAGGATCCAAAAGACTGGCTCATGCCCATGATCGAAGAAGCGGAAAGTGAACTCACCGTCGCCTTCCAAATGCGGCGACCAGGACGATTTCAGATCGAAGCCGCCATTCAATCAGCCCACGCCGAACGGGCGCACACGAATCGGACTGACTCCGCTGCCATTGCTGCGTTCTACGATCAACTCATGCAACTCGCGCCCTCGATCGGAGGTGCGATCGCGCGCGCTGCGGCGCACGCCGAAGTTCGTGGACCCGAAGCAGGACTGACTCTCCTTGATCAGATCGACTCGCAGGCCGTGATTTCCTACCAACCGTATTGGGCCGTTCGCGCGCACTTCCTGCGACAACTCGGGCGTCCGCAGGCCGCTGCCGAGGCGTACGACCGCGCTATTGGACTTAGCGATGATCCCGCCGTCCGTGCTTTTCTGACCGAACGTCGCAACGTTTTGACGCCTCAGTAAGCGATCGTTCGTCCCCCTGTAGAAATCAGTCTGCCTCGCCCGTCACTACTATGAGAAATTAAAAAGGAGTCTAAAAGCATGTGTCCTATATGCATGACAAACGCAGTACTTGTTGTTGCAGGCGCTACATCGGGCGCGGGCGTGCTCGGTTTGGTGGCGGTGAAGGTTCGGACTTTGCGGCGGCAACGTCGTGAGCCACGCACAGCGCAACTGGATTCAAAGAAGAGTAAACAATGAGCGAGTCAACAACGGAGAACAAGGAGAGAGACGTGAAGCAGAACAACGAAAAAAACGTGGCAGAGCATGTCGTAATGAAGACGCCGCCGATTGTATCGGCGGAAGAGTGGGAGGCTGCGCGTCAGCAGCTTCTCGTGAAGGAGAAGGGTTTGACGCGCGCCCGTGACGCGCTCGCCGCCGAGCGCCGGCGAATGCCGTGGCTGGCGGTGCCGAACAAGTACGAGTTCGAAG
>DAIOGT010000319.1:0-4740 GCA_036745095.1 Pyrinomonadaceae bacterium
AACTTCGCTTCGCGGGGGCTCCGGTTGCGGCGGTCGCCGCAACGACACCCGAGATAGCGGGTGACGCCCTCCGCGCGATCAAAGTTACTTACGAAGTGCTTCCGCACGTGGTCCATGCACACCAGGCGATTCGGCCCGAGGCGCCGAAGGTGGTCGCTGAAGAAAGTAACCTTCAGGAAAAGGCGAAGAACGGCGAAAAGCAGAAAGCTGAAGCCGCTTTCGCGACCGCGGACGCAATCGTCGAGGGCGAATACATCACCCCGCGCATTCATCACGCGTGCCTCGAAACGCACGGCATGGTGGTCGATTATCGCGGCGGCGACTCCGCCACGATTTATGCGTCAACGCAGGGAACGTTCACGATTCATGGCGATGCCGCCAAAGAATTAGGACTGACTGAAAATGCCGTGACCACGACTGTCGAGCACATGGGCGGCGGCTTTGGCTCAAAGTTCGGCCTCGGACTCGAAGGCATGCTCGCGTGCCGGCTTTCGAAACAAACAAAGGTGCCGGTGAAGTTGATGTTCACGCGTTATGACGAGTTTGTGATGGCGGGTAATCGCTCCGGATCGTGGCAGAAGATGAAAGCGGGGGTGAAAAACGACGGCACAATCGTCGCGATGGAGGCACGCCAGTATCGTCTCGGCGGCATCGGCCAGGGCTCGCAGGCAGGGCAGCCGTACATCTATCGCATGGGCGATACGTATCGCGAGATCTTCGCGCTACACACGAACGAGGATTCGTCGGTGGCGATGCGCGCGCCAGGCCATCCGCAGGCTTCGTTTGCAGTGGAATCGCTCGTTGACGAACTCGCACACAAAATCAAGATGGATCCGGTCGAGTTTCGCAAGAAGAACCTGCGCGACGAGGTTTATCACCGGCAGTTGGAGCGGGGCGCGAAAGAGATTGGCTGGTCCCGGCGCAATCCGGTTGCGGGTGGAAACGCTGGTCCATTCAAACGAGGCATGGGTTGCGCTGTCGGCACGTGGGGCGGCGGCGGTAACAACCAGTGCAAAGTTGATGTGACGATCTCGCGCGATGGCTCGGTGCTTGTCGCAGTGGGCACGCAGGATCTCGGCACGGGAACGCGCACGTACACGAGAGCGATTGTTGCCGAAGAGCTCGGACTCACGATCAAAGACGTGAAAGAGCGCATCGGCAATTCGAAACTCGGCGCAGCAAATCCGTCGGGTGGTTCCACAACCGCGCCCTCGTTATCGCCATCAGTGAAAGATGCGGCGATTAAAGCGCGCCTGATGATGGCCGAGCGCGTGGCGCCTCTGCTTGGGAATCCGAAACCGGAGGAAGTGCTTTTCGCGGATGGCAAAGTTTCCGCGAACGGTAAGTCGCTGTCGTGGCAACAGGCTGTTGCGGCATTGCCGGCTGCAGGCATCACGTCGCACGGCGAGTGGCGTGCAGACTTGCAGGCGCGCGGCGTACACGGTGTGTGTTTTGCTGAAGTTGAAGTCGACGTGGAAACAGGTTTCGTCAAACCAATCAAGATGGTCCATATTCAAGATGGTGGCTTGCCGCTGAATCGCTTGACGATGGAGAGCCAGATCAACGGCGGCGTGATCCAGTCGATTGGCATGGCACTCTGGGAAGGCCGCGTGATGGATGCGCAGCTTGGCATGCAGCTCAATCCCGGCTTTGGCGATTACAAACTTCCGGGAAGTCTTGAGATGCCGGAGCTGGTGCCCATCATCGACGACGACGATAAGCGCGAAGCCGTGATCGGTATCGCGGAGGGCTGCATTATCCCGGCAGTCGGCGCACTTGCGAATGCGGTCTTCAATGCCACTGGCGTGCGGGTGCGCGAGTTACCAATCACGCCGGACAAGATTTTGATGGGACTCACGAAACCGACAGTTCTTAGCCGCGGATAAACACCGATTGAGGAAACACAGATGAAGGCCTTTGAATGGACGAATCCAACAACCGTTAATGAAGCGGTGAAGATGCTCACTGTTGCTGCGCCTGGTGATATCGACGAGGCGCCGCGGCCGATTGCAGGTGGACAGGATCTGCTGACGACGATGAAAGACTACACGTCGCGTCCCGTTCGGGTGGTGAATCTCAAAAACATCCGTGGCCTCGATCGCATCACGCTCAACTCGCGCGGGCTTACGATCGGCGCACTCGTGACGTTGACCGAACTCGAAGAGCACGCGGGAGTACGCAAGAGTTTTCCCGGCCTCGCCGAAGCTGCGAACTCGATCGCGACGTCGCAAATTCGCAATCTCGGCACAGTCGGCGGCAATCTATGCCAGCGTCCTCGTTGCTGGTACTTCCGGCTCGAAGAAGTGATCTGTTTGAAGAAAGGCGGAACAGAGTGTTACGCCGCGAGTGGCGAGAACAAGTACAACGCGATTTTCGGTGGTGGTCCATCGTTCATCGTTCATCCTTCGGACCTTGCGCCGATGCTGCTCGCCCTCGGTGCGTCAGTAACTGTTGTCGGCACGGCCGGCAGGCGTGTGATTCCGTTGGATAAATTCTTTACGTTGCCGTCTGAGGGTGATGTTCGGCGTGAGAACGTCTTGAAGAATGAAGAGATCATTACCGAGATCACCGTTCCAATGTCGCCGGTGGCTGCGCACTCGACTTACTTAAAGTTTAAAGAACGCGAGTCGCTCGATTTCGCACTCGCATCGGCCGCGGTGGCAGTGCAGCTCGGCGCCAATCGCACGGTGCGTGATGCACGAATCGTGCTGGGCGGCGTGGCGCCGATACCGTGGCGGGTGCCCGCGGCGGAGAAGTTTGTGACCGGAAAGACCCTGACGCCGGACGTGCTGGCCGAGACCGCGAAAATCGCGCTCGCCAATGCACAGCCGCTTGAAAAGAATGCGTACAAAGTTCCGCTTACCCAAACGCTCGTCCGTCGCGCACTCGCGAAGGCGGCAAATGTTTGAGTTTAGTGTTCAAGCTTTAGCCTGTTGTTTTGGAGAATCGTTATGCCAAACGAATCAGTTGAACCACTGCAATCACCGTTCTGCGGCTCGCTGCGTTCGAAGAAGTACTTCATGCTCGATCGCCTCGCAAGCAGCGCTGACGAGTATCTGGACGCGACAAACCACGTCTGGTGCTGCGAAACTCAGGAAGTTATCGGGCCCGACAACGGCCGTGTCGATCCGGATCGGTGCGGCCCTGGGCGCCCCTGCTATACATCGGCCCTGAAATCCGTGTAATCTGTGGGCTGTATTATTTTTTGGAGGTTTAGCCAATGCGTAAGGGATTATTTGTCATCGCAGCAATGCTCGTCTCAGTGAGCGCACTCGTGTTCAGTTCTCAAGCTGAGAATGTCAGTCTTCGGGGAGACTATGTTGAAGTGCGCACGGCGAGCGTGTTTGCCGGCGCCTGTCACTACAACGGCGAAGTCGTTACCACCGGACGCGATGCGATGATGGCGTGGAGTGTTACCTCTGGAAAATGGCAGGGAGTGGATCTCACGGGCGTGCGCGTGTTGGCAATCGTCAGCGCCGACGCGAATCTCAGTGAAACGTATGCAGCGCGGCAGTCGGAGATCATTATCGATTCAAAGGCCTCGCGCACACAGGCGCTCGCGATGATCAACGCTCTTCGAGAAAAATACGCCGCGTCACTTGGCAAAGTCGTCGACGTGCGCAGCGCGCCGATCAGCTTCGAACGCAACGGGCGCACATACGCGGTCGTGACGAACGAGGCCGCGATCAACGTCGAAGCGATGCCGAATGATCTCTGCTGCAAGATGCCGAATCTCATCTGGTACGCGCCGCTGGTTGGACTCGAGAACAGGAAAGTCGGTTACACGTCGAAGGCGCTTTATTCCGGTAACGGCGTCGGCGAGCCCTGGTCCCGCTCGGGCGAAAACAGCGCGTTCTACGGCACATTCTCGTTGTAACCCGAGTCTATCGGCGTTTATCCGCGGCTAAAAGTCGCACGACTCTATAATCCCGCCGCTAAATAATTTTTATCTTTCCATAAAGATTATAGCTTTGACTCTTGGCCCAAGCCTCCGTAGCATCTCCTCTTGCTTGCCCACAGGAGGAATTCCATGCCACAAAACCGAGTCAGCATCTTCGATACTACTTTGCGCGATGGTGAACAGTCTCCCGGCTGCTCGATGAATCTTCCGGAGAAGGTCCGGATGGCTGACAAGCTCCAGGACCTCGGCGTCGATATCATTGAAGCGGGCTTTCCCATTGCCTCGGAAGGCGACTTCGCCGCTGTCAAAGCCATTGCCGCGCAGTGCCGGGAAGTCAAAGTGGCAGCACTCTGTCGCACCGCGGAGCAGGACGTCACGCGTGCTGCTGAGGCGCTGAAGTTTGCTGCTCGGCCGCGAATTCACACGTTCTGCGCGACCTCCGATATCCATCTGGAACACAAGTTGAAAAAGACGCGCGGCGAAGTGATCGCGATGACACGCGCCGCCGTGCAACAGGCCCGCAATTATGCAGATGACGTCGAGTTTTCAGCAGAAGATGCGACGCGCAGCGACGTCGATTACCTATGCGAAGTGCTTGAAGCAGCGGTTGATGCGGGCGCCTCAGTGCTCAACGTTCCTGACACGGTTGGATACACAACGCCCGGCGAGTACACGCGCCTAATTCAATTGGTGCACGCGCGGGTTGTCAGAGATCGAGACGTGATCATCAGTGTTCACTGTCACAACGATCTTGGACTCGCGGTCGCAAACAGTCTGGCAGCGATCGAAGCCGGAGCGCGGCAGGTCGAGTGCACGATCAACGGCATCGGCGAGCGCGC
>DAIOGT010000320.1:0-4720 GCA_036745095.1 Pyrinomonadaceae bacterium
GCCCACGGAGCGCTACGACCGCTTCATCGTCTTCGACCCGCAGACCGCCTCGCTGCTTCGCGTCGGGCGCGACATCGCTCAGCCTTACCGTACCAATAAAAAGAATTTTCAGCCGCGTGTCGGCTTTGCATGGGACCCGTTCGGAAATGGCAAGACCTCTGTGCGCGCCGGCTACGCGATTCTCGTTGAGCAGCCGATGACGGACGTCGTCTTCGGCACATCTATCAACCCGCCACTGGCGACGCCGCTCTCCTTCACCGGTACGGTCCGGCTTGACAACGCCATCAACCTCGCACGCGCTGCCGGGAACTCTCTAATAACTGTTGATCACGATTATAAGAATGCATATGTCCAATCCTGGAATCTAAACGTGCAGCGTGAACTGCTGCCTCAGCTCGCTGTGATGGTCGGTTACTTCGGCTCGAAGGGCACGCACCTGCGAATCTCGCGCAACATCAACCAGCCCATCAACGGCGTGCGCCCCTTTCCCCGGTTGTCCAATTCTAGCCCGGAGTTGCCGGGCGCGCTCATCGGCAACATCGCGCAGGTCGAGGGCACTGGGAACTCCAGCTACAACGGGCTATGGGCTTCATTCACGAAACGCTTCTCGGACGGCTTGCAATTCAACGCTTCATATACCTGGTCAAAGTCCATAGACTACAATTCGCTCAGTTCGCCGCCCAACGTCGTCACCGTGCAGAACAGCTACGACCTGCGAGGCGACCGCGGACTGTCGGACTTCAACGCGCGTCATCGCCTCGTCGCGAGCGCGATTTACGAGTTGCCATTCACGGGCAACCGCATCAAAGAGGGCTGGCAAATTGCCGCCATAGTTCAGTCGCAAAGCGGCAATCCCGTGAACATCATCACCACGAACAGCACTGTCAATGGAGTGGCAAACACGCTGCGGCCGGATGTCGCGGGGCCGGTTGGAATTTTCGGTCGTGTGGATCGCTGGTTCGATACCTCTGCCTTTACTCCGGTCGCGCGCTTCGGCAACCTCGGCCGCAATGTGGTTATCGGCCCCGGCTTTAATAACATGGATTTCTCCTTACTCAAGAACATCGAGCTCAGTGAGCGGATGCGCTTGCAAATGCGCGCGGAAGTGTTCGACCTTTTCAATCATGCCAGCTTCGGCCAGCCCGGAAGAGTGGCTGGCAGCCAAAACTTCGGGAGGATCAGCAACACGCGATTCCCGACCGGAGATTCCGGCTCGTCGCGGCAGATGCAGCTCGCTTTGAAGTTTTTGTTTTAGGTGGAACGGGTTTGCAAACATGTTGGGACGGCCAATTAAGATGAACTCAGCGCTGGCCCTTGGAAAAGGGCTCGCCGGTGCGCTAATAACGGCGCTGTACCTTCTTTCTGCGCAAGCTGCTTCAGCTGACGAGTTGCCCAAGAGAGTTCTCATCTTTTCTTCAGACGACCATTCTGTTCCCGGCAACGTGCTTTTGGCTAAAGCCGTCAGCTCAACTGTCAGGAATGGCTTGCCTGAGGGCCTCCAAGTCTTCTATGAAGCTCTGGATACTTTTAGAATCCCCAATGATAAATATGAGGAGGAATTGGTCAGGCTGCTGCAACGCAAGTACAGCGGAGAGTCTATTGATCTGATTTACGCCTTCAACCGGTCCGCTCTGAGATTTCTCTTGAGGCATCGGGAGGAAGTCTTCCCCAATACTCCGGTCGTTTTCATTGCGTATGAAATGAAGCGAGTGGCAGACCTTAGTCTGGATGCGCATGTCACCGGAGTTGGAGGAAGAGTGGAGCTAAGCCCCACCCTTGATATTGCGCTGGCCCTCCAGCCACAAACTAAAAGGGTAGTGGTGGTGGCAGGCAAGATGCCGGCTGATACCGCCTTTGTGGAACAAGCGCGACAGGAGTTTACTCCGCATGAAGGTAAAGTCGAGTTCGTATATCTGATTGGGTTGCCAATTGATGAATTGCGAACAAAACTGGCAAGTCTGCCGGATAAGAGCATTGTTTTTTATTTGTGGGTTAGCTCGGACAGTACGCGCCAAATCTCTCCAAACCCGGAGTTGATTTCTCTGTTGGCGCCCTCGTCGAGCGCCCCCATTTACGGAACATCGCAAACTTACATGGGCAGTGGGATGATTGGCGGGCGCCTGGTTGATTTCGAAGCGCTAGGTACTCGCGCCGGGGAAATGGGTTTGCGCATTCTGGCCGGGGAGAGCCCGAAGAATATTCCTCTGCAGACGATTCCGAACACCACCATGTTCGATTGGAGAGAGCTACAGCGTTGGGGAATAGACGAAGGCAAGCTACCGCCGGGAAGTATTGTCCGGTACAAGGAGCTTTCCGTCTGGGAGTTGTACAAATGGCGGATTATTGTCGCTATCTCGATCATCGTTCTCCAGGGGTTGGGTATCGTATGGTTACTGTTTACACGCGCCAAACGCAGGCAAGCTGAAGAAGCAAAGAATAAGTTGGCTGCGATCGTCGAGACTTCGGATGATGCGATTTTGAGTGAGACGCTGGAAGGGATAATCATCAGCTGGAACGCCGGCGCAGAAAAGATCTATGGGTTCTCTGCCAACGAAATTGTAGGGCAGCATGTTTCGACTCTGGCCCCTCCTGAACTGAAAGGAGAAGTACAGGGAATTCTTGAACGTCTCAGCCGCGGCGAGAGCGTAGATCATCTGGAAACGCAGCGTGTGTCCAAAGAAGGAATGCGAATCGACGTCTCTTTAACGGTTTCCCCGATCAGGAATGAGCGCGGAATCATTATTGGGGCTTCGACTATTGCTCGGGACATAACCGCTCGCAAAAAGGCTGAGGTCGAGGAACTACAGCATCGAACGGAGCTGGCCCACCTGTCGCGAGTGACGATGCTGGGGGAACTCTCCGGCTCCCTCGCCCACGAGTTGAATCAACCATTGACCGCGATCCTCAGCAATGCCCAGGCGGCCAAGCGCTTCCTCGAACATGACAGTGTTGACCTTGACGAAGTGCGCGATATCCTTACCGATATCGTGGACCAGGACATACGCGCCGGCGAAGTAATCCACCGTCTGCGCTTGCTCCTCAAAAAAGGCGAGGTGGACCAACAACCGCTTGACGTAAATTATACTGTGCAGGAAGTTCTCAAACTAATTCACGGTGATCTCGTGAATCAGAGCGTAACGATGCACACGCAGCTCGCGCCTGCTTTGCCGACTGTCAAAGGCGACCGAGTACAGCTCCAACAAGTCCTTCTCAACCTGGTGATGAACGCGTCCGACGCAATGAATCAAAACTCATCCACCGACCGCCAGATGACTGTGTGCACGGGACTGTCGGATGGCGAAGGAGTCCGCTTTTCGGTCTCCGACTGTGGACCGGGCATAGCTCCTGACGAATTTGAACAGGTTTTCGAACCGTTCTTCACCACCAAACCCCATGGTCTCGGACTGGGACTGTCGGTTTGTCGCACGATCATTTCGGCGCATGGCGGAAAGCTATGGGCGGCCAACAATCCGGAGCGAGGGATGACCTTCCATTTCACCGTGCCCGTCAGTAATGAGGTAACAGGATGAGCCAAGCGGAGCCGACGGTTTTTATCGTGGACGACGATCCGGCCGTGCTTAAAAGCCTCTCGCGCTTGCTGCGTGCGAGTCAGGTCAACGTGGTGACTTTCGGTTCACCGCAGGACTTTCTTCAACGTTACGATCCCCACACACCCGGATGTCTTGTGCTCGACGTTGCGATGCCTGGCTTGAATGGCTTGGAACTGCAAGAGGCCCTGAGGATCAAAGGCAGCGCTATTCCAATCATTTTCCTTACCGGTCATGGAGACATCCCCATGAGTGTGCAGGCAATTAAGGGCGGGGCTTTGGATTTCATGACCAAGCCGGTCCACGACAAAGATCTACTTAAAGCTGTTGAAGCTGCACTCGAGAAGGATCGCATTGAGCGGCAGAGCCGCGCTGAGCTGGATGACATTCACGAGCGCTTGGCAACGCTAACGCCGCGCGAGCGCGAGGTCCTGATACACGTTGTCTCCGGACAGCTGAACAAGCAGATCGCCTATGATCTTGGCACAGTGGAAAAAACCATCAAGGTCCATCGCGCCCGCGTCATGGAGAAAATGAAGGTCGGGTCTGTGGCCGAGCTTGTGCGCCTCACGGAACGGGCTGGTATTGAATGAGAATGCGTTATTGCCTACTGTTTAATCCGCCCTCTGCAAGATAAAACTAATTTTACGTCTCGCCGGCTGAGTAATTACCACCGCTAGCACGAACTGTTGTCCTTTCCCACGGTCTGTCACCTATTGGCCTAAGGTCCAATGGGCCAAGGTCCAATAGCTTCTTCGTATCTCTCCGTCTAAAGTGACCTGGTGCCAAAGATCGATCTCTCTGATTGCCATAGTGTGCAATGAAGACCACATCGTTGCCAGGCGCAATGTTTGGATTCGGGATTAAGTTTTTAGACCAGTCAGAGTGGAGGAGAAGCAAAATGCGAACAGTAAGAAACGCGATTCTCATAGCAGCCGGCATGAGTTTGATTTGTCTGGTGCTGCTGTCAAACAGCAAAACGTTTGCTCAAGGAACGAAGCTGGCCAAACCTATCTTCATTCAGGGTACTGCGAGGGGCCAGGCCCAGCAGCTTGGGCGAATGTTCAGTTTTAACCTCTTGATAAATGAGCTCTCAACTCCCGAGGATCAGAAAGCACTGCTCGAGGCATTCAACGCGAAAGGCAATGAAGGTCTCGTGAATGCGCTGTCCA